>CAZEYT010000096.1:0-9966 GCA_964516295.1 uncultured Chthoniobacterales bacterium | reverse complement strand
CCCGCCAACGGCCGCATGGTCGTCATCGAGATGAACCCGCGCGTCTCACGAAGCTCGGCCCTGGCCTCGAAAGCCACCGGTTTCCCCATCGCCAAGATCGCAGCGAAACTCGCGGTCGGCTACACACTCGACGAACTCCGCAACGACATCACCCGCGAGACCCCGGCGTGCTTTGAGCCATCCATCGACTACGTCGTCACAAAAATCCCGCGGTTTACATTCGAGAAATTCCCGCAGGCGGATCCGACGCTCACCACCCAGATGAAGAGCGTGGGCGAAGCGATGGCGATCGGACGCACGTTCAAGGAATCGCTCCAAAAAGCCCTCCGCTCGCTGGAGATCGGACGCTTCGGTCTCGGGGCCGATGGCAAGGATACGAATGCCTCGCTGGAGATCGTGAAACAAAAACTTCGCGTTCCGTGCGCGGAGCGGATTTTTCACCTGCGCTATGCTTTCTTGGCCGGGCTCACGGTCGAAGAAATCCACGATCTTTCGAAGATCGATCCTTGGTTCCTGGAAAACATCCGCCTCATCGTCGAGGAAGAAAAAGCACTCGCGGCCAACAAAGGCCCGGTGCCCTTCCGCCGGGCAAAGAAGTTCGGATTTTCCGACCGTCAGCTTGCCCACATCACCGGCTCGACCGAACCCGAAATCCGGGCCGCACGAAAAGCCGCCGGCGTTCTTCCGACCTACCGCTTGGTGGACACCTGCGCGGCGGAGTTCGAGGCTTACACGCCCTATTATTACTCGACTTACGGCGACGAGGACGAGACCCGCACAAGCACGAAGAAGAAAGTCCTAATCCTCGGCGGCGGCCCGAACCGCATCGGCCAGGGCATTGAGTTCGACTACTGCTGCGTCCATGCCGCCTTCGCTCTCAAAGAAGTCGGCTGGGAGACAATCATGGTCAACTCGAACCCGGAGACGGTTTCGACCGATTACGACACGAGCGACAAACTCTACTTCGAGCCGCTCACCTTGGAAGACGTCCTGAACATTTACGAGCGCGAGGAGGCGGATGCCGTCATTGTCCAATTCGGCGGCCAGACCCCGCTGAATCTCGCCGCCGGCCTTGCGGCCAATGGGTGCAAAATCATCGGCACCCAGCCGTCGAGCATTGAAATGGCGGAAGACCGGAAACACTTCTCGGCCATGCTCGACAAACTCGGCCTGCGCCAGACCCAGGGCGGCACTGCCACGAACGAACAGGAGGCCGTCGCCGTTGCGGGCCGCATCGGTTATCCGGTGCTCGTCCGTCCGTCCTTCGTGCTCGGCGGTCGCGCCATGGAAATCGTCCACGACGAAGCCGACCTCCGCCGCTACATCCGCACCGCCGTCGAAGCCAGTCCGGAACGGCCGGTTTTGGTGGACCGCTTTTTGGAAGACGCGACCGAGGTCGATGTCGATTGCATCGCCGACGGACAAACGTGCGTCATTGGCGGCGTCATGGAACACATCGAACAAGCCGGGATTCACTCCGGCGACAGCGCGTGTGTGATCCCGAGCTTTTCGCTCGCCCCGGAAACATTGGAAACCGTCAAGCGCGCCACGAAGGCGATGGCGAAAGAACTCGACGTCCGCGGCCTGATGAACGTGCAGTTTGCCGTGAAAGACGGCAACGTTTACATCCTGGAGGTCAATCCCCGCGCCTCGCGAACCGTCCCATTTGTCAGCAAAGCCATCGGCGTGCCGCTCGCGAAGCTGGCCGCAAAAATTATGGCCGGAGATACGCTGTCCAACCTCGGCTTCACGGAGGAGATCGTCCCGAAGCACTATTCCGTGAAAGAAGCGGTCTTCCCGTTCATCAAATTCCCGGGCGTCGACATCATTCTCGGCCCCGAAATGCGCTCGACTGGCGAAGTCATGGGGATCGACCCCGACATGGGCATCGCCTACGCGAAGAGCCAGATGTCGGCCCAACCGCCGCTCCCGACGAAGGGAAATGTTTTCATCAGTGTGAAAGACAGCGACAAGCCGGCGGCCATTGAACTCGCGAAGGAATTTGCCACTCTCGGCTTCACCATCCTCGCCACATCCGGAACGGCCACGCTCTTGGAGAAGGCGGGCGTTCCCGTGCGGACTCTGCTGAAAATCCAGGAAGGCCGCCCCAACGTTCTGGATCTCATCAAAAACGGCGAGATCCACTTCATCCTCAACACCCCGAGCGGTCAACAACCCCGGAAGGATGAGGTCGTCATTCGCAGCGCGGCCGTGGCGGCGCGTGTCGCCACGATGACCACTCTCCGCGGCGCCCGCCAGAGCGTGGCTGCTATTCGCGCCATCCAGAACGCCGGCTATGGCGTAAAAACTCTTCAGGAATACCACACTTGATCTAAACCTGCCCCCAGCCTCATGAAAAAGCCCCACCACGTGCGACTCCCTCATCGGGTCCTCCTCTGTCTGGCCGGAACGGGAATCTTTCTCATGCTGGGTGCCTGCGCGGCCCGCAATCCGGGCGGGTCGGGCTTCCCGGATTACTCCACCGCGTATCTCGGTCCGGACGGAAGCATCATCTTCGGCCAGAAAAAAATCCCGCCGCAGGCGAATGCGCCGAAATTTTCCGCACCGGATGTTGACTGGACTTGGAACGGCGACGGCGTTTCGGGCGCTCCGGCCATTGTCATCGACCTGTCATCGCAGGAAGCCATTTTCTTCAAAGGCGGCCAGGAGGTCGGGCGCGCTCCGGTATCGACCGGCCGGGAAGGCTACGGCACGCCAACCGGATCTTTCAAGGTCATCCAAAAAAGCCCGGATCACGTGTCCAATCTCTACGGCGACTACGTCGATTCCGCGGGCAATGTCGTGAAGGCCAACGTCGGCGTGAATCGCGACAAACGCCCGCCGGGAAGTCGGTTCCGCGGGGCACCGATGCCCTACTTCATGCGTGTCACAGGCGCGGTAGGCATGCACGCCGGCTATCTGCCGGGCTATCCAGCCTCGCACGGGTGCATCCGCCTGCCGAAGGGCGCGGCGGCCGTTTTCTTTGCCCACGCCCCGCTCGGAACGCCTGTTTCCATCGTTCACTGATTGCCCCGCCGCGACGACGGGCCTATTCTTTATCCATGAAATTTCTCGCAGTTCTTCTCCTTGCCACGATGGCCTTCCTCAGTGTTGCGGCGGCCAACGACACCATCCGCGCCGTTCAATCCCGCCTGGCCAAGGATGGCTACTATGGCGGCGCAATCGACGGCCAGATGGGCAGCCAGACCAGCGCGGCCATCCGGCGGTATCAGATCGCGGAGAATCTCAAAGTCACCGGCGAACTCAACCGCCAAACCCTCGAGCGTCTCGGCGTGGAAGGCGCTGCACCGGTTCCGGCCTACGTCGCCCTCGCGGATATTTTCAAAGGCGGTCCCTACATCTCCGTCGGCCCCGAAATGCAGGTCGCTGTCGTCCGCCAAGCCCAGAAAAACCTCCGTCTCCTCGGCTACTACAACGGCCCTCAGGACGGCATGCCGAACGCCGCGCTCGTCTCGGCCATTCGCATGTGGCAAAAGAGCGCCGGGTTCCGGCAGAACGGACGCTTCGACGAAAACACGCTCAAAGGCTTGGATTTGATGCCGAACTGACCGGCGTCTCCTTCGCCAAAAAAGCCACCACCCGGTGGTGAAGCCGCCGCGAGACCACCGGCCAAGCGTGCGCTGGCATGAGGCAATGGCAGACCTCGCTCGCCCGTGCCCAGCGCGCCGATGTCCCGGGAAAAACCATCAGGTCGGTCGCGCACCAGGTCACGAGCGTCGGAATCGTCCAATCCGCGGCATTCAACCGCCGCAGCCACGCGCTTCCGGGTCGCATATCGCGACAGGCCGGAAGTGGCAAAAAGGCCGCCGCCCAACTCCCGGCATGCGGCGAATGCAGCAAGACCGCCCGCCGAACCGGCAATCCCGGTCGCAAACGCATCGCCTCCCGCACCACCAGACCGCCGAGACTGTAACCCACCAGATGAAACGGTCCGCGCACAGTCTCCAGTTCGGCGACCAGCTTCTGCGCGACCTCGGTGATCGACGCACGTCCGGAGTTGTCGTAGGCCCAGATGCGACATGGTCCCACGCTGCTCTCGATTTTTTGACGGAGTCGCTCCCAGCGGGTGTGGCCACCCCAAATGCCGTCGAGGATTAACGTCGTCATGCGGGGACAGCCTCGGCAACGCGGCGGCATTCTGCAAGGTCGAGCTTGCCGGTCGGTAGGAGCGGAAGGGCGTCAAGGCGGATGAGGCGTCGGGGAATCCACAAATTCGGAACCGTTTCCTGAAGAGCGCGTCGAAGCTCCCGCTCATCCAAATTGCCCGTCGTCAAGAGAACCAATTCCTCCCCGCGCTGGGCATCCGGACATCCCATCACACAATGCGCTCCATCCGGAAAGGCCACGGAAACCGCGGACTCGACCGCGGCATGCGAAACCATTTCGCCACCGATTTTCGAGAACCGGCTTGTTCGTCCTTCAACAAAAACAAAGCCCTCGGCGTCCACCGTCACCACGTCTCCGGTGACGAACCACCCATCGCGAAATTTTTCGGCAGAGGAACCGTCCAAATACGCAGAAATCACATTCACACCCCGCAAGGCCAGAACGCCCCGCGAGTGGCCGGGGAGGAATTCTCCCGTTTCCGGATCGAGCACCCGCGCGGCCAAGCCGGGCACAAGCCGCCCGACACTTCCCGCGCGGGATCCGCTTTGCACCGAAGTCGCCGCGAAGCCCAGGCTCGGGTGGGGCATGTTCAGACAGACCACCGGAGCCGCCTCGGTGAGACCGTAGCCCTCGACCACATCACACCCGAACCGCGCCCGACAGGCGGCGGCCGTCTCGGACGGGAGACGTTCGGCCCCGGTCACCACAAGACGAAGCGTTCCAAAGGCGTCCCGTGGGATGCGTTTGAGATAGCCCGCCAGAAACGTCGGCGTGGTCAGCAGAAGCGTCGGCACCCCCTCACGAGCGGCCCGCGAGATCGCATCGGCATCCAGCGGCGACGGCGCAGTGATCAGCGTCCGGCCGCAGAGAAGCGGAAAGAGCAGGCCAATCGTGAATCCGAAGCTGTGGAACAACGGGAGAGCACTGAGGAGACGGTCATCCGATTTCAAGAACCCCGTCTCCGTAACCTGCCGGAGGTTGCCAAGCAGATTTGAGGCGGTCAGCGGAACGCCCTTGGGAAGACCGGATGTTCCGCTAGTGAAAAGCAGGGCCGCCTCTTCGCCGCCGCGTTTTGTTTTGTGCGGGAAGAGCAGGCGAGCGGGAAGCAAGTGGGTCTTGAGATACTCGCGTACTACGCCGCGCCGGTTGCGAAGTTCGTCCTCAATCCAGACAAGGTTTTCCGGCCACGGATACTTCGGAAACTTGGAACGGACCGCCCGGGCCGTGACAATCGTGCGAACGCCGCCCACCCGCAAACACGCGATGGCCGCCGTTTCACTGACGAGCGGATTGAGATTCACCGGAATTTTCCCCGCGAGGAGAAGGCCCAGGTTGGCGAGCGTCCCACCCAGCCCGGGCGGCAGGATCACACCCACACGCTCGTCGGAAAGACCGCTCCAGCGGCTCGCAAGGAGCTTTGACAAGACCAGGACCACACCCGCACGCACCGGCTTTTTGACCGCCGAAGGATCGACCATCGCCACCCGGAGCGGATTCCGCCGCAGGGCGCGAACCAGTTCCCGTGCCGGATCGTCCGCGACACTTCGTTCGGCCAACGCCGCGGCACCGAGTGCCAACAGGCCTTCACGCACCAATCCCACCGATGCTTCCGCCGGCGCGAGGGGTTTGGCAAACGAAACCGTGGTTCGTCGCACCCAGCCTTGGGGACACTTGAAAAAGTAGCGACCACCGGCATACGAAAAAATCGACCCCCAAAGACCGTCCAGATGGGCGACGATTACCGGCGCATTCGCGCGGCGGGCAATGAGTTCGAAGCCACCTTTCAATTCCAAAAGACATCCCGTTCGGGTCAATTGTCCCTCCGGAAAAATGCAGACCAACTCCCCGGCCCGCACATGCTCCGCGGCCGTGCGAATGGCTTCACGGGCCTGCGTGGTCGAGACCGGTATCGCCCCGAAAATCCGCAACACCGGACCGAGCAGCGGCGTTTGAAAGAACCCGGCATACGACAAAAACCGGATCGGCCTCGGCGAAGCGAGCGAGAGAATGATCGTGTCCACGTAGCTCAAATGATTGCAGACAAGGAGCGCTCCTCCGGTCGCCGGCAGATTTTCGCCGCCGTTCACCCGCACGCGATAGCGGAGCCGGGCCAACGCCAGCGCCACCACGCGAAGCACCTGAGGTAAAAGGAGACGCGTGCCAAGGACGGCTATCCCCAGCAGAAACACGCCGGCCATGAGAAACTGACCGCTCAAGCCGATTCCGAATCCTTGCGAAACCACGGCATGAACACCCACGGCGGCCACACCGGCCAGGCTGGAAAGCATGCCCGAAGCCGCGAGCACCTGACCGCGTTCCTCATCACGGGAGCGATCCACCAGAAATGCTCCAAGCGGCACGAGATACCATCCGCCGAAGAATCCCGCGACGGCCAGTCCGCCGAGAAACAAGCCGCTCCCGGCGGGAATGAAAACCAGGGCGATCAATGTTCCCGCCATGCCGATCGCACCGGCGGGCACCAGCCCCAGGGCGATTCCGCGCCGGCTCAAACGGGCCGCAACGATACTCCCCAGCGCGACCCCGCCGCCGAGGACGGCCATCATGATTCCGGTCACCCGCGCCGCACCATGTCCGGAGGGAAAGAGTTCCCGTCCAGCCTGCGCGAGCGTCAGCATCAAAAAGCCGCCGACGAGGTAGAATGCCGCATCACCCCACGCTGCACGCCAGATGTTGCGATCCCGCCGCACGACGCAGAAAAGATCGCCATGGCCGACCAGCAAGCGCCACGAAAACGCCCGGAAGGTCGCCGCGGGACGACGGGGCGTTCCGCGAAACACGACCAGAGCTCCAATGCAGCCGATGATCAGAAGAAGAGTCGACGCCAAAGCGGCCGCCCACGGTGAACCCAGTTGGTGCGCCAGGCCGTCGATCATCTGGCCCCCGGCAAGACTCCCGACCAAAATCGCGGCAATGCAGAGCATTTCCATCCACCCGATGGCTTCTCCGACGCTCTCCCCGGCCAGATCCCGCGCCATGCCGCGGCGGGCCGGGGCCATGAGGGCCGACTGAATCCCGAGAAGAAAAAATCCCGCCACCGCCAGCGGCAGGATCTGCATCGCACAGGCCGCGGCCAGCACGCCCATCACCCCCAACTGCAACCAAAGACACCCGGTGAGAACATCCCGCTTCGGAAACCGGTCGGCCAGCCACCCGGTGATCGGTGCGAAGATCACAAACGGCGCGACCAACAAAAGAGCAATCGCACTCACCCAACCCGCCGCTTCACCGGCCGGCAGGAGCATTTGAACAAGCCCGATCAATACCAACTTGATCGCATTGTCATTGAAGGCGACCTGCGATTGGGCGGCGAGGAGACCCGGGAGACCCGGACGACGGATTATCGTTTTCATCGACGCGAATCCTGTGGCCGGTTCTTTTATTTACATAATCGAACATTTTTATATGAATATCGATTTTATCGATGAACGTTCACCACATTGAACTTTTCTATCACGTCGCCCGCAGCGGCGGGATCGTCGCGGCCTGCCGGAGCATGCCGTATGGAATCCAACAGCCGGCCGTGAGCGCTCAGGTCGCCCGATTGGAGGAAGAACTCGGCGTCCGTCTTTTTGAGCGACGTCCCTTCCGGCTCACCTCCGCGGGGCAGGTTCTTTATGATTTTGCAAAGCCGTTTTTCGGACGTCTTCAGGAAACGGAGGATTATTTGCGCGGGAGGATGGGAAAGACCGTTCGCATCGCCGGACTCACCGAGGTGATGCGCGGGCACGTCCCGTCCATCCTCGCGCAGATGCGGCGCACGTCTCCGGATCTCAAACTCACGTTGCAGGAGATCGACCAGCGCGGTGCGGAGCGGTTGATTGGGGAGGGCGCGGCGGATATCGCGATCACCGTTTTGGAAACCAAGCTGCCGCCCGGCTTTCGCTCCCACGTGCTCGCCCGCCTGCCGCTTGCGCTGATTCTTCGCAAAGGCGACGACCTCGACCGGTTTCCGCGGGCGGCGGCCGTCCTGCAAGCGGGTGCAGCCGGACGAGTCCCGCTCATCAGCCTGCCGCCGCACGAGATGCTTCCGCGACTTTTTCAGAAAGAACTCGCGAAGCGGGGCTTGGTGTGGCGGACGTCGATGGAGACCAGTTCGCAGGATCTCGTGAGCATCTACGTGCGCAACGGGCTCGGGGCCGGGCTGGCCGTGGCCACGCCGGATCTTCTCCGCGACGAAGCGATCCGGCTTTTTCCGCTCAAAGGATTTCCGAGTCTGCCGATTGGCGCATTTTGGCGCGGACACATCGAGGGCAGCACGCGGGAATTCTTCGACGCGCTGGAGGAGCGCTCGCGCCAGGTCCTCGCGGGCTGAGGCGTCAGCCGGCCAGTTCCTTCAGCAGGGCTTGGTTCAGCCGGATGCCGGCGAAGAAATTCTCCAGCGGGAAATTTTCATCCGGCGAATGGGCTCGGCAGTCGGGGGAGGCGAGGGCAACGAGCAGGGAATCACACCCGAGCGTCTCGCGGAGCGCGGTGAGAATCGGAATCGAGCCGCCTTCCCGGAGGAGCGCCGGCTTTTTTCCAAAGACTTCCTCCAGAGCGCGCCGGGCGGCGAGGCCGTCGGTGGAATTCGGATCGGCAAAATAGGGAGCGCCGCCATGACCGCGCTCGATTTCCAGACGAACGCCGGGCGGGCAGTGTTTGCGGAGATGGGCCTCGGCGAGGTCGAGCACCGCGTCGGGAGATTGGTCGCTGACGAGGCGGAAGGTCAGCTTGAAGAAGGCCTCCGCCGGGAGAACGGTTTTGCTTCCTTCGCCCTGGTATCCGCCGCCGAGGCCGTTGACCTCGGCTGTGGGACGGGCGCCGATGCGCTCGAGAGCGTTGTAGCCCGGCTCGCCGAAGAGCTCGGTAACACCGGCCTGTTCGGCGATGTCCTCATCGCGCACCGGTGCGGCCGCGGCGGCTTCGCGCTCCCACGGCTCAAGATTGCGCACCGTTTCGTAGAAACCCTCGATGGCAACCCGGCCGTCGGCGTCATGCAAACTCGCGATGAGTCGGGCCGCCGCTGTCGCAGGGTTCGCCACGGCTCCGCCATAGACGCCCGAATGAAGGTCATGCGACGGACCTTTTACCTTCACCTCCATCGCGGCAATCCCACGGAGTGCGTAACTGAGCGTCGGATAGCCATCGGCCGCCATGCCGGTATCTGAAATGGCGATAATATCACAGGCCAGTTCGTCGCGGTGGGCTTTGAGAAACGCGGCGAGATTTTCGCTCCCGACTTCCTCCTCGCCCTCGATGAGAAAAATCACGTTCACCGGCAGAGGACCGGCAGCGAGGGATTCCTCAACGCCGAGGATGTGGGCGAAGATCTGGCCCTTGTTGTCGGTCGAGCCGCGCCCAAAGATCCGTCCCTCCCGGATCGCTGGCTCGAACGCCGCCGTCGTCCAAAGCTCGAGTGGCTCGGCGGGCTGCACGTCATAATGCCCGTAAATGAGGACCGTCCGCTTGGCCGGATCCCGGAGCGTACGGGCGAGCACGATGGGATTTCCCGCCGTCGGTGCCAGCCGGGCCTCCAGACCAATCCGCTGCAGCTTCGCCACTAGCCACTCGGCGCAGGCCTGGACATCCTTGCGGTGCTCAGATTGGGCCGATACGCTCGGAAACCGCAAAAATTCGAGAAGTTCCTCCACGCGTGGGTCATTCATAAACGGAAAACGCTATATATTGTAGTGCTGATTTTTGGCCGCGCATCATATGGTATTTTCTCTTGCCTCGCGACCCTCGAAACCTACCATGCTCGAAAAATCAGTTTAAGGAAGTTCCCATGTATCTGCAATCTCTGGAAATCATCGGCTTCAAATCGTTCGCGCCGAAGAC
>CAZEYT010000095.1:0-10003 GCA_964516295.1 uncultured Chthoniobacterales bacterium | reverse complement strand
GCTGACCTGCCCAAGAATTAACCCTCAACTTTTACAGAAAAAAATTTGCGCCGCCAAAAATGCGGATGGCGGCAGCAATCCCCCCGCAGGACAGCCTCATCGCCGAAACCACGTCAGATGGAGTCCCTCTCCAACCCCGCTTTAACGCTCCCGGTAAAAATCTACACGCCTGAGCGGGTTGCGGAGTTTGACGCAGCGGAACCCGATCTGGCGAAAGCTGTGGTCCGTCTTGGCGCACGATAGTGACCGTACGAATGATCTCGACGCCAACATCTTGTTTTCTGCCGGGGAGAGCGGCGGAGCCATGCGCACGTTTCTTGTTCAACTCAAATCCAGCGGCCACGTGCTGGTAGCGGACGGATACGTGGTCGGCGAAGCGAGGCTCAACTTCGAGCGACAGCCAAAACCCATTTCCGAAAAGCCAAATGTCTCAAAAATCATCTTATCGCGACAACCTCTCAAAAAGTAAAAGTCTTCTTTTTGGACTTTTCTTTTGAAAGGTGCTCTAAATGTCTCGTTATGCTTTGCCCGCGCGATCAAGAGGTTCTCGTCACCCAAGTTTACCCCGGCAACGGACGCTTCCACGTGGAGATTTGCCCCAAGTGTCACGGCATTTGGTTCGACGCCGGTGAACTCAACCTCGTTCTTCCCGAACTCACGATCCGGTTGGAAAACATGAAATGGAAGCCGGCGACGGAAACTCATGCGCGAGTCATTTCGCCGAAGACCGGTGCCCTTTGCGAAGCCCTCCAGCTCGACATCGCCGACGGACTCATCGTCGATCGGGACCCTGTCTCCGGCGGACACTGGATCGATGGCGACGAGATCGACCACCTCAAGCAATTCGCCCTCGCGGCCTGTCAGGAAACCCGCGACCACGTGGACTTCATCACCCGTCAGATGGAGGAGATGGGCTTCCATCACTAGTCGGGGTTCTGCAAATCCGTCCCGGGAATTGCTCTTCGTGAGCGAGGGCGTTTTGCGATCAGCACGAAAGGGATCCTTCTTGAGGGCTGTGCCGGGTTGTTTCTTTTGATTGCGACTAAGCAATCGTGCGGCGCAGGAGGGCTTTCAGCATTTCCATCAGGAAGAACACGATCAAGGCCATGGCGATGGCGAGACCGAAGAGGTGAACCGGCAGGGCGATCGTGTGGAAAAACGAATGCACGGGAGCGAGCAGGACGGCGGCGAGTTGCAGCACCAACGTCAAAGCAGCCATGCCGAGCAGCGTGGGGTTGGCGCGAAGCGGGGTTTTCCACGCGGCTTCGGTGAAGGAACGCGAGCAGAACACGCGGACGATTTGCATGAACGCGAGAGCCGTGAACATGAGCGTTCCCCAAAGCAGGAAAGCCGCAGCGGAGCGGCTGGGATCGTCGGCGAGGGCGTCGGGAAGTCCCATCGCGTTCCATTGCCAGGCGCCAAAGGCAATGAAGAGGAGGCCGACGACCGGTCCGACGACCGCGACGTGAATGCCGACGCCGCGGCTGAAGACGCTTTCTTTCGGCGAATAAGGCGGTCGCGTCATGGTGTTTTTCTCGGCGGCTTCCATTCCGATGCCGAGGCCGAGGAGTCCGTCGGTGAGCAGGTTGGAGAAAAGGATCTGGATCGGTTTGAGCATCGCCATCATGCCGAGCAGGGGTGGCACGGCGACGACGAGAACCTTGGCGACGTTTCCCGCGAGCGAAAACATGATGAAGCGCCGGAGGTTGTCGAAGACCACCCGGCCTTCCTCCACCGCGTTGACGATGGTGGCGAAGTTATCGTCCACGAGGACCATGTCGGCAGCCTCCTTGGCGACATCCGTGCCGGTGATGCCCATGGCAATGCCGATGTCGGCTTTTTTGAGCGCGGGTGCGTCGTTGACTCCGTCTCCTGTCATTGCCACGACTTCCCCGTTTTCTTGGAGCGCTTGAACGATCTTGAGTTTGTGTTCCGGCGAAACCCGTGCGAAGACCGCTGTCTTCCCGACGATCCCACGGATGTCGGCGATCTCCATGCGTTCGAGTTCGACACCGGTGACAACCCTCGAGTCCGGACCGGCAATCCCGAGTTCCCTGGCGATGGTCAAAGCGGTCTCTGGGTGGTCTCCCGTGATCATTTTCACCTGGATTCCGGCTGTGTGGCAGCGCGCGACGGCGGCCTTGGCCTCGGGGCGTGGTGGATCGATCATGCCGATGAGTCCAAGGAACGTCATGCCTGTCTCCACGGTGGACGGATCCAGCGTTTCCGGCACGCGCTCCAAAGAACGACAGGCGACTCCGAGCACGCGGATCCCTTCGCGGGCCATTCCGCGGTTTCTTTCCTCGATCTGCTGACGCAGCTCCGGGGTCAGCGGAACCACTTGGCCGCCTTGTTCTGCAAAATCACAGGCGACGAGCATTTGATCGGCAGCGCCCTTGGTGTAGGCGACGATGCGCTGGTCCCGGCCTTTGTGAACCGTGGTCATCTTTTTCCGGTCGGAATCAAAGGGGAATTCATGAACGCGCGGTTGCTGGGATTCCAGTTGGTTCTTGGCGAGCTGGCTCGAGCCCGCTGCAGCGACGATGGCGATCTCGGTTGGGTCGCCTACGCCGTCCCCGGACGCGGACACGGTGGCGTCCGAACACAGGGTCGCAGCCCGCAGGAGTGTCTCCTGATCAGCCGTCAGTCGGTGTCCTGCGGCGAACGGCTCCACGGCCTCTGCGGTGGCGAGGCGGGTGACGGTCATGCGGTTCATGGTCAGCGTGCCGGTTTTGTCCGAGCAGACGACGGTGACCGAGCCGAGGGTTTCGACCGCAGGCAGTTTGCGGATGAGGGCTTTCCGCCGGAGCATGCGCTGGGCGCCGATGGCCAGACTGAAGGTCAGGACGGCCGGTAGGCCCTCTGGGATGATTGCGACAGCTATACTCACCGCGAGAATGAGGATCTCGGCAACGGTTTTGCCTTCGGCGAGACCGGTGATACCGACGAGCGCAGCGATGATGACGGCGAGAACGGCCAGCGTTTTGCCCAAGCGGTCGAGGCGCTTTTGGAGCGGGGTGGGATCGTGTTGGACCTCCTGCAAAAGCGAGGCGATCTTGCCCAGTTCCGTGGTCATGCCCGTGCCGACCACGACGGCCGAGCCACGTCCGTAGGTGACGTGTGTTCCGGAGAAAAGCATGTTGGTGCGGTCGCCGATGCCGGCTTCGGGATTCGTGAGGACGCCGTCCGTTTTCTCCACCGGTTCCGACTCGCCGGTGAGTGCCGCCTCTTGAACGCGGAGGTTGATATTGTCAACAATGCGGCAGTCGGCGGGAATGACCCCGCCGGTCTCGATCTGAACCAGATCGCCGCGAACGAGATCCCGGGCGGAGATCTCGCGGAGCACACCGCCACGAATGACGCGGACGTTCGGTGACGAAAGTTTTTTCAGGGCGGCAATGGCCTTCTGGGCGCGGTATTCTTGGAGCACACCCAGAACAACAAACAGGATGACAATCGCGAAGATCGCAATCGCATCAATCGGCACGCCGTCGCCGCCTTTCAAAAACCAAGCCAGGACACCGGCGACGAGGAGGACGACAATCATGGTCGAGCTGACCTGCTCCCAAATGATGTGTCGGAGCCCGCGTCCGCCGGATTCCTTGAGTTCATTGGGTCCGTCGGCGGCGAGCCTTCGCTCGGCTTCGTCTTCGGCCAGACCCTCCGTGCGGGATGTGCCGATGTCGCGCAGCGAGTCTTCGAGAGGTTGAATGTGCCAGGGTGTCAGGTCATGGTTTGCAGGCATGCGGCGGTGTCGGTAGCACGGGAAAATGGGTCGTGCAACTGAAACGTTCGGCCCTGCTCGGTGGAACGGCACGACCTTGCCTGCGGACTCTTCGAGCGCGCGCTAGGCTCTTGCCTGCTCGGAGGCGATGTAGTCGGCGACCGTGTTGACGCTGACAAAGGCTTTGCGGGCGACTTCGGCGCTCGGGGTGGCAACGGAGAATTTCTTCTCGATGGCAACCGCGAGTTCGAGCGCGTCGATGGAGTCGAGTCCGAGACCTTCGGGACTGAAAAGCTGGGTGTCGTCGCCGATCTCGGACGGGTCCATTTTCAACATCAGGTGTTCGACCATCATCGCCTTGATGCGGGGCTTCAAATCTTCGTCAGACATACGGAAAAGGAGTTACGAGTCGCACGGAACGGTGCAGAGTGACAGGCAGAAACAATGTCTGGCAAGTCCCGCTTGGATGTCGCGCTGGTGGAGCGCGGATTGATCGAGTCCCGCGAAAAAGCGCAGCGGGCGATCATGGCTGCGTTGGTGTTGGTGAACGGGCAACCGGCGACGAAGGCCGGAATGAGTGTGGCCGCCGATGCAGAGATCACGCTGGCGGGACGCGAGAAGTATGTCGGGCGAGGCGGACTGAAGCTCGAGGGGGCTCTCGACAGCTTCGGGATCGATCCGACGGGGCGTGTGTGCATCGATGTGGGATCGTCCACCGGAGGGTTCACGGATTGCCTCCTCCAGCGAGGGGCGGCGAAGGTTTATGCGGTGGATGTCGGGCATGGTCAGCTCGACTGGCGGCTGCGTCAGGATGGGCGGGTGGAGGTGCGGGAAGGGGTGAATGCGCGGTATCTTCATCCGGGAGAGTTCGTGCCCCGACCCACGCTTGCGGTGGCCGACTTGAGTTTTATCTCGTTGACATTGGTTCTCCCGGCTGTGTTTGAGTTGGTGGAGCCGGGTTCTGACATGGTCGTACTTATCAAACCACAATTCGAATTGGGTCGGGAGGATGTCGGGCGCGGCGGGATCGTCCGCGACGACGAAGCCCGACTCCGGGCGGTCACCAAGGTCCGTGCGTTTGTGGAAAGTAGCGGGCGGGAGTGGCTCGGATTTCGCGAGTCGCCGATTACCGGTCGTGATGGAAATGTTGAGTTTCTCGCCAATTTGCGACCGGGTGGGGGGGGGAAGGCGTGATCGGTCTCGTCGCCCACTCGGAAAAACCCGCTGCCGCCTCGGTTGTGCAAGCGGTGGTGGCGGGGCTCAGGCGATGCGGCGTTCCATTTCTTTTGGAGAAAAACACGGCTCCGCTCGCGGGGGAGGCCACGGGTCCGGATGTGCCGGAAATGGCGGCCTCCTGCGAGTTGCTGGTGGTGATGGGCGGTGACGGGACGATCCTTCGGGTGGTTCACAAGCTCGAGCGCGAACTTCCGCCGATCTTCGGCATCAATATCGGCTCGCTCGGATTTCTGACGTGTCTCGGTCCCTCGGAAGTCGGCCGGGCGGTGCAGAGCATTTTGGATCGCGATTACATTCTGAGTCCGCGTCCGCTTCTCGAAGTGCGCCTGCGCGGGCGGGATGGATCGGAGAAGATTTTCCAGGCGCTCAACGATGCGGTAATCAGCCGGGGCGAGCGCTCGGAACTCGTGAAGATTCGCGTCGATATCGATGGTGTGCCGCTCACGGAATACAATGCCGACGGGCTAATCGTGGCGACGCCGACCGGATCGACCGCGTACTCGCTCTCGGCCGGCGGGCCGATTTTGATGCCCGATTCGGGAAGCGTGGTCGTGACCCCGATATGTCCGCATGTTTTGACGAACCGCTCGGTCGTCGTGAGCGATGCTTCAGTGGTCGAGGCCTCGTTGAGTGAGCCCGGTCGGCCGGTGTTTCTGACTGTGGACGGCCAGGATACGTCCGAGATGGGTGTCGGCGACCGTCTCTCTCTGCGGCAAAGCGGGCGCGCTCTTCCGCTAGCCATGTTGCCCGGCCGCTCCTTCAGCGAAGTGCTCCGGCAGAAACTCAAGTGGAGCGGCAGTAATATATGATTCCGATTTCAGAAATCCTTCAGGCCGACCATGTGAATCTGGCGCTTTCCGCCACGGATCAGGATGGCGGGGTGCTCGAGGTGCTCGGGAAACTCCGGGGCGATGCGCGGGTTCAGGATTGGGAGGCCCTGCACGCGGCGGTGATCGATCGGGCAGCTCCAGCACTTTCCTGCAGCGGGTCGGGCGTGTGCATTGCGCACGGGCGGACGAATGCCGTGACGTCGCTTGTGATGGCGGCGGGGAGATCGTCCGGCGGGTTGTCGTCCAAAGGCATTCGCGAAAAGGTGCAGCTTGTCTTCGTGGCCGGGATTCCTTCGGCGTTCGACTCCGAGTATCTCCGGGTGGTCGGGGCGATTGCGCGGTTGTGCCGGGACAAGGAGATGCTCGACAAGCTCCTGCACGTGGCGGATCCGGCGCGGTTTGTGGAATTGCTGGCCACGGGCGAGACCCGGTTGTGAGTGCCGCGTGACTTTGCTGGCGGAGGGAACGTTCCCGTGCTTGAGTGACGCCTTCACATGACCGACTGGAAATCCATCCCGCTCACGCTCGGGCACTCGCCCGATCCCGACGACGCCTTTATGTTCTATGCGATGGCTGAGGAAAAAATCGACCTTCGCGGCTACCGCTTCGAGCACACGTTGCAGGACATCCAAACCCTTAATGAGCGGGCGACCCGCGGCGAATTGCACATCACCGCCGTGTCGATCCACGCGCTGGCGCACCTCCTGGACAAATACGCTCCCCTCCCAAGTGGTGCCAGCATGGGGGATGGATACGGACCAATGTTCATTACGAAAGATCCCTCGGTGGCGGAGCTTCGCACCGACGACGACCGCCGGGCGTGGCTGCGCGAGCGGCAGATTGCGATTCCGGGAAAAATGACAAGCGCGTTTCTGGCCGCCCAACTGTATCTGGGATCTGATTTTCGCCATTCGGTCGTGCCATTCGACGAAATTTTTGACGCCGTGAATGGCGGCCGCGCGGATGTGGGATTGATCATTCACGAGGGACAGCTCACGTACGCGCGGGACGGGTTTCAGCTGGTGCGGGATCTCGGAGCGTGGTGGAAGGAGACGACATCGCTCCCGCTGCCGCTGGGCGGAAATGTGGTGCGGAAGGACATTCCACCCGATGTGCGTCGCGAGCTTTCGGACATTCTACGGGAGAGCATCCGCTACGGCTTGGAGCACCGTCGTCCGGCGGTGGAACACAGCATGGCGCATGCGCGCGGCATGGATGTTCCGCTCGCGGATCAGTTCATCGGCATGTATGTGAATGACTTCACGCTCGACTACGGTGACACCGGCCGGGCCGCGATTCGCAAATTTCTCGGCGAGGCCTCAGCGAAAGGCCTGGTGCCAGCGGTCAGTGAGCTGGAGTTTGTGGAGTAGTCGCCGCCGGCTGGCGCGCCACGCGTGAAGCGTGGCGGTCGAGCTTGGCGGTGACGGCGGAGTTTGCCGGATCGACCTGAAGGGCTTTTTGCCAGTAAAGAACCGCTTCGGCCGTCTTTCCGAGCTTCTCATAGGCGTCCCCGATGTGGTCGAAGACGACCGCGTCGGGTTCCTTGAGGGCCGCGGCCGCGCGGAGGAGTTCTTGGAGGGCCTCCTCGTAGCGGCCCTTGCGGAAAAGGACCCACCCGAGACTGTCGAGATACGCGCCATTGTTTGGCTCCATGGCCACGGCGCGGCGGATGAGTTCCTCGGCCTCGTCCAGATTCTCGTTCCGGTCGGCCCACATGTAGCCGAGATAATTGCACGCGCGGGCGGAATTTGCGGGATCGAGCTCGATGCTCTTCTTGAAAAGCTCGCTGGCTTTCACGATGCGGCCGGCCTGCTCGGCGGCGACGCCGTAGCCGAAGAAGAAGTCCGCATCGAGAAGATCCGGGCGGGAGTTCATCGCGGCCACAAAGGTCTGTTCAAACGCCTTGATCGCCTCCTCGTGCTGATCCTGCTCACTCAGGGCGATGGCACGGTAGAGCTGGAATTCCACATTTCTCGGAAACTTCTTCACCGCCTCGTTGGCAGCCTCAAGGGCGGACTTGGCGTTGCGGGTGGCAAGGCTCAGCTGGATGACATCCTCGAAGCGCCTCGGTTCCGGCGCGGCCAGCAGGAGGGATTGGCGGAGGTGGGAGAGAGCTCGTTCACGATCGCCGGCCGCCAAATGGAGCTTCGCCAGTTGGTCGTAGGCGCGGATTTCGAGAGGATTTTCTTTTACGATCTCCTCCAGAATGACAATTGCCTCCGCCGTGTCGCCTGTTTCGAGCAGACACCCGGCCAGTCGTTCGCGAATATTCTCGAGGGTCGGGCGAAGCTTCAGAGCCAGACTGTAGAGTCCAGCCGCGCGCTCCAGACGGCCGAGGAGGACGTAGTAGTCACCTGCCTTCGCGAGAGCCTCGGCGTTGGCCCGATCAGAAGCAGCCCGCTCGAGCAAGCCGCTGATCGATTCAATTTCGGTCGCTGTCGTCCGACCGTCGAGGGCGGCGTCCCGCATCCGCAGGTCGGCGATCTGAAGCCAAAATTCGGGTTTTGCAAACTCGCGTTTCCCGGCCCGGTTGAAAAGCGACTCAATTTTGGTGCGCGAGGAGCCGTTGCGATAGACCTCCCAAAGTGCCTCGTAACCGGCCGCGTTGTCCGGCTCGGATTGCAGCGCTTGCAGCGCATAGCGCTCGGCAAGTTCGGGCTTCTGAAGCTGCCGCAAATAGATGGCAGAAAGGGCGAGGGGTGGTGCCAGGTCGTCCGGATTGGCTTTTGCGGCATCTTTGAGCACGGAAATCGCCTCCGTATTCTCGCCCCGGCGGAGGTATTGGTGGGCGGCGTCGATGGCGAGTTCTGTAAAACCCGGATCCAACGCGAGGACCCTCCGCTTCGTTGACAAAGCTTTGTCGGGCCCCTCGGATTCCTCCTCGAACAGGGCCTGAAGAAAAAGAGCGGCCGCCCGGGCTTCGCGGTCGGCTTCCGCGCTCAGACGCAGCGGGCGGGGGGCGGAAAATTCCTCCGGCAGGAAGGCGTCGCTCTCCGACTCGGCCGCCCGCGCAAAATCCGCACTGGCGAGCCCCAAAACCATGGCCAACAGACCGCCTATCGATCTCCTCCTCATGACTTGTTCGAACAATAGCATTGGCGCGACCCTTGCCAAGTGCCGGAACGCAGGGAATTTTTTCCCGGGCGGGGGTAGGGCGTGCGTTTTTGTCGGGGTGGGGCTAGATTTGTTGCCTATGCACCTCCGTGATGTGGTCCGCTTTCTCGACGACTGGCTCTCCCCGGCGGCAACGCCCGATTACCCCCAGGCCTTCAACGGCCTCCAATGTGAAAACTCCGGCAGCCTCGCTCGCATCGGGGCCGCGGTGGATGCGTGTGAAGTGACCATTCGGGAAGCTGCGCAGGCCGGGGTGGATCTCTTGATCGTTCACCATGGGTTGTTCTGGAGCGGCCCCGGACGCTGGACGGATGCGACCTACCGAAAAATGCGCCTGCTGGTCGAGGCCGACATGGCGGTTTACAGCGTTCATCTGCCGCTCGATGCGCATCCCGAGGTGGGAAACAACGCCCTTCTAGCCGCCGAGCTGGGATTGTCGGACGGGGAGCCGTTTTTGAAAACGGCCGGGAGTTCGATCGGGTGGAAATTCCAGACCGAAGTGAATCGCGAGGTGCTGCGCGGTCGCCTGGAGGTTGCCGTGAGCGGGCCGGTTCATCTGGCTCCCGGCGGTCCCGTGGTCGCCCGCTGCATCGGCGTGGCGTCCGGCGGAGCGGGTTCCAGCATCGCACAGGCGGCGTCCGAGGGGGTTGACACCCTCATCACCGGAGAAGGTCCACACTGGAGCTATACCGCCGCCGAAGAATTGGGGATCAACTTGTTTTATGCCGGGCACTACGCGACCGAAACGTTCGGAGTGAAAGAAGTCGCCCGTCGCCTCTCGGATCGTTTTCAACTGCCGTGGAAATTCATCGACCATCCGACCGGACTCTGATCGGGCGTTCCTTTTTCGAGAAGGATCCGGTGTCCTGCGCGCGCGGACTCGTGGGGGCGCGGTTGGTCTGGGGAGCGTTCGAGGCGGTTGTGGTCGAAACCGAGGCCTACGATGCCGAGGGGGACGCCGCCTGCCACACGTTCTTTCGCCCCGCCGCCCGCGCTTTCGTCGAAAGTCACCAAGCCGGTGCGGCGTACGTTTATCTGAACTACGGCATGCAGGGGATGTTGAATGCGGTGGTGAAGGGACAGCGGACCGGGTTCGTGC
>CAZEYT010000094.1:0-10097 GCA_964516295.1 uncultured Chthoniobacterales bacterium | reverse complement strand
GTAAAGTTCCTGCCTTCCAAGCAGGCCATGCGGGTTCGATTCCCGCTACCCGCTCTCCTATGATTCCCAGTGGATACCTTGGACTTGTCTCTGCCTGGGGGCTGGACAGTCGGGGAAATCATCCGCTGCGCTCAGACGGATTCGGCCCCCGCCAACGCGGGTCTTATTGACCGAAGCGGCTATTCCGGGGACTCGCCCCAAAACTTCTCTGCGGCGGTCGTCCAGTTCCGTGATTCGACCCGTTTTCGGGCGGCGGCACCCATTTTGGCGCGGAGGGCGGGGTCGTCGACCAAGCGCCGGATGGCGGTGGCGAGCTCGGTGACATCGAGGGCTTTGGTGATTAGACCGTCTTCTCCGTTGCTCACCAAATCCCGCGGTCCGCCGACGTCCGAAACAATCGCCGGGATCCCGCTCGATTGCGCCTCAAGGACGACGTTGCCGAAGGTGTCGGTGGTGCTGGGGAAAACAAAAAAGTCGGCCGAGGCATAGGCATTGGCCAGATCATCGCCGCCGAGATATCCGGTGAAGATGGCGTCGGGAAGGAGCCGCTTCATCTCGGCCATGTAAGGTCCGTCACCCACGATAAGAGGCCGCGCCGGGGTGCCGGTTTCCGCCAGCCGCCGGGTGGCCGAGACCAGAAGATCGAGGTTCTTCTCCTTGGAGACACGTCCGACAAACAGCATGCCACACTCTCCGTCGCAGAGCCCACGGGATCGCCAAAAGTCAGGATTCCGACGGGACGGGTGGAAGAGCGCTGTATCGAGCCCGCGCGGGAGGATGCGAATTTTTTCCCGCGCAATTCCCCGCTCGATCCAGCATTTGCGATAGTCCTCCGAATTCACGTAAATGACATCAAGCTGGCTATAGAACCAATGCATGAAGTTCCACGTGAGCGTCTCCATGAACGAGTCGTCCGTAAGAATGCGGACGTATTGGGGAAAGTCGGTGTGATAAATCCCGATGGCATGCAAGCCAAGCGCTTTTGCGGCCGCCAGTGCGGACAGTCCGAGCGGGCCGGGCGTGCTGATGATGATCTCGGAATATCCTTGGGTGGCGAGGTGATCGAAGATCTGAAGAACGGGTGGAAAACTCAGCCGCTGGAGTTCATACTCGGGAAGTTCGAACTCGCCGATGGGCGCGAAGTTTTTCAGCGGAATGCCATGATCGGCGACTTCGGAACGGCACGTCATCACGGTGAGATCATGTCCGGAGGCCACCGCGGCCGACGTCATGCGGCGGATCGTCGTGGCAACTCCGTTCACGTCCTCGAGAGTGTCGGTGAACCAAGCGCGCTTGGAATTGCGCAGGGTGGCGGGGACATCTCCCGTCAGGGCGCGGGCACTCTCACGGAGCCACTCGCGGCGCGGGAGACGGAACGCGTGGATGTAAGGACTAAGCATCGCCACAAGGGGGACGAGTGGAATGATCGTTTGCACGGACTCGAGCACTTTGCGCGACGAGACCTGCTGGATGGCCTGGGTCACCAAGCGATAGCCGAGTTGGTTCGCGATGAGGTTCGCGATCAGAAAAGCCCGGCGTTCCGGTTCGGGAACACCCGACGTCTCCCTGGCCAGAGCGGCTTTCATTTCGGGTTTGCCGAAGTAGCCGGCCAATTCTTTCCAGACGGAACTATTGCCCGCTTTCGCGAGTTCGAAGATTTTACCGGTGGCCACGCCTTGGACGAGGAAGCCGAGTTTTTCACCGAGCGAAAACTCCGTCGGATCCTGCCCCTCCATGAAGCGCGAGAAGATTTTTTCCATCAGCCCGGTGCCGGGATCATTCGGCTTCAGGGCGAGGCGTGCTTTCGCATACTGGAAGCCGGTGCTGTAGGTATTGTGGGCCATGACGAGCGGGTTGCCTGCCTGACCTGATGGCTCGCATTTTCCGGCACGGATATTTTCCAAAAACGAGGCACTGTCGTCCACATGCGGCACCGTGGTGAACGCGCGGGCGAGCGCCTGGCCGGCGTGATCATCCGACCCGCCGATGAACACTTTTTTCCAAGGATCTTCATGCGTTGGCTCGAGCCCGGTGCGCGCCGCGAAAATCTCGATATGGCGCGGGGTCAGTGCACCCAGGCACGCCCGCGTCGTCTCGCTGACCAGTCCGCAATATCTTCCGTTTATGCCTTCGAAGTGCCGGAAAAGCAGAGCGAGCTTTTGAAGGTGAAGCGGTGTGAGCTTTTCGTTCACGCTCTGGAAGGGATGCGCCACCGCATGGGCGATGCGCTCCCGGAAGAGATACGCCTGCAAATCATAGATGCTCTCGCGGCATTCGCGGATCGCCCGGTGTTGCGCTTCGGAGATTCCCCAGACCAAAACATGGATTTTGCACTCGTCCTCGGGGAAGTAAGCCGTGACCTCTTCGCCGATGATCACGCCCGGGCGATCCGCAATCCGCAGACATCCCTCGATGGTGTCGTGGTCGGTGAGCGTGACAAAATCCATACCCGCCGCGCGAAGTTCCTCGTAGGTTTTCGCAGGGTCCGAATAGCTCGCCGGAAAATCCAGACGTCGCAATGCCCAATCGGCCGCACGGTCGCTGAACCGCGAGTGCACATGGAGGTCGGCTCGGGAAATGGAGGCGTTCATCGCTCGGCCCGGATCCGGGCCAGCCATTGTTCATAGGACATCGGCTCGCGCGCGGCAAGTGCCCGGGTGGCGAGTTGTAAAATTTGACGCCGGATGGCCGGGTGCTCCCAATCCGGAGGATGAATCCCAATGCGCAGGAGACGGTTCGACGTTTCTTTGCGTAAGACCAGGGCATTCCAAGCGAGGCTGCAAATTCGCCGCCAGGAGGCGCGGACACTCCAGACCAGACTTCGCGACCGATGAACCCGACCGCCCCGAAAGTCGCTCACGGTGGCGATTCGTGTGGTGTATTCAAAATCTGCATCCCGCACGGCCGTTTCCGCCTCCGCTCCCAGCAGCCATGCCGGCGCGATGAATCCGGTGGGCGTGACGCCACACGCTTCAAGTGCCGCCCGACCGCGACGAAGTCGTTCGGAAGCCTCCGCGGCGCCCAAGTCAAAAAATTCGCCCTCGCCTGCCGTGTAGGACCTTGTGACCGCCCGTTTCCAAAGCCCGTCCGCCGCCCGATTTTCCCGAAGATGATAAAATCCATGCAACACGGCTTCATGCCCGGCGCGACACTGATCGCGCAACCACGCCGCAAACGCAGCATCCTCCGAGATCAGTCCCCGATGGTGATGATCGGGCACAACCAGCAGGGAAACGCGGTCAAACCCCTCCCGCTCCAGCTCCGAGAGGATCGTTTGTGTCGTTTCCCGCGTCAGTGGACTGACGTCGTGGATCGAAACCACCACGCTCCCGGGGTTCATTCTTCCGGCCCTCCGGTAGGTGTCGTTCGTTTTTTGCATTTGCCAATGGCCACCGATAGAGGAAAGTTCGGGGGATGTCAGAAGAAAATTCGAAGTCGCCCAACGACAACCGTCAACGTCCGGGCGGCAATGACCCGCAAATGAACTGGCGGGGTCTTGTTTTGTTCGCCGTCGCCCTCGCCCTCATCGGAGGAGCTTTCCTCTTCCGTGGCAACAGCTTCACTCAAGCCGAGCTCATTCCCTACCCGAAATTCCTCGAACTCGTTCGCGAGGGCAAAGTCGTCTCCTCCACCGACGAACCACTCCAATTGGTCGTCGAAGAAGGCCGGAATACCCAGTACTTCGAAGGCAAGGTCAAACAAAAGTCCACCGTCGCGGGTCAGGCCGGGCAGGAGGTGACCGTCTCGTTCCGGACGCCGGTTTTCACGCCATTCAACGGTTCCGAAATCGAGGAGGCTCTGAAGGCGGCCGGGATCACGCCATCGATCGTTCCGAAATCCGATTACCTCGCGTCGGCACTCGTCAGCTTTTTGCCAATCATCCTGTTCCTGGTCATCCTCTACTTCTTCTTCCGCTCGCAGATCAAAATGGCCGGCAAGGGCGCGCTGAATTTCGGCAAGTCCAAAGCCCGCATGATGTCGAAGGAGAAAAATCGCATCACCTTCAAAGACGTCGCCGGTGTCGAAGAAGCCAAGGACGAGGTTCAGGAACTCGTCGAGTTTCTCAAAGATCCGAAACGCTTTCAAAAGCTCGGCGGCCGCATTCCGAAAGGCGTGCTCATGGTCGGCTCACCGGGCACGGGCAAAACCCTCCTCGCCCGGGCCATCGCCGGAGAAGCCGACGTGCCGTTTTTCTCGATCAGCGGCTCCGACTTCGTGGAAATGTTTGTCGGCGTCGGCGCTTCGCGGGTCCGCGACATGTTTGAGCAGGGGAAGAAATCCGCCCCATGCCTCATGTTTATCGATGAAATTGATGCCGTCGGCCGTCATCGCGGTCATGGCCTCGGCGGCGGTCACGATGAGCGCGAGCAAACGCTCAACCAGCTTCTCGTCGAGATGGACGGCTTCGATACGCAGGACGGCGTTATTATTATCGCCGCCACCAACCGCCCGGACGTGCTCGATCCCGCTCTCCTCCGCCCCGGTCGGTTCGACCGACAGGTCACCGTTGGCCTTCCCGATGTGAAAGGTCGCGAGGAAATCCTCAAGGTTCATGCCAAAAAGGTGAAGCTTTCCGAAGGAGTCGATCTCGGCCTGCTCGCCCGTGGCACGCCGGGCTACTCCGGCGCTGAACTCGCCAATGTGATGAACGAGGCCGCCCTTCTCGCGGCCCGGAAAGGCCTCAAAGCCATCGGTCAGCACGAACTGGAAGAGGCCCGCGACAAAGTCCGCTGGGGCAAAGAACGCCGCAGCATGGCCATGAGCGAAAGGGAAAAGATTTCCACAGCCTGGCACGAAGCAGGCCACGCCCTCATCAACGTCCTGCTCGAGCATACCCACCCGCTGCACAAGGTGACGATCATTCCCCGTGGTCCCTATCTCGGAGCCACCATGTATCTGCCCGAAGGTGACAAATACTCGACGCAAAAAAAAGAAGCACTCGACCTTCTCGCGGTCACCATGGGCGGTCGGATCGCCGAGGAGATGTTTTCCAATGATGTCTCGAACGGGGCATCGGGCGACATCCGGCAAGCCACCACCCTCGCCCGCCGGATGGTATGCGAATGGGGAATGAGCGCGCTCGGCATGATCAGCTTCAGCGAGAACAACGACTATGTTTTTCTCGGGCGTGAAATGTCCCGCTCTCGCGAATACAGCGAAGCGACCGCGCAGCAGATTGATGCCGAGGTCAAGTCCATCATTGATGAGGCTTACAATCGCGCGAAAGACATTCTCGAGAAGCACCGCGATCACGTCAAAAAGATCGCCGAGGCCCTGCTCGAGTATGAGACTCTCGACGCCGAACACGTTCGCGAGATCGTCCAATACGGCGAGCTTCGGAATCCGCCGAAAAAGGTCGTGTCGGCCCCGCCGCCACTCCCACCGCCGCCATCGGATGCGCCGGCCGAACCTTCCGAGCCAATCAAGCCGGAACTGCCTCCGGGAGGATTTGCTGCTCCCGCACCCGCCTAGGCGTCTCAAAGCGGCACTCATGGAAAAGAACGGAGCGCGCCGGAACGTGGTCTTCCGGCCACTCTGCGCGTTTCTCGTCGCAGGGACTCTCTCGGTTTTCCTCTCCGCCTGCGGTGGGGGCTACGAGGGCTACAAATACAAACCCTACTCGGTCCGCGGGCAGACCTACCATCCCATGCACCCGCAGGAAGCCGTCGGTTACGTGGAGGAAGGCATCTCCTCGCATTTCGACGAGAGTTTTCTTTTCATCTTCCCGGGCAAAAGCGCCATCGGGGAAAAGCAATACCCCTGGACGAAGGCCGCAGCCCACAAAACGCTTCCCCTTCCCTGCCGGATTCGTGTCACCAATCTCCGAAACGGCAAATCGATGGTCCTGCGCGTGAACGATCGCGGGCCATTCGTCGAGGGCCGAATGCTCGACGTCACTTCCGCCGCCGCAAAAAAGCTCGGCTTCCACAAACAAGGACTTACTCCCGTTCGCATCGAAGTTCTGAGCGTCGGCGACGGCCGCCACCGCATCCGCTGAACGGCCCCCCGTTCACCCGGACTGTTTCGCGGTCGAGACGTTCCCTGTCATGCGACCGCTCGATTTCCTGTTTTTGAAGATGACCAAGCCATTTGACGACCTGGCGAATGCATCTCCTTTCGATTTCATCGTCCTCGGAGAATCACAACCGGTTCTGTCCGCCAACGATCTTTCGATTGAAAAGATTGACCAACGTCACCAAAACGCTGACGCTACCGGAAGATGTTCCTGAAGCTTGGACATGTCCTCCTCTGCCTGGCTCTCTTCGCGATGGCCGGAGGTCATTGGGTTATTCTTCAGGGGGTCGCTTGGAGCACGATGATCGTGGAGTACTCCCGGATCGCTCCGGTGACGGAGGCCGTGCAGAAGACCTTCAGCGGCGAAGCTCCCTGCCCGTTGTGTCTCTCCATCGCCAAGGCCAAGCAGGAGGAAAATCGCGAGAAGCCCACTGCGCCAGCCCAACTGTCTCTCGATAAAATCGTTCTCGCTTCGCGTTTTGAATTTCCCAAGCGCTACCCCTCCCCGTCGGCCTACATGAGTCGGCCGGATGCGCTTTTTCCACTGAGATCGTTGGAACCCTCGGTTCCCGTTCCGATTCAGGTGTCCTGATTCCTCAGCCGAGTTTCTCGGCTTTTCTCTAATCATCCTCGGGGCTCATTTGAGTTTTCGAGGATCAGGGCTCACTCCTGTCACAACCACGGCATCCCATATCATGCCGGGACAGAATCAACATATTTGGAAATACTTCATGCATCATCTCAAAACATTGGGAGCAGCCATTACCCTCGGCCTGCTCATCACCACATCGGCCAACGCCCACATCGGTTACACCGGTCGAAACTTTGGCACATTGGTTGTCAACGCGCCCGCCACGACCATCTCTGGACAAACCATCAGCAGTGCCTTCGGCTGGGCGGATGCCACGGATTCAGATTGGGGCGACAGCCATCGCGGTCGTTTCTTTCGGTTTACGTTAACGTCCGTGGCGGACGTTATTGTCACAGCCCAGAGATCCGATCTTGGTTCGCAAACGGGACAAGCCGGCGTTTTTCTCCCGGGCATCTCGCTGTTCCAAGGCCTCGGCCACTTGGCTCCTTTTCAAGGGTCACACGATTCCGCCGCCCTGTCGGTAGCGAGTCGACCGGTTGGAAAAGAGGGTTCGCTCCGCACGACGACCGACTGGTCGATTGGGAATGATCCGACGTATAATACACCGGGTGATCCTTCGAGCGGAACTCTGTATGCCGCTGATCTCCGCAACTTTGCCTTCATTGGCTATGCCGTTGACGGAACCTCAACCAATTTTGGTCCCGCTTCGGGCGTTGTTGGAGACGGCGCGGCCGACGGATTCGTCACAGCTACCTTCGCTAATGTTGGTCCCGGCGACTACTCCATCTTTGTGGGTGGCGCGGACTATGGATCTCAGGCCACTCAAACCGGAGCGCCTTATCCGACTTATGGCGTCAGCCTGACTGTGCAAGCAATTCCGGAACCGCAGACCATTGCGTTGATCGGACTCGGACTTGCGGCGTGCCTGTTGAAGCTTCGAAGCCATCGCAGAGAAACCGCCAAAAATTGAAAACCCATCCATTCCGTAGCGCATTCTCGTTGATCGAGTTGCTCGTTGTGGTGGCGATCGTTGCGGTGCTTGCCGTTCTGGCAAGCACCGCCATTGCCAGCATGGTGGAGCGTACCGAATCGGTCGAGTGCCTCAGCAACCTCCGCCAAGTGGGTGCCGCGGTCGGCCTCTACATCGGTGAGGAAAACGGCCGACTGCCCTCCAGCAGCCATCACCGGGCTGACGATGGCTCGTCGTTGTCATGGACAAACACGTTGGCAAACTATCTCGGCACCAACTTCATTGGCCGCTGTCCGGGACAATCCAAACACCCGGCGCGAGTCACCTATGGCTGGAACGATCTCCTCACGGACTCATCCGGAGTCGGCATTCCTGTCGCCCTTTGCCGCCAGCCTGCATCGACGATGTTGGTCGGTGAATTGGCCACCAACCAGACAAGCGAGCATTTCCATTTCCGTGGTCTCCTAAGAAATGGAAGGCTCACATTCAATCAATTCCGATCGCAGGTCAACGTGGCCGTCCACGGTCAATCGGCCAACTACCTCTTCGTCGATGGCCATGTCGAATCTCTGCCTTCGTCGGAGATCCAACGGCGAATCACCGTCGTCAACTCCCCCCTGATCAATCCATGAAAAAACGTCTCCTCGTCTTTTGGCTCATCGGCCTTGTTTCCCTATCCGCCCACGATCATCTTGATGTGGGCATCGACCCGGGCGATGAGAGCCGCTTGGGATTCCACGGACTCTCCGTTCAGTTTGCGTTCCTTGTGCCGCTTGGAGAATTTTTCAGCGACGACACGCCAAACTTCCCCGGCGGATACTACGCCAATCAACTGACTTTTGTCACAGAGACCTACGTCTTGGATCCAGCCCTCCGTTCGGCACCGAGAATAGAGTTTCTTTCGGTCTCAGGTCCAGAGGGTGGCGTGTTTTCGTATTGGGAGGCCGGGGCGACAGCACCAACGCTGTCCATGCCGTCCGGCTGGATGGCTCCGCCCGCCACGCCGCTCTCGTTTCCTGTCGAAATAGGAGGCGACGGGCATATTCACGGGCGGATTTTCACCGCCACGCGCGCCGGAACTTACCAAGTCACGTTTCGTGCAACCGACATCAACGGACTCTATGCCCCGAGCGCCAGCAAGACCCTGACCTTTCACTTTGTGCAACCACCGCCTCTGAAAATTGGAGTCGCGCGTGGGAATGTGGAACTGGAGTTTCCGAGTCGGACGAATCTCAGCTACGATCTACAATCGTCGACAACGCTGGCCCCGAACAGCTGGCAATACGTGGCAACCCTCGAGGGAACAGGAACGACCGTCCGGTGGTTCGAGCCACTGAGCGATCGCCCCCGCGTTTTCTACCGACTGGTCGAATATCCGTAGCCGCTCCGGAAATTCAACACAGAGGAAAGTGCCGCTGGATAAATCGGTCGCGAGCGTTCATTCTCTGTCGATGCTGGAAGCCATCGAGAAACTTCTTGCCCTGCAAGACAGGGATCAACGTTTGAGAACGTTCCGCTTGGAACTCGAAGCGATCCCCGTGGAACGAAAGACCCGGGAGCGTCTGATCGCCGAGGCCGCCGCCCGATTGGATCAAGCCCGCACCCGCGCCCGGGAGATCGAGGTGGCCAAGAAGAATCTTCAGGTCGAAGCGGCCTCGAAGCGCGAGCAAATCGCCCGCTACCGCACGCAGCAGATGCAAACGCGGAAAAACGAGGAATTTACCGCGCTGGCCCACGAAATCGAAGCGGCCGAAAAAGCGGTTTCCGGTTTCGAAGACCAGGAGATCGTCCTCATGGAAGAGTCCGAAACGCTCGTTCCACAGATCGCAGCCGCGGACAAAGCCTACCTCACGGAGAAGCAACGGCTCGATACCCAGATCGCCGCTCTGGATGAAAAGGAATCGAATCTCAAAGAGCGTCTGGCCGAGCTCGAAGCGTCCCGCTCCGCACTGCTCGAGGGCATCGACGAAGACTTGCTCGAACGCTACGAACGTCTT
This sequence comes from uncultured Chthoniobacterales bacterium, assembly GCA_964516295.1. Taxonomy (GTDB): domain Bacteria; phylum Verrucomicrobiota; class Verrucomicrobiia; order Chthoniobacterales; family Terrimicrobiaceae; genus CAZEYT01. The sequence continues at coordinate 523 of CAZEYT010000094.1, read as the reverse complement.
TTCAAAACGAAAAACGGTCACGCCGTGGTGGCGCTCGAGAATGACATCTGCACCGGATGTCATATGAAAGTCACCACCCAGACGGTGGTTGCCGTGAAATCCCAAAAGGCGATTGTGTCGTGCCCGCAATGCGGGCGTCTTCTGCACATGCCCGCGTAGGGGCTCGCCGCTCCATCCGGCCCGATACCGGGAAAAAAGAAACAGCCGGGGTCTTGTGGACCCCGGCTGTTCTATTTAACGAACCGGCTTTTGGAAGCGCGGACTTAGTAGTCCATGCCGCCCATGCCGCCGCCCGGAGGCATGGCGGGAGCTTTTTCCTTCTCCGGAATCTCTGTAATGAGAGCTTCCGTGGTGAGCAGGAGACCGCTGATGGACGAGGCATTTTGCAGCGCGGAGCGGGTCACCTTCGCGGGATCGACGACGCCGGCCTTGATAAGGTCGGTGTATTCGCCGGTCGCGACGTTGTAACCTTCGGCGCCCTTGCGCTTCTTGACTTCCTGCACGATGAGCGCGCCTTCCTGGC
>CAZEYT010000093.1:0-10350 GCA_964516295.1 uncultured Chthoniobacterales bacterium | reverse complement strand
TCCGCGCCGCCGACCTCGCCGAAAACTCCGAAGTCCGCGGCTGCATGGTCATCAAGCCCTGGGGCTACGCCGTTTGGGAAAACATGCAGGCCGTTCTCGACCGGATGTTCAAGGACACCGGCCACCGGAACGCCTACTTTCCGCTCTTCATTCCGTTGAGTTACCTCGAAAAGGAAGCCGCCCACGTGGAGGGATTTGCCAAAGAGTGCGCCGTCGTCACCCACCACCGCCTCGAGGCCCGCGATGGAAAACTAGTGCCAGCCGGTGAATTGTCGGAGCCGCTCGTCGTCCGCCCCACGTCCGAGACCATCATCGGAGCCGCCTACGCCCGTTGGGTCAAATCGTGGCGCGATCTGCCGATTTTGCTCAACCAATGGGCAAACGTCGTCCGCTGGGAAATGCGTCCCCGTCTTTTCCTGCGCACGGCGGAATTCCTGTGGCAGGAAGGCCACACGGCCCATGAGACACGTGCGGAGGCGGAGGAAGAGACCATGAAAATGCTCCGCGTCTATGAGACGTTTGCGAGAGACTTCCTCGCCCTGCCCGTCTTCTGCGGCGAGAAGAGTGAGAGCGAGCGTTTCCCGGGAGCTCTTCGCACCTACTGCATCGAAGCCATGGTGCAGGACCGCAAAGCCATCCAAGCCGGCACCTCGCATTTCCTCGGACAGAACTTCTCCAAAGCGGCCGGGATTCAATTCCAAGGCCGCGACGGCGCCGTGGAACACGCCTGGACCACCAGTTGGGGCGTCAGCACGCGCCTCATCGGAACACTGATCATGGCTCATTCAGATGATGACGGACTCGTTCTTCCGCCGCGCATCGCTCCGGCGCACGTCGTCATTATTCCCATCACCCCCAAGGAAGACACGAAGGCCGATGTGCTCGCCGCCGCCGAGGGGCTGGCCACCGCGCTCCGCTCCCAAGTCTATGCCAATTCCCCCGTCGAAGTCGAAATCGACACGCGTGATATCGGTGGTGGCACCAAAAGCTGGGATTGGATCAAAAAAGGCGTGCCGGTTCGCATCGAGATCGGCCCGCGCGACCTCGCACAGGGCACCGCCGCGCTTTCCCGTCGCGACCGTCCGCACAAGGAAAAGGCCTTCCTCCCCGTGGCGGAAATCCCGGCACAGATCCCGGCACTGCTCGCCGAGATCCAGTCGGGACTTCTCGCCCGGGCCACAGCCTTCCGCGACGCCCACCTCATCCGCATTGACTCGCACGATGAGTTCTACAAATTCTTCACGCCGGAGAATCCTGGCAAACCGGAGATCCAAGGCGGCTTTGCGCTCACGCATTGGAACGGCTCGGCGGCGATCGAAGAAAAAATCAAAGCCGACCTCAAGGTCACCATCCGCTGTATTCCCTTCGAAGACTCTCCGGAATCCGGAGTCTGTCCTTTCAGCGGAGAACCGAGCCGACAGCGCGTGATTTGGGCGAAGTCCTACTGAGGCGCTCGCGCCCGAGTCCCTTCCATGATCATCCAAGACCTGCCGACGCCGGCGGTGCTGGTGCATGCGCGTCGCTTGGAGCGAAATCTCGCGGCCATGCAGAACCTTTGCGCGGCCGGCGGTTGTCGGCTTTGGCCCCATGCCAAGACTCACAAGCTCGTGCCGATTCTCCGCCGTCAGCTCGAACTCGGAGCGGACGGGGCGACGTTTGCCAAACTGGGCGAGGCCGAGGCCCTCGCCAGCGCGGGTGCCTCTCGCGTATTTCTCGCCCATTCGCTGGTTCGTCCGGATCTTGCCCCCCGCCTCGCGCGACTCGCGGACAAAACCGAAACCCTCGTCCTCGCGGCGACCAGTCTCGCGCAATTCGAAGCGTTGGAGCACCTCATCTCAAAGGCCGGCATCCATCCAAAAATTCTCCTCGCGGTGGATTCCGGTCTCCACCGGGAAGGCACCCGCTCTCCGGAACAGACAGCCGTTCTCGCGGATCGCATCCGCCAGTCGCGTTCGTGCGAGCTCATCGGGCTTTACACCCACGAGGGACACACATATCGCCTGGATCCTTCCGAGCTCGACGCCGCGGCCGAGGCAGCTTACCGGACATTGATCGAACACGCCACCGCAGCAGGCGGAAATCTTCCCCTCTGGCCCGGTTGCAGCATCACCGCAACCCGACTCGCCGGGTTGCCGGGCGTCGAGGTCCTCCGCCCGGGAGCCTATGTCTTTGGCGACCTTCGCCTGTCGCAATCCCACAGTGCCGACACATGGGATGACATGGCCCTCACCGTCCTCTGCACCGTGGTAGATCGCCCGGAGCCCGGGCTGGCTCTTTTGGACGCCGGATCGAAAACACTCAGTTCCGACGCATCTGGAAAAATTTTCGGCCGGGTGCATGCGTCGCCGGATTGCTTCGTGAAGACTCTCAGCGAGGAACATGGATTTCTCCAAACAACCGGCGAGCGGCTCCCGCCAATCGGGGAGAAAGTCGAAGTCATCGTCGCCCATGCCTGCCCGGTTCTCAATCTCGCGTCCCACGTTTATCTTGTCGAAGAAGGACGCGTCTTGGAGACATGGCCGGTCGATGGCCGGGGCCGTAGCGACTGATGTTTTTGCGTCAGGTCACGGTGCCTGAGATTTCTTCTCAACAAATCGATTGAGCCTGTCATGATGCTCACCCATGTCCGACCGCCCGACAGACCGCTGCCTCTCCACCGCACGCTGCGGAGAATGGTTGCGGATTGTTTCCGTACGGGACACCCGCGGAGCAGCCGTGCGGCTTCGTCAGCTCGGGTTCTGCGAGACGATGGAGATCTGCAAACTCTCCGACCGGGGCGTTTGTCTGTGCCAGTTGTCGGGCAGGCGCGTGGCCATCGCCCGCGAGTTGGCGGGGGATGTTTTGGTAGAAAAGCTCTGATCGAGCGAGATCAGCGAACGACGGTTTTTCCGTCCGATCCCGCTGTCACCGTCGCCGTGCCCCCGACAGGCTCGGGCTGCGGGATGCCCTCTTTCAACATCCGGGTATAGGGACCGTTCACCTTTTGGGGGTTGTAGAGATCCCTCCGGTTTTCCAACGTCGTGCAGGAAGTCAGGGCGGTGGCCGCAACGGCCAAAAGAAGGAGGGGCTTGTTCACGAGGACCAGATAAACCGGGAACCTGGGAGGCTGTCAATTCCCGGTCTCGGAAAATCCGGGCTTTCGCATTGAATTTCCCGTCCGGCGTCCCGATGCTCCGCCACTGTGCTGGCGTATTTCATCCATGACCTGAACCCTTTTGTGATCCAATTCGCCAACGGCTGGGGCATCCGCTGGTACGGACTCTCCTATGTGCTGGCGTTTGTCGCGGGGTATTGGCTCTACGTGCAGCTCGCCAAGCGCGGGTATTCGGACCTCCCGGCCTCGCAGGTTGGCGATCTCATTACCGGCACCGCGCTCTTCGGCGTCGTTCTCGGCGGCCGGCTCGGCTACATGCTCTTCTACGACTGGCAGAATTTTGTCTCCAATCCGCTCGTCTTCTTTCGAATCATGGATGGTGGCATGTCGAGTCATGGCGGCATGTTGGGCGTGATCGCCTTCACGTGGTATTATGCGCACCGAAAGAAAGTCCCGTGGACAAATCTGGGCGACAATCTGGTCGTCGTCGCTCCGCTCGGTCTGTTTTTCGGGCGGGTCGCCAATTTTATCAACGGCGAGCTTTACGGCCGTGTGGCCAGCGTTCCGTGGGCCGTGCAATTTCCGAAGGAACTCTACGAGGCTCCACCCGAGACCGTGCAACTCGCCTTGCAGGAAGCCGTGACCATCAACCCGGATTGGACATCCATCACGGAGATCGTGGACAACGTCCGCTTTTCCCCGGAACTCCGCGAGCAACTGGCCGGAACGCTCTCGCCCCGACACCCGTCCCAGCTTTATGCCGCTTTTCTCGAAGGTGCTCTTCTTTTCGTCCTGCTGTGGATCCTGCGAACGAGGTTTCGGCTTCCGAATGGCGTCCTCACCGGCGTCTTTTTTATCGCCTACGCGATCCTGCGGATTATGGGGGAGTTTTTCCGCGAGCCCGATGCTCCGCTGACCGGGACGCTCACCCGGGGACAGTTTCTCTCACTTTTCCTCATCATTGTCGGAGCCGCTTTCGTGATCTTCGCCTGGCGTCGGCCCACGTGGGCTCCGAAGTTTCGCTGACGGCGGACGTCAGCTCTCGATGGTGTTGATCTCGACCGGCTCGACTTTGATGCCCAGATCTTCGAGCCAGGCGATGGCTTTTTTGATGTCTTCCCGCTCGCCGTCCAGCTCCAGCGAGACGAGCCCGATCTCGTCCGTCACACTGGCCTGACGAACGTTGGTCATGACGGAAAATTCCCGACCGAGTTCCCAGATGACCGGACGGGTAATGAGCCGCGACGGAAACATGAGCCAGAGACGTGTCTTTTGCATGATGCCACCGTAGCCCGTGCGTGTTGCGACCGCCAAGTGGGAATTCAGCGCGTGGCCGGATCAGGGCGGAATTCCTGCACGTAAACGACCCCAATCAGCGCCCGCGTCACCCGTGTCCGATCCAGCAGGTGGCGCATATCCAAAAAATCCCCAAGACGCACCACGTCGGCAATCTCCTCCTCCAACGAGCGCGCGGGCTCGGGAAACGGGAGCGGGCTGAAAAAGACCCCGTGATTGTGAAGCATCTCGCCTGCGGTCGCGGAGTTGGCCGGATTGATGTAAAACGTCGCCCCCAGAAAATCCCGGTCGAAGGCGTCCAGCGGAACGGTCAGATCCAGACCAACACCGCAGATGAGCCCGGTCAGAGCACCGTGGCGGGACGTTTGGTCAAACTCAAACCACTTGGCGAAATTCGATTCATGCGTGATCCATTCGCCGTTTTCGGGGGCGAAGTCCGCGATGGGAGACTTCAGCACGCCGGCTCCGAACATGGCGCTCACATCCGCGCGCATCGCGAGGGCGAGACAGCCGCGAAAGTCTTTCCGCCGCGTTCGGGCGAGATCAAAAAGTGCCCGATAGATTTCGGCCAGATCGGCTCCCTCCGGGCCGGCACTTCGAAACTCAAAAAACTCGTTGAATAGGCCGGCAATTGCCGCGTTGAAGCCGGTGCGAATGGTCACCACATCGCTGTCCGCTTGGGGAACGAGAAAATCGGGCGTGTCATAACCGTCGGTGGGAAGCCAGACCATCGTGCAGCCGATGGTCATCATTTCCCCCAAACGCGGCAAAACATCCTCGGTGCTCGGCCCCATCGCTCCCAGCCCGAGGGAGAACTCCTTGGCGGAGAACGGCTTGCTCTTCACATGCGCGGCCGTGATCCGGCTCGCCAGAACATCCTCAATATGGCCAAGCACTTCGATTGCTCCGGCCGCATCGTGCCCCGCGCGCGGCCGGAAGGATCCGATCCCGGTCGAAAGCTCGCGCGTTTCCTCGACGCCATGCTCAATCGCGAAGCTTCCCAGAAGCCCGCCGATCCGCAGGACTTCCAAGCAATAGGGCTGAAGGGACCGCAAAACGAACCGCGCCCCCTCCCGGTCGCATCGTTTTTGGCTCAGAAGCAAAATCCGCAAGCCCGCGCTGCTGAGGTAAGGCACTTTGGAAAAATCCAGCCGCAGGGTTTCACCGCTCCGAATCGTCGCAGCATCGATCACCCGCTGGACCTCGTTCGCCCCATGCGCATCAAAACGACCGTCCAATGACAAGACCACGCCATCCGACACTCTGGTCTGCTCGACCGTCATCGCCGGGGAAGCGCCGCCAGAAGGCTCATAAGTTCGACCGGAGCTTCGAAAAGGTGATCCGGCGTCAGGGCCGCCAGCGCCCGCCGACTGTTGTAGCCCCAAGTGACGGCGGCAACATGGGCCCCGACCTCCTGGGCGGCCTCGATGTCGCGCGTTTCATCGCCGATCAAGAGAATCTCCCGGGCACTGAGACCATGGGACTTCATCACCGCGCGCACTTCCCTCCCCTTCCCCATGAGCTTGGAAGAACTCCGAACAAACTGAAACATCTCCAAACCGTGGTTGGCGAGGAACCGCCGCACGTTTTCCTCCGAGTTCGAGGTCACAATTCCCAAAAAAAATCCGTCGGCCTGCGCCTGACGGAGGATTTCCACCACGCCCGGAAGCGGTTGCACGCCGTCGATTCGCTTGCCAATTTCCTCGGTTCCGCGCTTGGCAATGCGCGACATCTGGCGGGTCGAGATCCCCAGAAAACGCATCAATTCCCTCGTCCGCATGTCCCGGGCCTTTGGTACGTCCTGTTTTTCGAGCGAACGAAATCCGAACTCTCCCGCCAGCATATTGAGGATCTCGAGCCCGTTCTCGAACGTGTCGGCAATCGTTCCGTCGAAATCAAAAACGAGAAGCTTCGGGCGGATTTCGAGGGGACCGGCCGCACCGACCCGGCGCCGCCCGCCCCGCATCACAAATCGCGCCAGTCGTCTCACGCGGTGGCTTCTTCCGGAATCTCCATCGTCCCCTTGTATTTCCCTTCCTCCGGTTCCAAGCCGAAGTGATTCTCAAAAAGGGCCTGCACCCGCGCCAGTTCGTCCGCGGTCAACGCAACCTGATCCGGCGCGGCCGCAAATTCGCGCAACTGGACCTCGTCGTAAATGTTCGGCAAAACGGAAGCAGTCCGGGAATCGGCCAGCAGCCATTGAATCGCCGCCTGACCGAGGGTACGACCCTCCCGCTCCAAAAAGCGCAGTTGCTCGACCTTCTTTACACCGTTGAGAAGCCAGCTTCGCGGGCGGTGGTTGCGATGGTCATTCGGCGGAAAGACCGTTTCCGCCGTATATTTGCCTTCGAGCATCCCGGACGAATGCGGCACGCGAATGAGGAACATGGTCTCGGCGTGAGATTCTTTAGCGGCCTGTTGAATCGTCCGGCCGGGATGTTGCTCGAGCAGATTGTAAATATGTTGCAGCACGGTTGGTTTGCGAACCCGGATCGCCCGCACGCCCTCGCCAAGCCAGCCGATGGCGGGCCCCAGCGCGACGCCGTAGTGACGCACTTTGCCGTCGGCGCGAAGGTCCTCCAGCGTTTCCCAGACGGCATCGTCATCCACTTGCTCCATCCGAATATTGTGGAGCTGCAACAAGTCGATGCAGTCGGTCTGCAACCGTCCCAACGCCGCATCCGTCGCCCGGCGCAGGGCCTCGGGGGAAAAGTCCTGAGGGATCTCCCGCTGGCCCCGCCGTGCATCGGCGTGGTTCACAAAATCATAGCCGATTTTCGTGGCGATGACGATCTCGTCGCGGCGGCCGCCAAACGCCTTGGCGATCAACTCTTCACTCCGCCCGTTTCCATACGTATCGGCCGCGTCGAACAACGTGACCCCAAAATCCCGCGCCACATGCATCAGACGCACCGCCTCCTCGTCCGTATACCGACCCCACCACCCGGTGGAAACCGTCCAGAGGCCAAAGCCGACCTCGCTCACTGTCACGTCCGTTCCTCGAAAATTGCGGTAGTTCATCGCACGAAAATCTACACAGGAAATTCCCTCCGGCCAACCTTTCTCACCCGCCGAAAAATGCCACCGGTCGCACCCGCGGGTTCAGCCGCGACCGGACGCTGCCACAAATTGACGGTAAAGCCCATGGGAAATCCCTCCGACTTTGAGCAACTCCCCATGGGTGCCACGCTCGACAATGCGGCCGTGATCGAGGACGAGGATCAGGTCTGCTTCGCGTACCGTGGACAGCCGGTGAGCCACAAGAAAGCTCGTTCGCCCGACGAGAAGGCGTTTCAACGCCTTTTAAGTCCGAAGTTCCGTCATCGTATCAATGGAACTCGTCGCCTCGTCCAAAATCAGAAGGGGCGGATCAGCCAGCAGCGCCCGCGCAAAAGCAGACGAGTTGCCGTTGACCGAGCGAGAGCCCGCTCCCGCGCTCGCCGGCCTCGGTGTGCAACCCATGCGGAAGATTTTCAAACAAATCCCCACACCCGATGGCCTCCACCGCCGCCCGGACCTCGGCCTGCCCGGACGCAGGTCTCGGAAACCGGATGTTGTGGTTCCGGTAAACAAAAAATTCTGCTGCAAAACCATCCGGCTTTGTCGCTGCACCGACACGGCGGTGACCTTGGCCAAATCCTCGCCATTGATCAGCAAGCGGCTTCGTGGGGTCGGCGGCGGCCTGGATGATGTCGGTTCCCAGACCGGTGAAGCCGAGCGCGCCGAGTCCCAGCGCCAGTTGAACAAACTGCAGGCCGAGCACCTGCAAACACCCTGCGCGGTATTTCCAACTCAGGCGCAACAACCGCTTCACCAACTCCCGGGTTGACAGCTCCCTGCCACAAAAGGATCTTTACCGCTTTCGGACATCATCGGTGCCCCACGGCACCGAACGGTTTTATCACAGACGCATCGCCACCACAGAAAAAAACCTGGAGCCCAGTGCGAGATGCTAGCCTGTGGGCGAAAAAAACCGCCGCGGCTCCGAGGAACCGCGGCGATGAATGTTCTTGGGATCAGTAGCCCTTCTTCGGCGGAATGATCACGGTATCAATGACGTGGATGACGCCATTCGAGGCCGGGATGTCGGTCTTTTCGACGAGCGCATCGTTGACCGTCACCTTGCCGTCGGCAGCCTTGATGGTGATCACGGACCCTTCGACCGTTTTGACCTCACCTGGCTTGACGTCGGCGGCCATCACTTTGCCCGGGACGACATGATAGGTGAGAATTTTGACGAGCTTCTCCTTGTTCTCCGGCTTGAGAAGCTTGTCGATTTTTTCCTGACCGAGTTTCTGGAAAGCGGCATCGGTCGGCGCAAAAACGGTGAAAGGACCCGGCCCCTTCAGCGTGTCAACGAGTCCGGCGGCCTGAACGGCGGCCACCAGCGTGCCGAAAGATCCGGCTCCGGATGCGACTTCCACGATGTCGCCGGTTTCTGCATTCGCTTGGGCGAAGAGGGTCACGGTTCCAATGCTTGCTGCGATAAGGAGTTTTTTCATGGTGTTTATTCAGGGTTTTGGGCGCCCGGGATTGGGTGCCCATAGGTGAAACGGCCCACAGCCGTGCCCGGATGCCTTCAACGGCAAACAACCGGGCGCGTCATCGCGCGTTGCAGATTCTTGAGACGCTCGGAAATGTCTGCCGAAGAAGCAACCGTTTGGATCGGCGTGAACAGCATCGAGGGCTTTGCCGAGAGTGGGCGCTTCCGGACAAGGTGGATAGCGGTGCCACTTGGCATCGACCCGCATCCAATAAATGGCCCACACCTCTCGGGAACGATCAAACTTGAGCTTCGCTATCGAGTGCTCGACAGATTCGCCGGGGCTTCGAAAGGCCGGACGGACAAAAAAGATCTCGATGCCGTGTCCCGGAATTCTCTGCCCCTCGCGCACCTGATCTCTCAAGTGGGGAGGCGGACGGTAATGAGCCCAAAATCGCTCCTCCAGCGCGAACAGATGCCGGTTGAGCTCGCTTTCGGAAAACGCCATGAAGAACCAAACCCGTCTCTTCGGGAGAATCGCATCCTCCCGCTCCGCCCGGAGGCGACTATTCTTCGCCGAAGCGGGTCTCGACGAGGTTCTTGAGTTCCGCGACGACCTTGTCGGCGTCGGAGCCTTCGGCCACGAGATGGAGTTTCGAGCCCTTGCCCGCAGCCAACATCATCAGCCCCATGATGCTTTTGCCGTTGACGCGTTCGCCGTCTTTTTCGACCCAAACCTCGGCCCGGTAGCGGCTGGAAATCTTTACAAACATGGCAGCCGGGCGGGCGTGGAGACCATTGCGGTTCTCGATCACCAGCTCGCTTGTGCTGCGCTGTACATCATCGGCTGTCTTTTTTTTCGAAAGGATTCCCATCATCGGCTCCGGCGTTCACTGATCATATGTAGCAGTCTTTGATTGAATTCAACCGCACTGTTCTCCCCCATGTCCTTCAGTTTCTGGTCGAGGGCGGCAACTTCGACGAGACGTGCGAGGTCCCGGCCGGTCCGCACAGGCAGGGTAATGTGCGGAATCTTGATACCAAGGACCTCGTATGTTTCGCGATCAAGCCCGATTCTATCCACATCTTCGACCTCGTGCCAATCGCGGAGTGTAACAACCAGATCGAGCCGTTTTTCCGGACGGACCGCCCCAGCGCCGAAAATGGACGCGATATTGATGATGCCGATGCCACGGACTTCCATGTGGTAGCGTGAGAGAGTATCGGATGTGCCGACGAGTTCACGTCCCTCGATGGAGCGAATGCGCGTGATGTCATCGCTGACGAGACTGTAACCGCGCTCGATGAGGCCGAGAACGCACTCGCTTTTCCCGATGCCGCTGGTGCCGCGGATGAGCGTGCCGATGCCGAGGATGTCCACCATGCTCCCGTGCTCGGAGGTGGACGGCGCAAAATCAAACTCCAGCGCGATCGTGGCGGCGTTGATGAAATTCATCGTGATCATGCTCGTGCGGAA
>CAZEYT010000092.1:0-10864 GCA_964516295.1 uncultured Chthoniobacterales bacterium | reverse complement strand
CAGTGACCCCCAGTGACCCCCAGTGACCCCCAGTGACCCCCAGTGACCCCCAGTGTCCGAGCCGGGCGGGGTCTATGCTCCCTTGATGGCGGCACCACCGCGCCCGGGCCTTCGCGACGTCTTCACGCTCTTGCTCGCTGGCATGGAGAGTCTTTTTTTATATGAGAGCCCCATGGCCTCCAAAACGTAGTGGATCGCCGGCAGCGTGCAGTCCAGCCCCACAGCCTCGCGCAACTCCGCCAGAGTCATATCGGGCTTCTTGGCCACGAGTTCCCGCATCCGGCTGCGGTGGCTTTCCAAAATCTGCGGTTTGCGCCCGCAGAGGTGGCGACGCGATCCAATGTCTCCAGTGTGCCGCCGCTGCTGGAGGAGCTTCTTGACCATGCCCACCGATACCCGATAGCGCTTGGCCACCTGCTCCCGAGTGGCGTCTTCTTTGTCATAGGTGGACAGGATTCGTTCCCGCAAATCCATGGAAAGTGCTTTCATCGAAGGCACCATACATCATTTCAAAACGGCTACAATATTATTTAAAATGCTCTATATTAAACCGGTCCGGCTTTTGGGCCGCTCACGCAATGGTGACCTTGTCGCAAAGGTAAACGTTCTGAATCGCGTTGAGCAGGGCGATGCCATCTCTCATGGGGCGCTGGAAGGCTTTGCGTCCGGAGATGAGGCCGGTGCCGCCGGCGCGTTTGTTGACGACGGCGGTGAAGACGGCTTCCTCGAGGTCGTGCGCGCCCGAGGCACCGCCGCTGTTGATGAGACCGGCGCGGCCCATGAAGCAATTGGCCACCTGATAGCGGCAGAGGTCGATGGGATGGTCGGTGGTGAGTTCGGTGTAAATGCGCTCGTCGAGTTTCCCGTAGCTGGACGAGCCGGTGTTGAGCGCCTTGTAGCCCCCATTGTTCTCCGGCAGCTTTTGTTTGATGATATCGGCTTGGATGGTGACGCCGAGATGGTTGGCCTGGCCGGTGAGGTCGGCTGAGACGTGATAATCCTTGTCTTTCTTGAACTCCGGATTCCGCAGGTAACACCAGAGAACGGTGGCCATGCCCAGGTCGTGGGCGTGGGCAAAGGCCTCGGCGATTTCGACAATCTCGCGATGGGCGTCGTCGGATCCAAAATAAATCGTCGCCCCGACGGCGGCGGCTCCCATGTCGTGGGCGGTCTTGATTTTTCCGAAGAGAATTTCTCGGAAGGAATTCGGGTAGGTGAGAAGTTCGTTGTGATTGATCTTCACCAGAAACGGGATCTTGTGCGCGTATTTGCGGGCCACCGAGCCGAGCACGCCAAAAGTCGAGGCGACAGCATTGCAGCCGCCTTCGAGGGCAAGCTTCAAAATATTTTCCGGATCAAAATAGATCGGGTTTTTGGCGAAGCTCGCGCCGGCGGAATGTTCGATGCCTTGATCAACGGGCAGGATGGACATGTAGCCCGTGCCGGCGAGGCGGCCGGTGTGATACATCCAATTCAAGTTGTTGAGCACGCGTTGATTCCGGTCGGTCGGAGCGAAGACGCGATCAACAAAATCGGGACCGGGAAGGTGGAGGAGATCTTTCGAGATGGTTTTCGACTCGTGACGCAGAAGGCTCTCCGCTTTGTCGCCCAGCAGGGATTGAATTTGGTCGATCATGGTTCGGGGTTTTCGTGTGGTGTACGGGAGCTGGCGGCGGATGTCCACCTTCGAACCGTCATTTTTCTGTAATAGAACCGGACCCGCGGCGCGTTTGGAGCGGATTAGGCTTCTGAAAATGGGGGATTGCTCTCCGGGCGGCTGGCGCGCAAATGTTTCGCATGAACAAAAAGCTGCGCAATCGTCTGCTGGCGCTGGGGTGTCTGGTCGTGTTTCTTGCGCTCGGAGCGGCGTTTTACGTAAACTGGGTGGTGCAGAAGCCATTCGCGATCATTTTGTTTTTGTCCGACAACCTGACGCCGTCGGTGCTGACGCCGGCGAGGATTTATGAGGGCGGGGCCGACTATCGGCTCCGGCTGGAGCGGATGGCACATCTGGCCTTGGTGAGCACACATGCCAATGATTTTGCGGTTCCGGACAGTGCCTCGTCGGCGGCGACCGTAGCGACCGGGAAGAAGATTAACAACCGTTCGCTTTCCGTGGATGCGGGCGGGGCGCCGCTGCCGACCCTGATGGATCTTGCGCGGGCTCGAGGACGGGCGACGGGCCTCGTCTCCAATGCCGCTCTCACCGATGCTACGGCGGCGGCCTTTTATGCCAAGACCGGTGACCCGCTCGACTACGAGGAAATCGGTCGCCAGCTCACGGAGTCGTCGATCAACGTCCTCCTCGGTGGTGGCGGGGCGGATCTTTTGCCCGATTTGAAAGAAGGGCGGCGCAAAGACGGCCGCGACCTCCTTTTGGAAATGCGCAATCGCGGCTACGACATCGTTCGGAACAAATCCGAGCTTACAAACACACCGGACTGGCGCGCGCCCAAAGTGCTTGGAATTTTCAGCATGGGAAATCTGAATTTCGCCGACGAGGTCCGTGCCACCGGTGCGCAGCCGACGCTTGCCGAAATGGTCCGGCAGGCGATCCAGCTCCTGCAATACAATCCGAAGGGCTATTTCCTGGTCGTCGATGCGAGTTTGTCCGGAAAAGCCGCGACGCAAAACGAAGGGGAACGCACGCTCCGTGAAATCATTGCGCTCGATCAGGCGGTGGCCGAGGCGCTCGACTACGCCGGTGAAAATGCTCTCGTGATCGTGGCGGGCAAACAGGCCGTGGGCGGCCTGCGATTGAATGGCTTTCCGTTCCGCAACGACAAGGGGGCCGGCGTTCTCGGAATCAACGCGCAGGGCGTGGCGTCGCTCACATGGTCCACCGGTCCGGGCTCGGGAACGACGGCTGCCCCGGAGGGTGTCGTCTCGGCCGAGCCCGCGGCATTCAAGACTGCGGCGGCCATCGGCACTGCCGAGGATGCGGTCGTGGTGAGTCAGGGCCCCGGCTCGGAAACCTTCACGGGTTTCCGGGACAACACCGAGATCTTTCAGTGGATCTCGAACGGCCTGTAATCACGAACGGCGCGGCCCGTTCGGTCCATGGAGGACGGGGGTTCCAACGGACGGCGAGGGTTCGGTCGGAGACCCTGCAGGACGAACTGCCCGAAGGCCGTGGGAGTGGCCCAGTCTTTTTGGAGGAGGGATGGCCCGACGGTGGGATGCCAGCACCAAGCGACCCAGTGCAGGCGGCGGCCCTCGAGCCAATTGCGGGCGAATTTTGACCCAAAATCCGCCACCCCGCCGCGGTAGTGAGGCTTGCCGTTTTCTTCGTAGCCCCATTCGGTGACGATCACGGGAAAGTCCCGGTCGAGGTCGTCAAAAGCAGCCGCCCACCGGGCTTCGTTGTTTCCTTCCTTTCCGGCGTAAACGTGCCAGGCGATGGCGGTGTTCAGATCCTCCGGCCGATTTTCTCGAGTGCCCGTGAGCCCGTAAGCCCAGCTGCCGCCTGTAACGATGACGAGGTTCTCCGAGTGTTGGCGGACAATGGCCGTGAGGCGGCCGAGGTAGGGACGGAGTCTGTCCCATGCCGTTGGATCGGGCCGCCAGTCGTCCGGGCCGCGGACAGGTTCGTTCCACAGTTCGAAGGCGACAAGCCCGTTGGAGCCAAAGGCCGCCGCAGCGGTGTTCCAGAAATCTTCCGCGAGGGCAAAGCTGCTGTCGTGCAGGCCCACCGGCTCTCCCGGCTCCGACGGCTTGGCGTAGCCATCCGGCCACCCGGTGATGTGCCAATCGAGAATCACGTAAAGACCCGCCGCCGCGGCGGCTTCGATGTCGTGACGAAGCCAGGCGATCACCGCCACCCGCCCGCCGAATTATTCGGCCTCCCGCCGGACGTAAGGATGAACGTTGATACGGACGGTATTGGCGTTCCACCGATCTCGGGGGCGGCGGTAATCGGAAAGCGGTCGCTCGCGTCGGTCGAGGAGGGGATCGCCCACGCCCACGCAACGGAGCAGGACAACGCGGTTTTGGTGGATAAGCTGATTTCCCGAAACGCGCAGACCCGGTGGGTTTCTGAGTTCCCAAGCACCGAGATCGATCGCGCTCCCCGAGCGGCGCAAGTTTCCGGCGAGGTCGCGTTCCCCGGCGCTCGGACGGCCGATCCCGGCGTCGACAGCCGGTGATTTCGGATGCGGGAGAGAGTCCCCCAGCATCGGATCGGCAAACATTGCGGCCGGGTCCGCGGTAACCACGCTGAGTCCGGAAAATCCGGTCCTTGGAACATCGCGCCAAGAGAACGCGGCGGCATCGGCTCCATTCGGCGAAAAGTAGAGGTTGTGCGAGAAGGTCGTCTGTCCGCCATCGAACGTGAAAAGTCGGGGTCCCGGCGCGGCGACCAAGATGATGTTCTCGATCCGCGTTCCGCGTGCCCAAGCAAGGTGAACATTTCCCGGAGAGGTCGGCCGTCGGCCGTTTCGAATCAGGGAGTTGTTGCGCACCAGAGCATCGATGGACAGCCCTTCGCCTCCGAGGGCCACGCCGGTTCCCCCGCTGTTCTCGATGAGATTGTTGCGAAGAACATTTCCGCGCCCCTCCATAAGCACGCCGACTCCGGCTTCGACGATGCGATTTCGTTCGATCAGGACGCCTGACGCGTTTTCGAGAGCGATGCCCACCGAACCGCCATGAAGCTCGAGACCACGAAGAATAACGCCCGGCGGCACATCGGTCACGACGACGGCCGGAGCGTTCTGTGGGCCTTGGATTTCAAAGTCCTCGAAAACCAAAGGCCCGCAGCGCGAGAAGCGGATGGTGGGAGCTTCGAGGCGGGTCCCCGGGCTCCCGCGAAGGCGGAGCGGATTGCGCCACGTGCCGCCACGGGTGGCGAGCAGAGCCTCGCGGTAAATCCCCGGTCTCACCTATCCGAGATCTCCGCCCCCCCCGCCGGATCATCCATTTCCCGCTGGATCGTGCGCCAGCGAGCGGCGGACGTGCCCGGGTTTTTGTCGTTCCCATACGCAGAAACATGGAACGTGGAGGCGTTCGCCCCGGCCAGCAGAGCGAAGAGGAGGAAGAACACGCGCATGAACGACTGGCCTGAGAGTAGCGTCGGGGTGGAATTTGCCAAGTGGTGATCCCCGAAATGCGGCTTGCGTGACGGGCACGGATCGTCCTCATTGGCGGGATGCCTGCCGAAACTGCGCCGCGACCTGGGATGTTCCGGAGGCTCGCCGATTATCTGGGCGGTCTTTCGCACCGGTTGCTGAATTTGCGCGACCGTCCCCATGCGATCGCGGGCGGGGTGGCCATCGGGATGTTTATTGGATTTACGCCCTTGTTCGGTCTCAAAACACTGCTTTGTCTGGGCCTGGCGTTCTTGCTGAGGTGCAATCCCATTGCGGCTGTCATTGCCGTCTCGCTGCATGATGTGGTGACACCGTTCTGGCCGTTTCTGCTGCGGATCGAGTATGACATTGGATTTTGGATTTTGAACAATCCCCACCATTTTCCCCCGGCCCTGCACGGGGAGCACCTGCACCTCAAGTCGCTGATGAAATGGACGACGTTCTTGCAGGTCGGCCTTCCCATGCTGGTGGGATCGATGTTTTTGGGAATCCCGGCGGCCGCGGTGGCGTATTTTGGAATGCTGACCTTTCTGAAACGACGCGACGCCCGCCGCACAAATGGTCCGCCCGCGACATGACGCGATGGCTTGTTGGCTTTGCGGCCGCTTGGACGCTGTCCGGCGTGGCGTTGATCTTTGCCCCGGCCGGGTCGGTTCCTTGGTGGGATTTTGTCTGGGTGCTCTCTCTTTTGCTGGTTGGCTACGCCGGGATCGCCTCTGCACAGGGCATCGGTCCCGCGCGTGTTGCGGCGGGGGTTGGGCTGCTGGGATTTTCCATCGTCCTTGCTGTCGGAGCCGTCACCGGATTGCCGACCGGGCCGGTGCGCTTCACCGCTCACGCCGGAGCGAAGATCGGCGGACTTTTGCCAGTGTTGGTGCCGGTGATGGCTTTTGCCTTGCTGGCACTCGCGGTGCGGGTGGCTTGGGTGGTGGCACCCGGAGCCGGTCGCTTTGGCACGGCAGGACTCGCCGCCGGCTTTTTCACCGTGACCCTGACCAATGGCCTCGGCTTCCTTTCCGGTCAGCGCTTTTGGTGGTTGTGGAATCCTTGGGGGAATCCGGTGGGACCTTGGGTGCTCGCCGTTGCGCTTCTTTCGTTCGCGGTGGTCGCTTTCGCGTTGGCCCTGGCGTTTCCGGCCTTTACAGAACTCCGCCGCAGGCAGTGGCTCGATCCGGCACTGGTGCTCGTGGGGTTGAATATGCTTTTCGCCGTGTATTGGCTCCGAGGTGATTCATGAGCCGGTCGATCTTCGAGTTTCTTCGGCAGCAGTTGCGCGGCGAGCCGCCGGTTCATCCGATGGACCGCCGTCTCGCCAAGCGATTTGTGAAAGAACGTCTCAAGCGGCTTTATCCCGAACTCCGCCTCGACCCCGCAGCGCTTGAACGGGCCTATCAACAGCTTGGACTGGAACCGCACGAGGGCAGCGGGAAGGGCGGGGCGACGGTTTTTGAGATCACTCTTCCGGAGGACTTGCGATGATTTACGTTTTGCTTCTCGCGATGGGCGTGTGGGTTGTCTGGACCTTCAACCGTCTGGTCGCAGCGCGGAATCAACAGCGCGAGGCGTGGAGCGGGGTGGATGTGCAGTTGAAAAAGCGGGCGGATCTCGTGCCGCCGCTTGTCGAGTGTGTGCGTGGCTATACAGCGCATGAGTCCTTGACGTTTCAAACGGTGACCGAAGCCCGCGGAGCCGACGATGTGGCTCGCCGGCTGAGGGGTCTCATCGCTCTGGCGGAGAGCTATCCGGATTTGAAAGCGGCGGAGAATTTCCGCGATCTCATGAAGCGACTCGTGAAGATCGAGGATGACCTTCAGTATGCGCGGAGGTATTACAACGGCTCCGTTCGAGACTTTCGCAATCTCGCGGAATCATTCCCGTCCGTGCTGGTGGCGCGGTCGTTTGCCTTTCAGCCGGGGGACTTTTTTGAAGTGGAATCCGTGATGGAGAGGAGCAATCCAGAGGTGCGTCTCGAATGAAGGCGATCCTCCTCTTTCTCTTCGCCCTCGCCGCTGTCCTCCCGGCACAGGAAGTCATCGAAAGCTTTGGGTCGCGCATCGAAATACGGCGTGACGGAAAGATCGAGGTAACGGAATCGATTCGCGTTCGTTCGATGGGAGAAAAGATTCGGCGCGGGATTTATCGGGATTTTCCAACGCTCTATCGCGGGTCCGGCGGCATGACCGTGCGGGTGCCTTTCCAAGTCGTTGATGTGCTGCGCGATGGGAAGAGCGAGCCGTGGCGCTCGGAGAATCGCGAAAACGGGGTGCGGATTTACATTGGCTCGCCCGATGTCTTTTTGCCAAACGGTCGGCATGATTACACGATTCGCTACACAACTGGCTCGCAGGTCGGGTTTTTTGCGGACTTTGATGAACTCTATTGGAACGTAACCGGAAACGGCTGGGATTTCCCGATTTTGCGGACGGAAGCTTGTGTGGTCCTCCCGGCCGGAGCTTCCGTGAAAAGTGTGGAAGCCTACACCGGGCCAGCCGGAGCCAAAGGAGCTGCTTATCGGACCGGTCAGCACTCTGGCTGCGATGCGTTCGTCGAAGCGACGGCCCCCCTTGCCCCACGCGAGGGCCTGACCATCGCGGTGACGTGGCCGAAGGGATTCGTGAAACCGCCTTCCGAAATCGAACAACTCGGACAGGTCGTCCGCTCAAATTTCGGAATCCTCGCCGGGGTGGCCGGGCTGGTCCTCGTGTTTTTCTACTTTCTGGTCGCCTGGTGGATGTGGGGGCGTGATCCGGAGCGCGGAGTGAGGATTCCGCTCTATGAACCGCCGTCCGGATTCGGTCCTGCCGATGTGCGTTACGTCCGCGGGTTGGGAACCCTCGACCAAGTCAGCTTCGCCGCCACCATTCTGGATCTCGCGGTGAAAGGCGGATTGCGCATCGAGCAGAAAACCGGGGGGAACTACGTGCTGCAAGAAGAGGCCGCACTGGAGGATCCCGGGGACGAAACCATGCGAACAGCAGTTTTTCAGCACGGGTCGCCGTTGGAACTTGTGCAGCGAAACCACCAGACCGTTCGCGCCGCCCAAGCCGTTCTGGCCGCAGAGGTCAAAAAGCGGAACGTCTCCGTTTTTTCGAAGAACACGCAGATCTGGGTTGTCGGATTGCTCCTAACGCTTGTTCCGCTGGGCATCTCGATCTTCGGTGCCGCGCAACCGCCGGTGGCCTTGTTCATGATGGTGTGGCTGAGCGGATGGTCGTTCGGATGTGCAGCGCTTTCGGGCGCGGCCCTCGCGCAATGGCGGTCCGGTCGTATTCTTTCGGCCTTGCCGCTCACGATCTTCGCACTGCCGTTTCTGGCCTTCTGGGTCGTCGGCCTGTTCCTGCTGATTCAAACGGCGTCCGCCTGGGTTGCCGGGATTTATTTTTGCGGGATCACCATGTGCGTGGTCTTTCAGCATCTTCTCAAGCGCCCGAGTGCGGAAGGGCAGCGGGTGCGTGATGAAATCGACGGGTTTCGCAAGTATCTCGCGGTGGCGGAATCCGAACGGATGAACCTCGAAAATCCCCCCGAGCGCACGCCCGAGCTTTTCGAAAAGTTTCTTCCCTACGCGCTGGCGCTCGACGTGAGCCAGCAGTGGGCGGAACAATTTGCGGATGTCTTCAGCGGACTTCAGGAGCCACCGCGGTGGTATGGTGGTCCGTCCACCGGTGCGTTCCAACCAACCGCCCTCGCATCGGCGCTGGGAAGTTCGCTCGCCGGCGCGATCTCTTCGGCCTCGACCGCGCCCGGATCCTCATCCGGCAGCAGTGGTGGCGGGGCTTCCGGCGGTGGGGGTGGCGGCGGAGGAGGCGGGGGCTGGTAGCTCCTCAGAGGCCTGCCAAGGCGGACCGCATCGAATCAACACACGCTTCGAGGGCCGCGTCGGGGTTTTCCGGCTCGGCTTCATATTCAATAACGGCCATGCCGTGGAAATCCTGCTCGACGAGGGCTTTGGCAAATGCCGGAAGGTCGAGGTTTCCCGTGCCGACGATGACGTCTTTCCAAGCACCGTCCCGCTCGAAAACGAAGTCCTTGAAATGGACGCCGGAGATTTTACCGGCAAAGCGTTTCGCCCATTCGACCGGCCGGCCCTGCCACGGCCCGATTTGCATCGCCCAAGCTGTGTCGATGCACAAACCAATCTCAGGACCGCCCAGCCCAATGAGATAATCGAGAACATCCGGCGAGCCGCCGAACATGTAGCCGCCGTGACAGTGGATTCCCACGGGAATGCCGAACTCGCGACTCCACGCGCGAACTTTCGGAATGGCTTGAAAAAACGTTCCGATCTCAAAATGCGCCGAGATGTGTCCGGCCCCGGCCGCGGCGGCGGATTCAAACCATGCCTTCTCCGAGTCCGCACCAGTAAACGTCTGGACGCCAATGGAGACAATGGAAACACCGGCCTCGCGATAGACCGCCGCGATGTCTTTCACCGCGGACGGGTTGTTGAAATCTGCATGCACGGCGCAGAGTTCGAGTTTGTCGAGGCCGATGCCGCGAACTTTCGAGGCGATCACCGCGTTGTCGTGGAAATGGCGGAAGCAATAGCTTTGAACGCCGAGGTTCTCGATGAGGTTCATGAGATTGGAGGGGCTGGATTCAGAGACGAACGGAGTCTCCCGTGCGAGACGATTCCGCGAGACCGTCCGAAATGCGCTGCACGACGAGGGCCTGCGACGGCGTGACGCAGAGGGGCTCGCCGGAGAGGATGTGGTTGATGAAATAGTGAAACCGGTCGAAATGCGGATGTGGCGGAACCGCCCGGGGGTTGGTCACCGTGGAGTGCGAGCCGAGCAGGTCGTCCCGGCGGAAAACTTTGCCCGCATAGACCTGTCCGCCCGCCTCCATGCCAAAAATCGGCTTCCACCCGATCGCTCTCTTCCGCATGACGGGCCCAAGTTACATCCAGGGAAATCGTGCAGCCATCGGCCATCCGGATCTGGCCCGATGCAAAATCCTCCACTTCGAATGGAAGCCTGATGTCGTCCGAGTTTCCCCACGATCCTCCGCCAAGCCCGCGCGTTCCAAACTTGGCATAAGTCGACCCGAAGACGCTGACGGGCTCGAAGTCGTCGATGACGTAAAGGCTAAGATCGAGAACATGGACGCCGATATCATAGAGACATCCGCCGCCAGCAAGGTCCCGGCTGCCGAACCACGTGCCGAGCTTCGGGATGCCCGCACGGCGGGTCCATGCGGCCTTGGCGTGGTAAATGTCTCCAAAGATATGGTGCGATGCCAGATCGAGAACGTTTTGCGCGTTTTCGCTGGAGCGTTGGTTCATTCCCACCGCGAGCACTTGCCCTGAGGCTCTCGCAGCGTCGATGGCGGTGATCGCCTCCGCGGCATTGCGTGCAAACGGTTTTTCGAGAATCACGTGCTTTCCCGCCGCAAAAGCCTCGACGGCCAGCGGGGCATGGAGCTTGTTCGGCACGGCGATGTAGACAGCGTCCACATGCGAATCCGCGAAAAATTCTGTCGCGGTCTCAAAGGCCTTCGGGATATGGAATTTGGCACGGAGTTCCTGGAGACGCCCCGCGTGGATGTCCTGCGCGGCGACCACCTGGCCCAGAGGATGCTTGTTCACGCAGTCGGCCGCCCAGTGGGAAAAATGGCCCCGGCACCGAGGAATCCGAATCGAAGAGGTTTTTCGCTCATTGATAAAAAATTTACTGCGAGGAGTATTTGTACTGCTTCTGAGATTGGTCAACCTCGCTTCATTGTTAACCCGAGTTCCGCAGTTTGAATTGCTTTGAAAAGTTTTTCCCCAGGGACGC
>CAZEYT010000091.1:0-11013 GCA_964516295.1 uncultured Chthoniobacterales bacterium | reverse complement strand
CGCCTTCGCTCCGCCGTCCCCGGATGGGGCGCTCAGATTGTGAAGAACCCAATTACAGAAGAATCTTTACACCCCCGATCTTCCACCGAATCTGCCAGATCCATGTGTTCGATGCTTTCAAAAAGCTTTCGATGCCCGATGCCAAACGCAGCCATAACATCGTCGCTTACAAGTGCACCGGCACGAGGTCAACCGCGGGATGCCAACCCGACGACATCCCTGTCGGCAATCGCGAAGACCGCCGGCTCGTTCCCATTCGCAATGAGCCGTTGTTTCGCACGCGCGGCGTGTTTGAACAATTCTGCGTGTTCTCCGAGTCGTCCGTGTGAAATCTTTCAAGAGCTCGCGCGGCTTCGCCGGCCTCCACCCGGCAGGCCAACGCCCGGTAAAGATCCTTTGAAATTGTCACACCCCCATGTGTGAGGGTTGAGGAAACTCTCCCCATCGGCTTCTTTCCTGCGATGTTCCAAAGGAATGCCTTGCCAACCCGTTGGGAAAAAACTCCACCGCCTGCTGGCAATCCGGTGCCTGCGCAGGGTCTTTCGACCTTCCACGTTTTGTTGATCGCACTCGTGCTGGCGTTTCCGCTGTCTGCAAGATCGCAGCACGGGTTCTCGGGAATGGTTTCCTTTGGTGACAGCCTGAGTGATGTCGGCAATACGCTTGGTTTGCTAAGCGAAAACCAGGCTCGGATTCTCACGGGTTACAACTCCAACTTCTATTTCCCCGGCCGATACTCCGACGGGCCGGTGTGGGTGGACCATCTCTACACCGACTTGGGGTTCGGTACCATGCCGCGCAACAATGGGATCACGGAGCAGAATGGCACGAACTTCTCCTGGGCCGGAGCGCGCAGCGGCACCGGCAACAACTTTGTGTTTCTTCCCAACCTGCTCACCCAAGTGGGCTTCTACACCGATCAATTAAATGCCAGCAACCCGGCTCTCCCCTCTCCCACGACCACGCTTTTCACCCTCTGGATTGGCGGGAACGATGTCTTTGCCCATGTGGAGAACAATGACCCGATCATCCCGGCCCAAGTGGCTGGCAACGTGGCAACAGCCATCACCAATCTCTACAATGCTGGAGGGAGGACCTTTCTGGTTCCCAATCTCCCTCCCATTGGAGAGTCACCCGATTACCGCAACGACCCGATCAAAGGTCCCCAAGCCACGACGTTTACGGATGGCTTCAACTCGGCCCTGGACATCGAACTCAACCTTCTTTCCAGCGCACTGAGCGGCATCAACATCATCAAACTGGACATCAATCAGATCTTTATCGATGTGATCAACGATCCGGCCAGCTTCGGTCTGACCAACGTCACGGAGAGGGCTTACACGCCGTTCCCGGGGGATAATCCCCCATTTCCTTACGGCTCGGTCGTTGAAAATCCTTCGCAGTATCTCTATTGGGATTCCGCGCACGGCACGACCACGGTGAACTTCCTGATTGCGGACGCCGCCTATGCCGCTGTTGTGCCCGAACCTTCGACTTTTATCCTGCTCCTGCTCGCGGGGGGCGCGGTAGTCTTGTACACGAGAAATCGCAGAGCCAAATCTTAACCACCAAAAAATATGAGCAACGCCGAAGAGTTTTATAAAGTTATCAAACACTCCATGAATGTGGCCCCGGAGCTTTACATGAAGTCCTACTCCGGGCTCCCCACGTTCTTCCGCACCAAGTATCGCCCGGATTGGGAAACAGGCGAGCCGCTCGACATCGCCTTGGTTGGGGTGCCCTCCGATCTCGGTCTGACCCAGCGTACGGGAGCCCGTCACGGACCTCGCGAAATCCGCAACCAATCCAGCAACGTCCTCTATCACAACTATTCGATGAAGATGACGCCGTTTGGAAAGCTGGCGATCTCGGACATTGGAGATGCCTTTATCCCAAGTGCGTTTGACCTCCAAGAGGTCGCCGATCAAAGCTTTTCCTTTTTTTCCAAGATCAACGACCGGGGGATCACACCGATCATTGCCGGTGGCGACCATTCCATTACGTATCCCATTCTCAAAGCCCTCGGACGAAAGGAACCTTTGGGGCTTATCCATATTGATTCTCACTTTGATATGGCGGAGTCGCTCAATGGCTCCAATTTGCACCATGGCAGCATGTATGTGAACGGCATTCAGGAGGGCTTTCTGGATCCGAAGAGGATCGTGCAAATCGGGATTCGGGATCCCTTTGCACCCATGGAAACCTACGGGCACGGTGTGGGTGTCACGACGATTGATATCGACCGGTTCTACGACTTGGGTCCGGATGCCGTGGCCGCCGAGGCCCGGCGGATCGTGGGCGACGGACCGACTTATATTAGCTTCGACATTGATGCGTTGGACCCCGCCTTCGCGCCGGGCACCGGAACGCCGGCTGTTGGCGGCCTGAGTTCGTATGAGGCCAAGCGGCTTCTCCACGGTCTGCGCCACCTCAACATCGTTGGAGCCGATCTCGTCGAAGTCTCCCCGCCGTTCGACACGGGAGGCATCACGGCCCTGGCCGGTGCCCAGCTGATGTTCGAACTCCTCTGCCTTGTCGCAGAAAACCGTCTGACTGCGTAGCAAACCCTTCTCACAAATAATCATGAGCACACCAAAATCCTCACTCGACTTTGCCACTGGCTACCAACACTGGTTCGGCCCCTCCACCTTTCTGCGTTGTCCGTACCGGCCGGATCTGGCGGATACCGACATTGGCATCGTGGGAGTGCCCTACGGAGGCGGCAACCCCATCGAACACATGCAGTATCTGGGACCACGCACGGTTCGGAACCGCTCGATGGGATACGCCCGCGGTCATCGCGAGTTCGGCATCAATCCTTTCGAAGTCGCCCGCATCCGCGACATTGGTGATGTGCCGATGGCCAACCTCAACCCCGATGCGATTGCCGAGGATATCCAGGCATTTTATGAAAATGTTTTCCGCGCAGGAATCGTTCCGGTGAGTGTGGGTGGCGACCATTCGATCACCCAACCCATCTTGCGGGCGGCCCGTGCCACCACGTTCGCCGAGCCCGTCGGAGTCATCCATTTCGACTGCCATTGCGACAGTTTCCCACCGATGTTCGGCACAAAGAACCACGCCGGCGGGTTCCGCATTGGCACGGAGGAAGGAAACATGGACCCGAAACGGACCGTCCAGATCGGAATCCGCGGGCCGATGGGCGACCCGACCATGGACGACTGGTCGAAGAAAAATTTTGCCGAGGTCATCACGACCGCGTCATTTCTCGAGATGGGGCCCAAGGCTGTCCTCGAGAAAACCCGCGCCATCGTCGGCGACCAACCCGTGTATCTGAGCTTCGACCTGGATGTGATCGACCCCACGGAAGCGCCCGCTGTGGCCGACCCGGAACTCAACGGTTTGCGGTTGAGGGAGATTCTGGCGGTCATCCACGGACTTCGAGGCCTGAATTTCATGGGAGCAGACATTGTTTGCTATTGTCCGCCCTTGGACACTCCGTCCCAGATCACCGGTCTGACGGCCAGCTTTCTGCTTCATGAATTCGTGACATTGATTGCCGAGCGAGTCTCGTCACAGGGAGCGTAGTCGAAAGCCACCAGCCGATGGGAGCGAACCTTCATTTCGCGGAACTTCACCGGGCCGATGGAGATTGAGGCTCGTTGGGAGACCCGGAACCGCACTCCGGCTCACCTGTGGGCGCTCGGGATTATTCTTCTCCTCTTAGCAGGATGCACGATCCAGAGAGCGGGAACCGGAAAATGGTCAGTGCCAAGCCTTTCGCAGCCATCGATGACGATGACTGTTATCCTGCGGCCCGACGGCACGGCCACAGAGAAGATTGGTTCGTTCCGCGGGGAAGGTTTCTGGAGACCAGAGGGACAGGCGGCAAGGATTTCCTGGGAGAGCGGTTGGTCGGGACTGCTTCGCCCGGCTTCTGGAGGTCGCAAGGAGATGCTGACATGGAAAGCTGGCTCCAGCACCAAAGGAGCACCGGATGATGCTCAACCGGCCACTTACCTGGGTGCGTGGAACTTGGTGGAGGAAAACTTTCCTTAACGCTCGACAAAACGTGAAACCCACTGGGGGGCCGGATTTTTTCCCAGACAAAACCGAAGAACAGCAACGGTCATTTGATGCCGGTTTTCCATGCCCAGTTTGTGGACAATGTTTTCGACGTGCTCTTGGATCGTGTTGAGGCTGCGCTCGAAAATCGCGGCGATCTCGGCATTTTGTTTTCCCTCCACGATCCAGAAAAGAATTTCCGCCTCGCGCAGCGACAGGACCGGGAAAAGCTGCCGCAGTAACTCCGCCGAGCATTTCCTGCTCCGACGATCCGCCAGAACCCATGCCCGGGCCATGTGAGGGCGGAGCAGTCTCAAAATCTCAAAATCCCGCTCGCAGAAATCCGAGCCTCCCCGAACAACGGAAAACGCCGCAAGGCTTCTCTCGTCGATTCCCGGAATCTCGACGGCCAACTCATGCCGGAGACCCAACCGCCTGTAACCACCCTCATTGTAAAGTGACGACCGGGTCCAGTTGCGGCTCGCCCGGCATTGCGAGACCGACACCACACCAGAGGCCCCTCGAAGGATTTCCTGCACGATGGGATGTTCACCCGCGTGCCTCAGCATGAATTCGATTTCTGCGGCTGTGTAAGTTCCAGGAGTCGCATGGAAAACATCCGAGCCATCGTTGCCGAACTGGCAGAGAACAAGATCGTAACAATCACCCCGGATCATCTGGGCCACCCCTTGGATCATCGACTGGTGGAGGGCGTTCAGCGAGGTCGCCTCATACATCCACTCGATGATCTCGAAAAGCTTTCGAATCTCGATCCCCACCGGTTCCATGAGAAGCCTCATACAAACCCGACCGTCTCGCGTCAACATCCGCGTTTGCCGAATTCCGCAGGCGCGACATCGCGAGGGACCGCTCGGCGCGAGGATTCCGTGGTTCGTACGATCACAACTCGCGAAGGCGATATTGCTGGATTTCTTAGCGAACGGAACTTCTTATGCGAGTCATGCATTTGCTCAGCGCCAATATTGGAAAAGCGGAGCTGCTTGCGATGGCACGCGATCCGTACCTGTCAGGCATAGCGAAGCGTCCGGTCGACGGAGCGGTGTGGATCGGCACCGAGGGCATGGCGGGGGATGTGATCTGCGATTCCCGGCATCACGGAGGACCGGATCAGGCGGTCTATCTTTATGGAGCAGCGGACTATGCGTGGTGGGAGGCCGAACTGGGCTTTCCACTGGCTCCCGGAACGTTCGGCGATAACCTGACGATCAGCGGGTGGGAAAGTGCCGGCGTGTCGGTTGGGGATCGATTTTCCATCGGTACGGTGACTTTGGAGGTCACCTCGCCCCGCGTACCCTGCGCGACACTTTCGCGTCACATGGGGGACTCGACCTTCCTTAAGAAATTCCGCCATGCCGAGCGCCCCGGCGTCTATTGTCGGGTGCTCCGTGAGGGCGAGGTGCGTGCGGGTGACGAAGTTTTCCTTGAGCCGGTTTCGGGAGAGTCCCTCAGCATTCTTGAACTCTATCGCGACGCCTTTTCGCCCGCTAAGGACGCTGCCACGCTGCGACGTCACCTGGCATCACCGATCGCCATCCGGCTGCGTCGGTCGAAACGGAAAGCCTTGGCCCAAGCGGAGGCCGGTCGGGTGTGATCTCGGTCAATCCAGCGGATTGATCCGCGAAACGACGAGGCGGTCTGCCGGAAGGCGGGGGATTTTTTCCACCTCGTTGGCGCCGAGGCCGAGGGTCGGGCCGACGAGCCGGGAGGGAAACGCGGGGATGGCTCCCGTGAGTCCGATATCCTGCACGTCTGGCGTATCGAAGAAGATCAAAAAACGCACTTCGGTGCCGTCGAGATTTTCGATGTGGTGCGGGTAGGCGCGCGGGATGAAGTAAATGTCGCCGGGGTGGAGCTCGTAGGTGTCGAACGTCGCGTCCGGGCTTTGCACCGTCATTCTCGCGTGCCCCGAAAAAACGTAACCCAGCTCGGCGGTCTCCGGATGCCAGTGCGGTTCGCGCATGCCGATGCCGTGAAGACGCAGGGAATACATGGCTTGGTTGCGAAGGACCGGCCACGTATCCCGTCGGGCCACAATCGCCGACCCATCCTCATTCGTGATCAACGGTGTCCGCTTTTCGATGGGGAATTTGAACGGGCTCGGGTAGGCGGCGGATTCGGGAATCGCTGCGGAGGCGGAGGCCTTTGCAAATTCCACGCTTTTCGGCGACCGCGTCAGCCCGGCGAGTTCGCTCTCGGAGAGGCCCCAGGTATTGCCCATGACGGCTTCGCTCAGGCACCCCACGAAACCGGACAAGCCGAAATCCTCGACCTGTTCGTGCGAGAAGGTAATCACCATCTCCACATCGCCAGAGCCGACATTTTCGATGGCGTGGAGCGACCCGGACGGGACAAAAAACATTTCCCCCGCCGAGATCGTGAACTGCGCATGAACATTTCCGCTGGCGAAAATCGTGACGACAGCCTCGCCGCTCAGGCAATACCCCAATTCGTCGGCGTTGACATGCCAGTGCGGCTCGCGGAAGCAACCTTCGTGGATGGTCAAGCGATACAAACACAACCCGCGCAAGATCGGAAAAACCGATTTGGTGGCGGCAATCTTTGTTCCAAACGCATTCGAAATCTGAGGCGGAACGTCACCGAGGGAAAGCTTGTGTGCCATGGAGGGGAAACTTGGTGGGACCCCGGGACAAACGCAACCGGATTCTCGCGAGGCCGACCGTCGCGTTTTCAAAGCCCGGGGCCGGGATTCACCCGGGGCACAAAATGCCAAGTCCCGTCCTAATCGGAAGACTGCTGTTTACAGGTCATGCAGAGTTCCGCCCGGATGTCTTCGAGACGGAAGGGTTTTGCAAGGAAGCCATCCATCCCCGCGTCGAGACACAATTGACGGTCGCTTTCGAAAGCATTGGCGGTGAGGGCAACAATCCGGGGCTGGTACGCAAGGGGCAGGCGTCGAATCTCACGCGTCGCGGTGATGCCATCCATTCCCGGCATTTGCATGTCCATGAGAACAAGGTCGAAAGAACGCTCGCGCAGAATCTCGATGGCAGCCGCTCCGCTTTTGGCAGCGACAGCTTCCTGACCGATTTTCCGAAGCAGGGCGAGAGCGACGACTCGGTTGGTATCGTTGTCATCGACCACCAAAACCGAGAGGTCAGGCAGTCCGGGGGCGGGGTGCTCGACCGGGTCGTTGGAGCTGGGAACGTCGCAGGGTTGGAGGCGAACCGTGGCGCGGAAGGTGGTGCCCTCTCCGGAAGTGGCCGTGATGTCACCGCCCATGGCGCGCGCCAAGCGGCGGCAAATCGCCAGCCCGAGTCCGGTGCCGCCAAATCGTCGCGAAATCGAGCTGTCCTCCTGGCGAAACGGTTCGAAAAGCTGCTCGGCACCATCCGGGGCGAATCCGATCCCCGTGTCGGTGACGACGAGATTCAGACACCAAAAGGAAGGCTCACGAACGGCCTCGGCCGAGACATGGACGCGGCCGTGCATGGTAAACTTCAACGCGTTCGAAAGAAGGTTCGAGAGAATCTGGCGAAGGCGAAGGCTGTCGCCGCGGACGGTTGGCGGCAGCGGAGCAAAGTCCGCGACAAGTTCCAGGGATTTTGCGACGGCCTGCGGCCGGAAGGTCTCCACGAGACTGGCCAATTCGAGGCCGGGATCGAAGATGGAGGACTCCAATTCCATGCGACCGGCCTCGATTTTGGAAAAGTCGAGCAGGTCGTTGATGAGGGCCAGGAGTGATTGTCCGCTTTGCAAAAGGAGCTTCAGGTGTTCGGTCTGCTCGGCGTCGAGCTTGGAAAGGGACAGGAGGTCGGCGAGTCCGATAATGCCGTTGAGCGGAGTGCGAATCTCATGGCTGACGGTGGCGAGAAAATCGCTTTTTGAGCGCGTGGCGGCTTCCGCCTGCTCGAGGGCGAGACGGAGAGCGGCCGTGCGTTCGGCGACGACGGACTCGAGGTCCGCGGCCTGCTTGCGAAGGAGCTCGTTCGAGCGATAGAGCTCGAGGCTTTTTTCTTCCAAGAGGGCCTCCGCCTCGCGCCGGGCAGCGCGCTCTCGCTCGGCCCGGCGTTTGGCCCGCTCCAGCTGATCGGCTAGATCCGTTTCAGGCTGAAGCATACGGGGCTCCCCGTCTGTGGAAGATCGTGGCGCTCCAGCCGGATCGTTTGCGATTCCCCAAAATGGGCGATGCAGCCCGCCAGCAGCCCCTCGGCGAGATCGGCCAGATGACGCTCTGAAACATAGCGAATCCGGAGCAGGTTCGGCGTGCGCTCTTCGACCACGAATTTCGGCAGTTCGGCATCCGGGTAAAGTTTCCGGACCTCGACATGAATAACCGCATCAATGCTGGCGACAAAATCCATTGCGGAGGAAACGCCTTGGAAGAAAACGGGGTAAAGGCGGACGAACTGTCCGAAGAGATACTCGCCATAGGCCCGCAGCAGATCGGGAACCGTGATGCCGCTCATTTCCGAAAGGCGCACCACCAACGAGACCATTTCCGTGTGGGGATACGTGCCGACGGCCGTGTAGATACCGCGGGAGGGGAGGTCGGTGGACTCGATGAGTTGATCTGCGAAATCGGGAGACCACTTTTGCTCCACCATCTCGAGGAAATTCGTGAAGACGACGCCTTTCATTCCGGAGCCTCAATATTAAGGGCGGCGAAGCGCCCAAAGCCAAGGCGAAAAAGACGCCCTTGCGACGGCGGGTTCAAGCCGGGTCCAAATCGGCTGCGGCTTTTTCCCACGCCGCCGTGGTGCGTTCGAGGGCATCGGCCACCCCGCTGAGCTGGCGGTTTGTTTCCATGGCCAGCGAGGGGTTGTCATAGGTCGCCGGGTCTTCGAGGAGGAGCGTGAGTTCGCGCTGGCGTTCCTCGAGGGCGTGGATCTCGGATTCGAGTTTGGCGACGAGTTTCTCGCGTTCGCGGCGTTCCCGGGCGAGAGCCTGGCGGGCCTCGGATTCGGCCCGTCGCATGGCCTTGATTTCCTTGAGGCCGGGGCCTTTTCCGGAGCCGGCCGAAGAGGGCGGAGCGGCGTCGGGTTGGAAATTACCGAGCGAGGCAACCGTTCCCGCCCGGGCTCCAACGGCGCGGGATTTGTCGAGATAGTATTGGTAATCGCCCGGGTAAAGTGTGAGGCGGCCAGCCTGCACATGCGTCACCGAGGTCGCCAACGCGCGGATGAAGTGGACGTCGTGACTGACAAAGACGAGCGTGCCATCGTATGGCTGGAGAGCCCGGATGAGGGCATCAATGCTCGGCATGTCGAGGTGGGTCGTCGGCTCGTCGAGCAGGAGTAAATTCGGCGGGTCGAGCAAAAGTTTCACGAGTGCGAGGCGGCTTTTTTCTCCGCCGCTGAGCACGGAGATGCGCTTGAAAACATCGTCCCCCCGGAAAAGAAACGCCCCGAGCACATTGCGCGCGGCCTGCTCCGGGACCGGGCGGGCGATGCTCTGCACCTCGTCGAGCACGGTGCGCCGGACGTCAAGCGCATCGGTGCGATGCTGGGCAAAATAGCCGATGCCGACATTGTGACCGACCGATCGTTCGCCGGCTTCCAGAGGCAGGAGCCCTGCGAGGATTTTGAGAAGGGTGGATTTGCCGGCCCCGTTCGGGCCCACCAACACCGTGCGCTGGCCACGCTCGAGCTCGAGGTTCAGATTCTCGTAAACGACATGTTCGCCATAAGCCTGCCGGATGCCGGTCAACGTGACGACCCGCTGACCGCTGCGGGGTGGCTGGGGGAAACGGAAATGCACGGTGGGCTCGTCGGATTCGGGTGCTTCGATGCGCTCCATGCGGGCGAGTTGCTTGATGCGGTCTTGGGCTTGGGCGGCTTTGCTGGCCTTGGCGCGGAAACGCTCGACGAAGCGCTCGAGGTGTTCGATTTCCTTCTGCTGGTTGCGGTAGGCCGCCAGGTGCTGCTCTTCACGGGCGCGCTTTTGCTCCAGACAGGCATCGAAGTTTCCGTGGTAGCGAATGAGCTTGCGATGGCGGATTTCCACAATTCCCCGGCAGACGGAATTCAGGAACTCACGATCGTGGGAGATTGTAAGAATGGCCCCGGAGTAGTTGATCAACTGGGACTGGAACCAGCCCAGTGTTTCGAGATCGAGGTGGTTCGTCGGCTCGTCGAGGAGAAGAAGATCGGGTTTTTCGACGAGGAGCCGCGCGAGGTGGGCGCGCATGATCCATCCACCGCTCAGCTCGCGGATCGGGCGCTCAAAGTCCGCCTCGCGAAACGCCAGGCCGGAGAGCACGCGCTTCGCCGAAGCGATGGAGGCTCCGTCCGCCGCATGCCCGCTGGCGAGTTCGAGAACAGTGCCATCGGCCGCCGCCGCGGTTTCCTGAGGCAGAAATCCCACCCGCACCCCGCGCTGGAGACTCACACTGCCTTCGTCGGGTTCGTCCGATTTGAGGAGCAGCGAGAAGAGCGTGGATTTGCCGGCACCGTTGGGCCCGATGAGACCGATCCGGTCGCCGGGATTGACCTGAAGGGAGGCATCCTCAAAGAGAACGCGTCCTCCGAAACTTTTGGTGACACGTGAAAGCGTGAGCATGGGAATGTGGCAAGGCCCGCGGGCAGGCGGCGGAACTTTTGACCCTCGTGACCCGGCCGGAAGTGTTACGCGGCGTTGAAGAGGAGCATCTGATCGCGGTGGACTTCCTCCTCGCCGCGGCGCGAACGCTCGACCCGGCGAATGTAGTAATCCAACACGGGGTCCGGAATTCCGGTGATGCGGGCTTTGGAAAACTCCTCGATCGCCTTGTCCCAGTGGCGCTCGCGGTAGTGCAGAACGCCAGTCCAGAAGTGATTGCGGCTGCGTTCGCGTTCCGGGGAGAGCCCGTGCTTGGGTGCGAGGATCTCGTAAAGCTCGATGCGCCGACGCTCGCCGGATGTTTTGATCACCTCGATGGGGCGGACCTCCAGGGTTTCAGACGCCGGTTCGTATGTGTCGGGGCCGATGAGAATGCGGCTGCCGTAATTTCCGCAGGCCGCGCAGAGC
>CAZEYT010000090.1:0-11100 GCA_964516295.1 uncultured Chthoniobacterales bacterium | reverse complement strand
GCAGTAAGAGCGGGGGGTCGTGATCAACAAGCACAAAGCGGGCAGCCACGCCTGCTTTTATACCATCGACTGCAAGTCCGACAAGCTGCTAGGGCCCCACGGACTCGATCTCCAAGGATGTGGTATTGAACCAATCCTGTTAACACCGCAGCGGGAAGACGTGCCATTTTCATAATTTTCGAAACGCCAGAGGAGGTCCCTTACTATGTCATCGCCATCGGCATCGAACCGATCGTCGAGTCAAGGGAAATCGTGCTCGTCACGATTGGTGAATCGAAGCGGTCCGCGGCTGCAGCGGTGGTCGAGGAGCCGGTCATGGCATCCTGCCCAGTATCCATACTTCAGGTGCATCCCTGCCTGAAAATCATCATCAATGAAGCGGTGGCGAGCCGGATGGAGCGGACCGACTGTTATCCGTGGGTCTTTCACAATAAGCCCGCTTGGCATATGGACTCCTTGCCGGTTGGGCTTGCAAAGTGGTTATGATGTCCGCTCCATGCCCTCCCGATCTCCGGAACTTCGGGGCATGGAGCGAACCGATTCTGCGCCTTGAATGCGCCAGAATGCCGATCACCGACGAGCGGAAGAGCGGCGTAATGACTCAGAAGAATGGCTGCGCGTTCTTCTGGAGGGTGGATTTCGACTCCGCAAGGCAGGACAGTCGAAAGCATCCGGGCCTCAGTCCGCTGTGGCGGCGACCAGCCAACGGATCATCAGCGCGGCACCGATCGCCTGGGAGAGATCGCCAAGGCTGGCTTGGTGGAACGAGAGGGAGTGAATGTCGACCCAGCTCGTGCGGGCGGCAGACCGGCGTACATGTTCGATGAAACGCTCGCGGAATGCGGGAGTGGTTGCGTCGCGATCCATGAGGCCTCCTCCAATGACGATGTGAGTGGGATCGTAGGCCATGCATCCTGCGACGACAGCCTGGCCAAGTGCACGGGCTTGAAGATCGAAGATTTCGAGGGCGAGAGGATCACCCTGTTGCGCGCGTCCGCGAAGGGTCAGGGCTCCGGCTTTTGGGGAGAGTGGCGATGAAGCCAGTTCGTGATCGGGGTATTTCGGCAGAAGAAGTTCGAGCAGACGGGGAAGGCCGGAAATCGATGTGTAAGCCTCGAAGCATCCCCAGTCGCGGCCGCAGCCACAGGGAAGTCGGGGAAGGCCCAGACTTTCGTGCGGGGCCGGCATGTGGCAGAGGATGACGCCGGCCTGGTGGTCACCTCCGAAGACGCGTCCGTTCGCATGGATGAAAGAGCAGCCCAATCCCGAGCCGGGCGCGAGCATCAGCACGGAACCCGGGGTTTTCTTTTGGATGATCCGCGCTTCGGGGACGCCGGCCAATTGGCCGTCATTCGCCGTTTCGACGCGAACAGGTCGTTCGGCGCGTTCGGTGACGGCCTGGCGGAGGTCGTCCAAAAACCGCCAGCCTTCCAGAGAGGCCGGGAGGTTCGGCATCCGACCGAGCACACCGTAGTCCAGGTATGGACCGGGTATCGCAAGTCCGACCCCCGCAACGGAATCCCACGACAATCCGGTGATGCGCAGGAAACTCTCGACCCCTTCCATCCACCCGGCGAGGATGGAGTCGGCACCGTCTTCACCGCGGGTTTCACTCTGGTGAAGCTGGGTGGTTAATGGCTCGCCCGCCTCGTCGACGGCTCCCACCTTGGAGGTGGTCGCACCACAATCGATGCCGAGAAAGACGGACTGGCTCATGCGTTGACGCGGACAAACGCCTTGATGGTGGCGCATTCTTTTCCGTCGGACGGCCCGTGCGGCCGGATCGTGTAGGCGCCGACGGCGGCCGGGACGATGAACGTTTCGGCATAGTGGACGACGAACGGACGGAACGCTCCGGTCGGGCTCTCGACGATCGCTTCCGCGCCTTCGATGAGGTTCAAAACGTGAACGCTTTCCCCTTTGGTGTCATGGCTCACCGCGCCGCTGAACCAATGCCGGCGCGTCTCGAACGCTTCGGAAGCGTAGAGGCCGGTTCGTTCTTCGCGCCAGCCGTCGCCGCTTGCAACGGGCTCGATGTGGTTAACCAGACGCGGCTCCACCCATGACCTCGTGCGATTCCACTGGATGTTCTTTGCGCCGCGTTCCAGGTTAATCGGACGCGGCAGGCCATTGAGATCGAGGCGTGCCCAGTCCCAGAGTTTGAACGTGAAAATGTAAGGCGTGTGGCTGATCTCGAGGACCATGCTGTTCGCGCCGGAACAATGGCACGTTCCGGCGGGGATCAAAAAATGATCATGCTTTTTTGCCGGGAACCGCGCGACGTGGTTCCGGTCGGGAAACGGACGGGTCGGATCCTGTGCAGCGGTCTTCAGGTCACTCAGCATGGCCTCGGGGTTTACGTCGTCGACGAGTCCAAGATAGACCTCGGCACCGGGCTCCGCGTCGAGAATGTAATAGCTCTCGTCCTGCGTGTAGCGAAGGCCGAACTGTTCATAGGCGTAGTCGGCCAGCGGATGAACCTGAAAGCTAAGGTTCTGTCCGGCCATGGTGTCCAGAAAATCAAAGCGGATCGGAAATTCTGCGCCGTAGCGCCCGTAGACAGGTTCGCCGAGGAGCTCGACGGGATGCCGGAAAACGAGATCGATCGAAGGCACTTCAACATCCACCCCACCAAAACGCAGGAGGAGGCTGTTCTCCTCCGGCACGCAGTCAAAGCACCACGCGTAGTTCGGCGGACCGTCCGGCAGCGCGCATGCCTCGCGCATCCACTGTCCACCCCAGACTCCGGGATCAAAGAACGGGACGACGCGAAACGGTCTTTGGACCGCCTCGGCCAGGCCGGCCCGGAATGCCTGCCCGGTGATCATTTTCGGATCGCCCTCCCGGCAGGTATCCAGAAGAAAGTCCCAACGGTCGAACGTTTCGCGTTTGAGTTTGTCGCAGACCCGCCAGTCGATGAAGAAGCTGCGTTTGTATTTCAGCGAGGCTTTCAGCGGGAGGTTGTAGACGCCGAGATTGCCAACGCGGTTGGCGCGTTGCCGCATTTGCGCTTCCCAACGGGCCATGTCGGCATAGATCAGCACGTCGGGCTCGCAACAAAGAATCGCCGCGGGCCCGTAGACCAGAACAACGGAGTCCGTCTGCGCGATCCGCTCGCGCAGGGATTGAACCTTTTCCGGGTCGAGAAACGCCGCGAGTTCGAGGCGGGTCAGCCGACCGAACACGGGATCATCGCCGCCGAGGTCGGGCGCGACCAGTGCGTCGATTTCGGCAGGCGTTCGAAAGGCATCCCGCACGGTCTGGAAAATGGCGGCGTCGGGAAATGCATCCGACAAGCGCGGCAGAATCTCCTCATCGAGAACGCCCGGGTAACACTCGACAGCAATGACCCTCCGACCGCTGCAAACGCTGCGGAGTTGGTCAGTGATTGCCAGCCATCCGCGCCAGCATTGGTTGTCACATCCGGCGACTTCGACAACGGGAAACTTGTCGTAGGTTGAGCCGGCGAGCCCGAGTCTTTGGAGATAGCCCATTATTCGCCTTCTTTCGGACGTGCAAAGTCGTCGTCGTAGCGGGTGATGTCCGCCTGTTGCCAGTTGCCGAATGCGACCTCGAGAACACGGCATGGGCGATCACCCGAACAGGACAGCCGGTGCTTTTCATTCGCCGGGATCCAGATCTCTTCACCCGCTTCGCAATCGCGTTGGA
The DNA here is from genome assembly GCA_964516295.1 of uncultured Chthoniobacterales bacterium. Classification (GTDB taxonomy): domain Bacteria; phylum Verrucomicrobiota; class Verrucomicrobiia; order Chthoniobacterales; family Terrimicrobiaceae; genus CAZEYT01. The sequence goes on along the minus strand of CAZEYT010000090.1, from coordinate 7,431 downwards.
CATCCCCGACTTGAACCCGGGCACCCGGGTCGAGAACAATCCACAGCTCGGCGCGTCCGGTGTGGCTCTGGAGCGACAGGCGCATGCCAGGGCGAACTTCCATGAGGCTGACCGTGCACTCGCGATTGAATGCGTATTGCTTGAATTCACCCCACGGCCGGACGACGTGGTCCGGCTCCGGTTTGGATGCGGGGATGGGTTTGGTGACGTAGTTCATTTGGTCAAAGCGCCGAGCGGTCACAAAGGACGGGACGACCATCCTCTTCGATGACGACTTTCAGAAAATTCCTGGAGGCAATCGCTCCGTAGTCATGGCCGGCGTTGGCGGGGTAAACCCCGAAGTAGGTCAGTGGCGTGCGGCCGGTGTTCACGGTGCGATGGGCGGTATGGCCAGGCACATAGACGATCCGGCCGGCTCCGAGCGGTTCGAACCGCGTGGCCCCGGTCTGCTCGTCTTCCAGGATCATGAAACCCTCGCCGGATTGACCGATGTAAACCTCGGCCGCCTCGCGGGTCTGGTGCAGGTGGCCTTTTGTCAGGAAATATTCCCGCCCGATTTTGCCAGGATAGAGAATTCCCAACCCGTAGTGAAGGTCACCCGCGCCATTCGCCGGTTCCACGGCAATGACCCGATACAGAACGGGATCGTCCTCCCGGAGGGCCGCCTCATAGGCCGCGGCATCGGCAAAGCATCCTTTCAGGTCGGAAAGACGTCGTACCACTTCCTGGCCGCCGGAGAGTCGGAACTCGCCGGCATCGAATTGCTGGGCGAGGGTTTCGGGCACATTCATCAGAAGAATTCTTGCCGTCGGAGTGGCCTCCGTCGAGATTTTGTAACAAATCTAACTCATTCCGCACTTTCTAACATGTTGAGCTCGGCACCGGAACGGCAGCGAAGGATTCTTGAAATCCTGGTGGGCCAGGAATTTGCGCGGAACGCAGATCTGGCGCGGCATCTTCGGGTGACGGCGATGACGCTCTGGCGTGATCTGGTGGCGTTGGAGGAAAAGGGATTGGTTCGGCGGACCCGCGGGCGGGTTTCGCGGGCGAGCTGGAATGTGGTCGAGCCGGATTTTGCGAGCAAGGCGGACGTGGCCCATGCCGCCAAGGCGCGCATCGCCGCCTACGCCGCGCGGCATCTGATTTCCGATGGCGACAATCTCGCCCTCGATGGGGGCACGACGGTCGCGGCGATCGCGCGGGAGACGCTGCCGGCCGGTTTGACGATCCTGACCAACAGCCTGCACACCGCTCGGTTGTTCCTGAGCCTTTCGGCGCGCCCGGCGGTCTATGCCTGTGGCGGCCTGCTCCGCGAGCAATCCGGCACGTTCATCGGACGCGAGGCGCTCACATTTTTCGCTCGTCGGCGAACGCATCGGTATTTCCTGACTGCGACGGGAGTCGACCGCGATGCCGGGGTCACGGATTTGACCCTCGAGGACAACGAAGTAAAGCGCGCGATGGCGTCGGGGGCGAAGGAAGTCGTCCTGCTGGCAGATCGTACGAAGTTCGGGACGGTTTCGCTCATGCGCGTCCTGCCGTGGCGACGGATCCACCGATTTGTAACCGATGCACGGGGAGCCGAGTTCGACCAATTTGCATTGGCCAATCCCCACCTTGTGATTCACCAAGTCTGAGAAATGCAACTCGGTTTGACCCACCGCACGAACGCGGAATGGCACAGCATCGATTTGAGAACATCCTCGTGCCATCCGCTTGGCAGGATAGCCGGACGCCAAGGCCGCAGGAGAGAGCCGCCCCAGTTCAAACCAGAAATCACTGAAGCCTCGGAAGCTGGCTGTCGGCAAGTAACCAGTTGTTCATCCCGCCACAGTAGAAAATTGCAGGCTACGGAGCTCCAAACGAAGCTCCAAAATCAGGCGCGCTCATCATCAACGACGAACGACTTTCGAAGGCTCAAGTTCCTCAGAAGTTCAGCAGTTTATCTCAGCGTTCTAACCCGGGTATTTCACCGTGGGAGTAAAAAAATAGCGAAGTTCACAACCTAAGTCGTTCTGGTTCAGGGTGTTCAAGGAACAACCAAAATGAACTTCAACTCATGACAATTTGTAATCCGGAACTTTTCACTTTTCCGAGCTTTGATCGCCGAAAAATCGAGGCGGGTTTTTTGGGAGGTGATGTCTCCAGTGACGGAGGGATCATGGCGCTTCGGGCGGCGGATCGGCGCACGGGGCTGTGCCGGGCGCTGGGTGGCTGTTGGAGGATCCGCGCGATCCGAACCTGATCACCCATCGTCAGATCGACCTGCTGCGTCAGCGCATTTACGGACTGGCGCTGGGTTACGAGGACCTCAACGATCACAACACCCTGCGCGGGGACTTGGTGTGGCAGAGCGCGGTGGAGCGTGGCGAAGAACTGGCCTCCAGCCCGACGTTGTGCCGGCTGGAAAACCGCGCCGACCGGCAGACGGCCGTAGCGATGTCGCGCGTTCTCGTCGAGCGGTTCATTGCCAGTTTTCGGAAGGCTCCCAAGGAGTTGATCTTGGATTTTGACGCGACCGATGACCGCGTGCATGGCCAGCAGGAAGGACGCTTCTTCCACGGCTACTACGGGGACTGGTGCTTTTTGTTGCTCTACGTTTTTTGCGGCGAGCAACTGCTGGTGAGGTCTCTGCGCCCGAGCAATATCGACGTGGCCAGGCACGCCTGGACGATCTTGAAGTTGCTCGTCGCGCGCCTGCGTCAGGCATGGCCTGGAGTGAAGATCATCTTGCGCGCTGACAGCGGCTTTTGCCGCTGGAGGATGATGCGCTGGTGTGATCGCCACGGGGTGGACTACGTGGTGGGTCTGGCCAAGAACACGCGCCCGCTCGCATTGGCCAGCGAGCAGATGAAGAGGGCGGCCGAGCGCTTTGAATGAACGCGCGAAAAGCAGCGGATCTTCTTCTCCAGCGCCTATCCCCTGCAGGATCTCTTCCGCACCCTGCTCGCCCGGCTCAGTTCGGCCTGAGCTCTCCCAAGTGCTGTCCCCGGCACCAGAAAAACAACGGGGGACGGGGGAGGTGTGCCCATGTTGCGCCAAAACACGCTCTTTCGGACTTCACGCCCGTCAACGTCCGCTTTGTCCACCGAGCCGATCACAAACCAAACCACCTGTGAAATGTCCGGGCTAAAGTACGACGTTTAACGATTTCACTGAAATTGCGGCTGACGACCTTGCAGGGTAGGTTTAATTTTTCTTTGCGTTCGAGTCACCCTCTGGGACGAACGCACCCCCCACCCCCGCAGAACAAATGAAACATCTACCTACTGTTTTAGGCGCCTTTCTTGCATTGGTGCCATCGGTGCTAGCCTCCACCCCCCTGGTCCGCTTCGACCCCAGTAAAGCAGGGGCTAAGCATTTTTACCTAGAAGCGGTGCCCGATCTGCTCACCTCCTCGCATTACCGAATTGACTTCGACGAAACGACCCCGATTTTTGCCGGCGCGATCCCGATCTACGGCGGTATTTCGCTGGTCAACAGTGGCGAAAGCATGCGACGTAGTTTCGTCCGGCTTCACGATAACTCCCCAGCCAGCTGGCCATGGAAGCCATCGCTATTCATTTTCTCCGCTACGACCGGCTCGACGGTCAACACCCTCAATGCGGTCTTTCTTTGGAAGCGTGAAAACTTCCTGACCGGGGGCCAAAACGCCAACTTCGATGCCACCAGCCAGTTGAGCCTGCGGATCACGGACTGGTCGCCGAACAGCGCGAGTGCGCAGGCGGGAATCCGCTTCGTTGTCAAGGACGGCGCACAGTACTTCATCTCCGAGGCGAAGGCCGCTGGACCCGGCACATTCGTCTTGTCTGATTTCAATAACAACGGAGCCACCGGCAAACGCTGGGCTCCGTATAATCCGACCGCGACCGCGTTCGAGATGCCGCTCGCCCCCGCATTCCAAGCGGTAGCTTTCCGGGATGTTCAGGCGGTCGGGTTCATCGGCATGGGGCAGCGCCACTGGGGAACTCTCTTCGCGGTCGATTCCTTCGTGGCGACCGGCTCGGTCAGCGATACCGCGATGGGCACATCAATGAACGTGTCGAGCATCAATGACTGGACGATGGCACAGCCGTTCTCCAACGTCTTCCAAGCAACCCGCGGCTGGCAGACCAGAAATGCCGAATCAGTGGGCGGGCGCAACCCCTGGCACAGTGACCTGTCTGCGAACATTCCGGTCGATGCCAACGGGTGGCCTACGACCGTGCCTTTCAGCCAGCCGTTTGGAAACGGTGTCATCCACCCGAATTACAGGGATCCCAGCAAGTCGAACTTTGATCCGGCTTTCCTGATCTCAACGAGGCAGATCGTGCATACGACGGTCTCCACTCAGATCGGTGGCGTCTACCGGATACGGTTCCGCGGCACCGGATCCTTCCGCCTACTCCACAGCTACAATGGGAGCACTCACGTCGAATCGTTCGACCCCGCGCGGATCGCCCGCCTTCCGGTGGACGCGAGCGGCAAGCGGTTTTTCGATACTCTCCCCATCAGCACGGTGAAGACGGCGAACGAGGGAAACAAAGCCACCATCAGCCTCGAAATCACAAAGAGCGGTAGAGCAGAATACTTGCGCGAATTCGAGTATCTGCCGCCGGGAACGCAAGCGATCGACTGGTTAAGAAATCCATTCACCCCCGGATTCGTCACCTCCCTGTCGGGCTACAAGACTCTGCGGACGATGGGCATGGGGCGAACCAACGGGAGTCGGGTGGAGCGGTGGAGCCAGCGTACGCGCCCCTCCACCTACACCCAAACCGTCGGGACAGGAGCTGCGCTAGAGTACATGATCAAGCTTGCCAACGCCACGGGCAGCCATCTTTGGATAAGTCTGCCCCATCGGGCAAATGAAGAATACATCCGGAAAACCGCGCGCCTCATCCGCTACGGCGGGAAGGCCGACGGTGAACCCTTCGATCCCACTCGCGACGCCCGCGCGCTCAAGCAGTTCGAGCCTCTCAACCCTGCTCTGAAGGTGATGGTCGAGTATTCCAATGAGACTTGGAATACGGAGTTCGCGCAGGCCGAGTTTTGCATGGCAGAGGGCGAACGGCTCCGCGCTACGGGGCTGCCCTTCAGTGCGAACCGCGGCCTAGCGGGCCACCAGTATACTGCGTATCGCTCGGCCCAAGCATGGGGCTGGTTCAACGCAGAGTTCGGAGCCGATGCTCCCGACCGTGTGGTGAGGGTCCTCGCATCGCAGGCAGTGAGTCCGTCCGTCTCAGCTGCCCGCTTGGGTGCGTTCGAAATCGAGGGCTTGATCGGGGGGGGCGAATACCCCGACGTCCTCTCGATCGCTCCATACTTTGGCTTTGGCGTGGCCGACCAGCTCGACGTCGCATCGGCCACAACGGCCAGCATACTGGCACGCGCTCGATCCCAAATGGAGGGGCCTGTCACCGTCTGGGTAGCCGAGCACAAGGCACTGGCAGATAAATATGACGTTCTCCTTAACTGCTACGAAGGGGGACAGCACCTCGTCGGCACGGAGGAAGCCGTGGAGAACGCCGCTCTCACCGCGAAGCTAATCGCCGCCAACCGCGACCCCGCGATGAAGCGCCTTTACCAGGATTATCTGAACATGCTGAACGATGCAGGGGTGGCAGACTTCGCCCACTGGTGCAACATTGATTCTTACTCCAAATGGGGATCGTGGGGCATCCAAGAATACCTCGGTCAGCCCCTGTCCCAAGCCTTTAAGCTCCAAGCGCTGCTGAAGTTCAAGGCGGCGAACCCTCAGAGCAATCAGCCACCCACTCTCGGCCTTACTGGCCCAGAGAGCGTAGTTGACACCAACGGCAACGGGGTTGAGTTATTGAAGTTTTCCGCCGACGAAAGTCGCGACTATGACGGCACCATCCGCGAGTATCGATGGACCGCAAATGGCCAATCCATCCGAGGCCGCACTGCGTCGTTCACTCTCCCCGTGGGAGAACATACAGTAACTCTAACCGCTGAAGACGACGACGGCGCGGCCAATTCCGTATCCACCGTGGTCGCTGTGCGGCCTAGCGGCGCTGACTCTGTGATTCTGCAGAGCTCGTTTGCCGGCGCGGCCGCTCCGGGCTTGAGCGTGCCTTGGACGTCCACCGTCTCCCTTTCGGCGGCGGTGACACAGTCCGGGTGGAGCTTCCCGCGCAGAACGGGGCCTCAGGGGATCATCGGCGGTTCCTCTGCGACCGGGGCACTTGGCGTTTGGCTGGCCGCAGGTAACGTCTCTCGGACAACCTTGGCTGACGCCATCGCCAACAACCAGTACTTGAAGCTTGTTGTGAGTCCCCAGCCGGGCCGGTCCCTCGACCTCCGGGGAGGCAGCATCGACTTCACCATCCGATGCGTGGACCAGTATTCCGCTCGGAGGGTGGCCGTCACGACGAACCTGAGCGGATTTACCGAAACCGATGCAATCGGGATCTCCGAGCCCCTCGCCTCTTCAAGCGCCGGAACCGACAACCCGCTGCGTGTCCACTTCCCCTTTGCCGACGCCTACCGGGATGTCCGTGGCCCGCTGGAGATCCGGATTTACCTGTTCGACAACATCTACCACAGCAAGCAAGTCCAGTTTTCCGCCTTCAAGCTTTCCGGGGCGGTGCGCTAGCCTGTCGGAAAGATCAGGCAAACCGGTCAGATTGCTTTCAGAGCGACTAAGCCCCAAACCACCAAACCAACAAGATTCCGACGCCCGCAATTGGAATATCCATCACAATTCCAGCATGAGTCGACCCCACCTTGGCCTTCCCTCGCCGATAACTCGACCGCTGCTTCAATCAGTTTTCGGTTGTCGTCTAAGGAGAAGATGTCGGGGCCGGTGTGACTGGTGACAAAGAGCGGTTCGCATGGGAGAACGTGGTGGTAGGCTTCCGCGAGCGAGGAGAGATGTTCCGCCGGTGATTGCCCCACCGTGCTGATTTAGGCAATAAGCCCGAGCCCCGCCTCCCGGTGGAGGCGGCAGAGCTCCGGGATCGGTTCCGGCCGTCCGGCGAGATAGATTTCGGTGGCATGCCAAACGCCGACTGCAGCCTTACGGACGAACCAGTCGAGCGGGCGGTCTTTTGTGAAGAGAGTTGTCAGATATGTGTGCGCCTCAATACCGGCAGAGTTCCCCGGCGGCACGGGCGTAGTGCAGCAGGTTTTCCTTCGGGGCGTGGAAAAAGTGGTCACTCGGCATCATGATGTATCCGCCGCCGGCGCCATAGGTCTTGAAGCAGCCCTCGACGTCGGCGCGGATCTGCTCGCGCGTTCGTTTCTCGATGAGCTCCGACTGGTTGATGCCCCCCATGAGCTTGACCTTCGAGCCATGCGTCCGCTTGACCTCGGTCTCGTCCTGATGGTCGCGGATGTCTCCGACACATCCTGGGGGGAGAGAAGGAGGTATTCGAAATTCTGTGTTTAGGGTCGGTTGGTTTTGTTGTTTTTTCCTCAGCGAGCTGA
>CAZEYT010000089.1:0-11128 GCA_964516295.1 uncultured Chthoniobacterales bacterium | reverse complement strand
TAAACGAGCGAGTCAGCATGGATGTTTTCTTCCTGGGCGTGGCGTCCGAGGACGAGCTTGAGCTCGGGAGCTGTCACCGCCTCGCGGATCACATGAAGAATGTTGTCCCCCACAATCCCTTCAGCCGCCGAGAAGTAGCCGATGCCCATCTTGATAATCCAGCGCTCGACCTCGGAGATGTGTCCGCTCGAATCCCGCCAGTGCTCGCAGTCCTTCTGCATCTGGATATCCTCGGGCTCCCAGTGGTTCGCTTTCATCTTTTTGTAAAGGTCGTACGCCCACTGGTATTTCAGCGGCAGGATGTTGAAAAACATGGTCTGGCGTCCGTTGATGACACGCTTCGCCGCAAAGGCGGCCTCGGCTTTGTCCCGGTCCAGAACGAATTCGCGGTCTCCGATTTTGATCGTGGTAGTTGCCATGGGTGTTTTGTGTGAAATCTCTACGAAACAAAGGGTGGGGAGAGCGCAGAATTCTCCCCAAGCGCCATGAATTCTGTAGCGCATGTGAGGCTCTACAAATATCGCGCCGAAGTCAAACAAAAATCCCTTGTATGGTAGGTATTTTTTGAAAACACCACAACATATTGTGTGGAACAAACGGGACCTTTTGGCACAGTTTCGCCTCTTCTCCCTGCAAATAAACGCTTTTCGAGGTTCGGAAGGCGTGAAGAACAACGGTCCATAAGACGCTGCACCACAACACATGGTGGTTTGGCGCTCTCCAGGGGACTTTTTCACCCCAAAACCTCGCGCCCTTTGGCACGAAACGGGAACTTGCTTTTGCGTTTGTGCCGCAAAAAGCGAGTTGATACGATGCCGACCGGTCTGGTGAAGTGAGAGAACTCCGGCACCAGACGGATGGGGGCGGTTAGCTCAGTGGTAGAGCGGTAGTTTTACACACTATTGGTCGGGGGTTCGAATCCCTCACCGCCCATCCCCACCGGTGGACCCCCGGCGGGGAGAACATTTCTTTCAGGGACGATCTTTACGCGGAGGACGCGCTTCTCCAACCGGGCCGCCTTCGTCAAAGAGTTCCAGCTTTTTGGCCTTGATGAGCTCGACCGCCTGGCCCGTGGTGTCCACAAACCAGATTCGTCGCTTTTCTTCACGCCCGGGTGCCGCGAGAAAAACACCACGAAGCGTGTCCCGATCATTGCGTCCTTCGAAGTCCATGCCGTATTTCTTGGCGAAGGCCCCCGCCTCCGAAGCCGGGATCGCGACAAGCAAGTGCCCGCCGGGCCGGTCATCTGTGCGGTCAACCGTGAGGGCGTGGAAAAACGCCACCTCCGGCACCGGGCTTTTCCACTGCACGGGTTTAACAAATGCGACATCAAGAGTGATTTCCTTGCCCTCATAATCCGAGGGCGTTGCCAAAACATGCTCGGCCGTTCGCTTCGAGTCGGCCAAGAGCCAAGGCGCAGAGAGGGCAAGCACCAGCGGGAGGAGGTGATGAGTTTTCATAACACCCGATCCAACCACCCGCCGCTGCAAAAGTTGCGCCGACCGGCACAACAAGTTGCTCGAAGCCACCGACCCCGGCGTTAGACCGCTGCCCGACCTCGCGCTGGCCGTATTGCTCAATAAGCCGCAGACACGAGCGCAGCGTTTTGACACCACCCGAGGTCGTGCGATCCATCAGACACGCCACCGCCGTCGCATAAGCCGCTTTCGGACAGTCCGACAACGCACAGCCTCCATGATATTGGCGCAAAAATCCCGCCGTGAAGGCATGGCCGGTTCCCGCCGCGCTCCGGACCAGTTTTTTTTGGCAGACAAAGACTGCCCTCGACCACCGACTCGCCAGATTTCGTCAGCCCCAGAGCTCCGGTCGGAAACCGGATGACAGCGCACTGTCCATCGCCAAAAGAAAGAAGCCGCGCGGCCGCCTCTGTCGCCGCGCCGAGATCCACGCCGGTCGAATACCGAATGCGGATCCCCGGTCAAGTCCTCGGCCACCTCGACGTTGAAGACCGGAAGATCCTTCTCATGCAGTGCGGCACGGGCACTGTTCTGGAAAGCCCCCATCGGCAGATTTGTCCGTTCGATGTCCGCACAGGTGAGCATTCCATGATTTCGCGCCTCCGCCAAAACAGCTGCCGCCCGGGTCCCATGCCGCGGATCGCGCGCATCGAGCTTTTTGCAGAAAAACAACGTTCTCAGATAAAAAATCCGACTCGGGTCGTTCCGGAAATCAAAGTGCCCGACATCCAACAACGCATTGGCTCCGGCATGATTGAAGCTTGTCCTGACCCGGTCTCGCCGGCGGTCATCACATCCAAGAACGAGGTCGGCGTATCGGGGAAACTGATGATCCGCGAGGCTTCGATCCCATGGGCCTGACAATCCTTCAGAATACTTGCCCCGTCCACATCCCGCCCGACACACCCTACGGCGCGAAGGGGAAATCCGGCACCCAGACGAAAGAGATCCACGAGCAAATTGTAAGGTGCCCCTCCATTGTTCACCGTCTCTCCCAGCACCGAAGTACACGATCCCTCGCTGAGGAACTGCGATATGACTCAAAAATCCACCCCGTGAATCTCGCTCTCCGGTGACGAAAGGTGAGCCCCGCCCCCGGACTACGAAGCTTTGGAACCCCGACCGCGGAACGTCAGCTCGGCGATGCCGGATTTGTCGAGTCCGCCGAGTCCGAGCGCAACGAGCTTTCGATATTGGGACAGGGTGGCCTCAGCGAGTGGAAGGCGGACCTTGGCGCGTTTGGCCAGTCCGAGTGCGATCCCGCTGTCCTTCGCCGCATGGGCCGCGCTGAAGTAACACTCATGATCCCGGCGGACCATGTCCTCACCGTCCGTGACCAGCACACGCGAAGCCGCGCCGGTCTGGGAGAAAACCTCCTGCAGCATCGCGAGATCCAGGCCCAGCGCGTCGCCAAGTCCCAACCCCTCCGCGAGAGCGGCGGTATTGATGTTCATGACCATGTTGACGAGAGCCTTCACCTTGGCGGCGGAGCCCGACGGGCCGATATATCGAAGGAGCTTCCCGCCATCGCTGAGTTGCTCGAGCACCGGCCGGAGAACATCGAACGCCTTTCGTTCCCCACCGCACATCAGATAAAGCGTCCCCGCCCGCGCTTGGGCGATGCTGGAAGCCATGCAGCCCTCCATGGCATGAGCTCCCACCGCTTTCGCCATCACCGCGACCTTCTCGTGAACCGCGGGAGACACTGTTGCGCAGTTGAGGAAATACTTTCCCTTCGCTCCGAGGAGGAGGTTGTCTTTTTTTGACCGAAAAACCGCCAACTGCGCATCGTCATCGGTGACAACGGTGAGAACCAAGTCCGAGCCGCGCGTGACCTCCGCCAGAGTCCGCACCGCTCCGGTCTTCAATTCCGTGGCCAGGGCTTCGGCGGCCGGACGGTCAATGTCGTAAACAGCCGAAATCTCATACCCGACATCGTGCAGGCGTCGAGCCATGTTGGCACCCATCCGCCCGGTTCCGACCACGCCAATGCGATGGAGATTTCTTTTTCGCGCCTGAAGGGTCTTCTTGCTCATGCCGAACCTTTGTGATCCTGCCGCACGGAAGCAATCGGATTTTCATCCGCCGGTCACCCGCTCCCCATGCCCGCTTGACGAGCGGTGGAGTCCCGGATACGGAATCCTTGGATGGGTCGCGGTGGACGATTGTTTGCAGGGATTCTAGGCGGTCTGGCAAGTCTTCAGGCCGCCTCGACCCAAACTTATACAACGCCGTACCAGCTGGTTTTCACCCACTCGGTTGCGGATCTTTCCGTTCAATTCGATCAAGAGCCATGGAGCAATCTTGAGCAGCAAAGCAGCAAAGCTTATTCCGACTGGTACATCAAATCCACCCACGGCGACATCGTTGACCAGTCATGGGGTCCCCAGTCGCGGCAGTTTCCCATTCTGGAAAACTACCAAACTCGCTCGCCGGAGTTTCTTCGCGAACGGGTCATCTACGCCGGGTCCCTCCTGCGGGGATTGTCTTACCAGCACCATCACATCCCGGCCTTCGACCCGTTCACCGGCGGGGTCGCAGCTTGGAACTACGTTGCGGATCCCAACAACCCGCCAGCGGAGCCATACTGGCCGTGGAACCCGGTCTCCTCAGGAAAAACCCAGGCCGGATTGGATTGCAGCAATTATGTCTCGTGGGCCTACAACTATGCCCTCGGCCTCAAACTTCCCGGTGATGTCCACACGGCCTCACAAAACGGACCTTTCACCGGCTTCGGCGGAGTGGGCACCATTACGCCGGAGCTGATTTACAAGGAACCGCACGAGACCTTTGCACAGTTCACCGCAAAACTCCTGCCGGGGGACATTCTTTATATCAAAGGAAAGAACGGCGAGAATCCCGACAATGTCGATCCCAACGAGATCACCCACAGCATCATCTGGCTTGGGAGCATCGGTCAAAACATCGACCCCGACGCGACGTTTGAGTATTTGGTGATGGACTCGACGGGGCCCGGCGGACAGGAGCCCCTCCATATTGATTCCGATGGAAATGCCATTTCGGATGGAGTGCAGTTCCGGCCGTTCAGCGAGTCCGGTGAGAACAGCTGGTATTACCAGGACTTCGCGGTTGCGCACCGGTTTATCATCCCCGAACCGGCACCCATCGGGCTCGCGGCTCTCACCGTGGCCTTCGTGGCTTTGGTCCTTCGCCGATCCCAATGAACAAAAACGCGATTCCGAAGCTTCGATTATCCACAAGATCCGCCCTTCTGGCCGTGATGATTTCCGTCGCGTCTCTTTCGGCGGCCGATGTGCAGACCATTGCCACGGTCTCGCTCGAAACCGTGCCTTATACCGAGAGCGGTGTGACTTACTATAAGTATGGGATCTATGTCGGCATCGGAGGAGGCAGTGCGCAGTTGTTCGAGTTCGATACCGGAGGAGATGGATTTTATGCCGCATATGCGGAGGGAGTCCCCTGGTGGGGTTCTTACTCCGAAACGCACTCGACCCACTTCTCGAAAACGTTCGGGAGCGGAATTACCTATCGCGGACGTTCCGTGGAAGCATCGGTAGATCTCTACAATGCGGCCGGTGGCGGAATCGCATTCTCCTCTGGAACAACCAACTTTAAAATCGGCCGGGCGAGTCACATTGAACAATCGGGGACGCCGCTCTGGCCGCCGTCCGACCCGGTATCTCCGGGCCCTGCTCCGATTGAAGGAAACTTCTACGGCGACTTTGGGCTCTCTCTTAAGAAGGAATCGAGCGGAATCGAGAATATCCTCGCGCAGCTCACCTTTGGAAGTGGCATTACAAAGGGATACAAAATTTCCCTCGGTCTCTACGGCAGCACCAGCGGCGCATCGCTTCAAATCGGACTTGGCCCTTCAGATCTCACGGATGCAAACACCATCTGGTTTGATATGAAACAGCCGGACGGGTCCGGCGGCACAAGCATCCATAATGCCGAAGTTCTCCTGTCAAACATCTCGCTAAGCTATGGTGGTGACTCCCACACCTTTGAATCCCTTGGCGTAAACCTGGATACCGGAAACCCAACCCCCGGGATCGACTACAACCCCTCCGACGCCTCGCGTTTGGCACCGTTCAGCGACCTGACGGCAGGTGGGGACCCGTATCAACTCCTGACCGGCACCACGATGGTCCTTGAAGCAACGCCGAGCCCGCCAACCCCTCCGGTGGAAGACCCCTTGACCATCTTTTCCCTCGTGGCAGGTCCCGACCGGGGTGTTAATCAAGTCTACCTCAAAAAGCGCGACGATGGAGGACCGACGTATTTGAACATCGGAGCGCTCCTGTTTCAGCAATACGTTGTAACCTATGATCTCGAAAACGGCCTGCTTGGCCTGACACCGATTCCCGAGCCATCGGCACTCTTTCTCGGCAGTTTTGCAGTCCTGATAACGGTTGTGGCGCACTTCAAGCGCTGGTCTTTTAGAAGAAGTTCACAAAAAGGACATTTCTATCGCACGGAATAGATCTTGCCGGAAAGCCCTCGGTGGAACAAACGAGACACACGATGCTGCACCTCGATCTCCCCACTGTCTCAGAAATTCTAAGTTTGTCCGAGGTGCGCGATGCGACGTGTGTGTCGATCATTATTCCCACTTGCAACATCGGGCTGGAAGTCGGTGGCAGCCGGATCGATTTCAAAAATCTCGTCAAAAAAATCGGCTCATCCGCAACGAGTGTGCATAGCGGGGTCTTTCGAGGGTAGAGTATGAGGGATGGAAGCGACATTTTTGAAGCGGGCCTTCGGGATTGGAGAGGGCTGGGAGTATCGGAGCACGAAATACATCGGGAGCCGGGTGGAGTTGCACATCAAGGCGAAGCGTTCAGGGATCCGGTGCCCGAAGTGCGAAACGGACCACATCGCCTTGCGTGGGACCCGGGAGCGGCGGATTCGAACCGTGCCGATCGGCTTGAAGCCGGTCACCATCGTGGCCCATGTGCCGCGATGCCAGTGTCGGGAGTGCGGGGAGTTTTTCGACTCCTCCCCCCTTTTGCCCCCCGCGGGCGATCCTACACTCATAGCTTGGAACGATTGATGAGGAGACGGGCCGGGTCGATTTTTCTGAAGACGCGAAAAAAAGGTCTTACGGAATTGTTGATGAAATCGCCCGCCGGACACTTCGTTACCGAGGAAGAGTTGTCGCAGCGGGACCGGATGATCTTCCAAACGGCGCTCCCCTTGCCGCAATTCTTCGATATCCCGTCTAATTGTTTTAAGCTTGCCAAAGCGAGAGATTTCTTAGAAACCCAACCCGAGCTCAGGCCTCTCCGACTATGGAAACCACAAATTTGCCCGAAGCCTTCATCTCCACCGGGCATTTGCCGTCGCCCGAACAGGTGCAAAAGCTTTTGGACGGAGCGCATGCGACTTTCAAAAGCGACTCAGACGGGCGAAATTCCCAAGTCTATCCCGCTCTTGCGAGGGTTCCGTCGGATCTTTTTGGCCTTTGCATCGTTGGGACAAGCGGAAATGTTTATGCTGCGGGCGACTCGGATTATGAGTTTTCCATTATGAGTGTCTCCAAGCCATTTGTCTTCGCCCTCATTTGCGAGACGATTGGCGTGGAAGAAGCGCGTCGGAAAATCGGGGTCAATGCAACCGGGTACCCTTTCAATTCGCTGGCTGGAATCGAGCGACACCCCAAGGGACTGACGAATCCCATGGTCAACTCCGGGGCAATCGCATCGACCAGCCTCACGCCTGGAAGCAGTCATGAGGAGAAGTGGACTTTTCTTCACCGAGGACTCTCCCGTTTCGCCGGGCGCGAGTTGCCCATGAACGAAGAGGTGCTCGCCTCGGCTTTGGAAACGAATTTTCGAAACCAGAGCATTGCGCGCATGCTTCAAAGCTGCGGGGCAATCTACTGCGATCCGGCGGAGGCCGTAGACCTCTATACGCGCCAATGTTCGCTCAATGTGAGTGCGCGCGATCTCGCGGTCATGGCCGCAACGCTGGCCGATGGCGGCATGAATCCCGTGACCAAGGAACAGGTCGTCGATCCGGTAATCTGCCACTATGTGCTGGCGGTGATGGCCACGGCCGGACTCTACGAAACATCCGGGGACTGGCTTTACGACATTGGTCTTCCTGGCAAAAGCGGCATCGGTGGAGGGATTCTGACCGTCTCGCCAGGCAAAGGCGGCTTCGGCAGCTTTGCTCCGCCGCTCGACGCAGCCGGCAACAGTGTCAAAGGTCAGTTGGCTGCCAAGTATTTGTCGCAAAAACTTGGGATGGATCTCTTCGTTTCGAAACCCATTCTTTAGCGTTCGGAAACCATCCTATGAGCAAATCCACCACTGTTCGGGACCCTTGGCTCCCGATGATCGTCATTGCCATGGGGCAGGCCCTCATGTCATTCAACGTCGCCGCCCTGCCTGTCTCAATGGGTGGTATGGTGGAAAGCTTTGGCGTGCCGCCCACCACCATCGGCACGGCCATCATCATGTATTCGATGTGCGTGTCCGGCTTTGTTCTCCTTGGGGCAAAGCTGGGGCAGCGATTCGGGTCCAAGATTTTCTTCCAGGCATCGATCTCGCTGTTCCTTTTGGCGATGATCCTGGTGGTCTTCAGCCCTTCGGCGAAGTTTCTCCTCCTCGGTCAGGCCCTTGCCGGTCTTGGCGGAGCCGCCCTCGTCCCTACCTTGGTTGTTCTCATCGCAAATCACTATCAGGGAGCCCAACAGGCGAGCGCACTGGGGTGGCTCGGGTCGGCCCGTGCGATGGCGGGCGTGCTCGCGTTTCTGATCATCGGGTCGTTGGAGCGCTTCGTCGGATGGCGGGTCGCCTTCGGCCTCCTGATCATTCATGCCGCGGCGATTTTGATTCTGAGTTGGAAATTGAAACCGTCCCATCCGCGACCCGATGTCAAGATTGACGTTGTCGGAGTAATTCTGGCGGCGAGCGGCATCATCATCCTGACGCTCGGATTCAACAACATTCGAAACTGGGGCCTTTTCTTTGCGGGGCCGAACGCTCCGTTCCAATTACTCGGCCTTTCGCCCGCTTTGCTGTTCCTCGGTGGTGGCGTTCTTCTGCTCTCCGGCTTTCTGGCTTGGACGAGAAAACGGGAGAGCGATGGCAAGACACCGCTCTTTGCACTTCAGGTCATTGAGTCGCCAAAAGAGCGGGCGGCCGTGCTGGCGATGTTCACCATCGTCGCCATGGAGGCGGCGCTGAACTTCTCGGTTCCGCTTTACATTCAGATCGTTCAGGGTCGGAGTGCCTTCGACACGGCAATCGCCATGATGCCGTTCAACCTTTCGGTGTTCTTCACGGCGTTTCTTGTCGTGCGGCTCTACAATCGATTTTCGCCACGCACGATCGCACGTGGTGGCTTTGTTCTCGCCGCGCTCGGTGCGTATTGGCTCACGTTTGTCGTCACCAACAATTGGAGCTCGTTTCCGGTGCTTCTCGGGCTTGTGACTTTTGGCATCGGCCAAGGCGCTCTCGTCACGCTTCTTTTCAACGTCTTGGTGACATCTTCACCGAAAGAACTCGCGGCCGATGTCGGCTCGCTCCGTGGCACCGCCAACAATCTCGCGGCCTCCGTCGGCACCGCTGTGATGGGCGCGCTGGTGGTCGGCGTTCTTAGCTTTGGCGTGATGAAAGCGATCACCGCGCATCCGGTGCTGACGCCGGAGCTCACCAGTCAGCTCGATCTCAACAATATCAACTTCCTGAGCAACGAGCGTCTCGCGGAGCGCCTCAAACAGACCACGGCCTCGCCGGAGCAGGTCGACGAGGCGATCCGGCTCAACGAATCGGCCCGGCTGCGGGCCTTGCAGGTGGCGTTCTTTATCCTTGGCTCGCTCGCGATCCTCTCGATTTTCCCATGTGGCAGACTCCCGGATTACATCCCGGGTGATGTTCCCGCCGACGATCAAGTGGAGAGAAAGAAGGTCTGACCATGGGCCGAGGCGGACAGGCTTTGTCGCTGGCTGTTGTTCTTGCAGGGTTTTCCGGGCTTTTGGCCCGGGGTGGTGAGACTGCGGCGGAACCACCGGCGGCTTCGTCGCCTGCGGAGGTGCCCGAGGTGTCGGTTCACACCATCGAGTCGACCAATTTTGACGCCGACTTTTCGCCCGGGGAAGCGACAACGAACGTCCCGGCGGAACTCGACGAAATCTACGGAGACAATGACGGGTTTTTCGACCGCTGGGGCGTTAACCGTCCACTCGACCTCCTCGAAGATCCACTGGAAGATCTTTTTCAAAAAACCGGCCTTCGTCTTGGCGTGGCCTATACCATGCTTTTTCTTCAACCGATGGGCGGGCGAAGTTCGAAAGCCGGTGCGGCGGGGGACCTCGATTTCCTCGGCTCGTGGACCATTGTCGGCCGCGGAACGGAAAACACGGGGCGCCTGGTCATGTCCACCGAGTATCGCTTTAAAATCGGCGACCAACCGCCTTCCCGGATCGGGGGTCAGATGGGAACTCTCATTCCCCCGAGCAATGCCTTCAACGATCGCGGCTGGGTGGTTCGTGATCTTTACTGGGTCCAGCGGCTTTATGAGGGGCGTCTGCGGCTCCTGATCGGCCGTGCGGATCCATCGGATTTTGTCGGGTCCTTCTGGCTTCAGAATGTGAACAATTCGTTCGTGAACCGCCATTTTTCCGCGAACCCGGCGGTTCCTTTCCCGGATCATGGTCCGACGCTCGGCATCTCCGTGCGTCCCAACGACCTGTTCTATGTCACCGGCGGGGTGAGCAACGGCTACAGCCGCACGATCCGTGTCGAAGTGGACAGTTTGTTCAGCGAGTGGGATCTCTTTGCCTTTGGCGAGGCGGGCTATACGCCAACCCTTGATAAACTCGGGGCTGGGCGGTATGCCCTCGGGCTCTGGTATATGGACGAACGCGAAATGCGCGGTCTCCCCGCCGATTACGGACTTACCGCGGTGGTGGATCAGAATCTCGGCGAGTATCTCCAGGTCTTTGCCCGCTATGCTTACTCGGATGGCACGCTCACCAACGTCCGCCACCTCGCACAGACCGGCCTGGGCGTGAGCGGATTATTCGGACGCGACGATGATCTCACCGGTCTGGGTTTCTCGATGGCTGTCCCGCGCTATACGACAACCGAGATCGAGACCGTCCTCGAAACCTTTCACCGATTTCAAGTCACGCAGAACTCCCAATTTTCCGTTGGCCTGCAGTTGATTGCCCATCCCGGCAACGCATGGAGCGACGGGGCAGCAGGAGCATTCTATATGCGTTTGCGGACATCGTTCTGATCGAGGCCTCCTGGCCTGTTTCTTCCCGCCACACCGGGAGTGGGCATTCACATCGACGAAAGCCTGTCCCATCCCCTGAGAATCATGTCCCCTCGCTTGGTCGTCGCGACCTGCCTCGTCCTTTTGATCGGTTCGGTCTCCATGGTTCGAGCCGATCCGAAAAAAACCTACACGGTTGAAAAACCCATGCCGGCCGCACCCCTCGCTTGGGGATATGACCCCGGCGGAGTTCGCCAAACGCTGTCTTGCTCCGCTACGGCCTTTCGACTCCGTCGAAGCGGCCTTCGCTCCGCAAGACAGCGTCACAAACCCGAAACACCAACCAAATCTCTCATAGCAAGTGGATCAAACTCCGGGGGCACTCCACGAACACTGGACTGGCCGAAAGGCTCCATTATCGCCATCGATCGGGGCTACGT
>CAZEYT010000088.1:0-11237 GCA_964516295.1 uncultured Chthoniobacterales bacterium | reverse complement strand
TCCTCCGGGTGCTTCATATCCCAGAGGGGCCGGCGGCTGCGTACTTCGGGGACCGTTTCAAAATTATAGGCCGGCGGCGGCGAGGAGGTCGCCCACTCGAGCGTCCAAGCGTCCCACGGATCGTCTCCGGCTTTTTTACCCCGCACGTAGGAATAAATGAGGTTGATGACAAAAAACAAAATGCCGATGGCTTGGAAAATGACGCCGATGGTCGAGAGAAGATTCCAAAATTCCCAGCCGCGACCGGCCTCATAGGTGTAAATCCGCCGTGGCATGCCGAGGAAGCCCGAGATGTGCTGCGGGAAGAACGTGAGGTGAAATCCAAATGTGAAGAAGATGAAGTGCAGGAGGCCAAGACGGAAATCCGGCATGCGTCCGAACGCCTTCGGATACCAGTAGTACACCCCCGCAAAAATCGTGAAGAGCAGTCCGCCAATGAGGACGTAGTGAAAGTGGGCGACCACAAAATACGAATCACTCAGCTGCCAGGTGAAGGGCGCGATGGCCAGCATCACCCCCGTAAGACCGGCAATGAGGAACTGGAACAGAAACGCGATACAGAAAAGCATCGGGAGTTCGAACCGGATTTTCCCGCCGTACATCGTGCCGAGCCAGTTGAAGATTTTAATGCCGGTCGGGATCGCCACGAACAGCGTCGAAATCGCGAAAAAGGTATTTCCCAGCGACGTCATGCCGACCGTGAACATGTGGTGCGCCCATACCCCGAGGCTGATGAAGCCGATCATCACACTCGCCGCGACCATGATCGGGTAGCCGAAGATCGGCTTGCGCGAAAAGACCGGGATCACCTCACTCGCGACCGCAAAGCCCGGCAAAATGAGGATGTAAACTTCCGGGTGGCCGAAAATCCAAAAGAAGTGCTGCCAGAGAACGGCCGATCCACCGGCCTGTGTGTCGAAAAATTGCGCGCCAAAATAGCGGTCGAGAATGAGCATGATCTGGCATGCGGAGAGCGGCGGGACCGCGATGATCACCAGAAAGCCGACCACGACAAACATCCAGACGAACAGCGGCATCCGGCCGAGCGTCATCCCCTTGCACCGCAGGCAGAAGGTGGTGACCAAAATATTGATCGCGGTCGAAATACTGGCGATGCCGCCAAGCAGGAGCGAGAGCGTCCAGTAATCCGTGCTGTGTCCGCGGGAAAACGCCTTGGCCGTGAGCGGCGAATAGGCAAACCATCCCACGTCCGGAGCCGACCCCGCCGCATACAGTCCGGGCGCTCCAAAGTAGCTGAAATACAAAAACAACCCGCTGAAGAGAAACAACCAGAAGCCGAAGGCGTTCAGGCGCGGAAACGCCATATCGCGGGCTCCGATCATCAGCGGCACGAGGTAGTTTGCGAATCCGAAAATGATCGGCATGCCAACCAGGAACACCATGGACGTTCCGTGCATGGTAAAAAAGCGGTTGAAATCATCCGGCGGGAGAAAGTCGTTCCGTGGAAACGCGAGCTGGATGCGGATCAGGGCGGCCATCAGCCCGGCCATGACGAAGAACAGCAGTCCCGACCCGATGTACATGAGACCCAGCCGCTTGTGGTCCACCGTGAACATCATTTCCTGCACCACACGGGTGAGGGACCCACGTTCCTCGCCGATCCGCTCAGGCTCCGGCATCCGGAAGTTTTCGTCAACAATGTCGGAGTTCATTTGAGGGTCAGGAGATAGGCGGTGATGGAGTCCACTTCTCCCTCATCGAGTTTCATGTCGGGCATGAGGCATCCGACTTTCAGGTCCTGTGGATTGCGCACCCAAGCGCGAAGATTTTCCGCCGTGAGCGGAGCGACGCCCGCCCCGATGGTCTGACGGGTCATCAATTTTGTGAGATCGGGTCCGAAGACTCCGTCGGCGACGGTGCCATCCACGCTGTGACAACTGATGCAGGCCGTCGCGTAAAAATCCTTCCGTCCCTGAATGGCCAGGGTCGACTCGGGAGCAGGCGGCGGACGCTTCATCATGGCCAGCCAGCGTTCGTAGTCCTCCGGTTCGTGCACGATCACCCGGAGCAACATGTTGGCGTGCTGAGTTCCGCAATACTCGGCGCAGTTTCCAAAATACGTGCCGGTCGCGAACGGCTCGATCCACGTCCGATTCCGGCGGTTCGGGACCAAATCTGTCTTGCCCGCGAGCTGGGGCACCCAAAAACTGTGGATGACGTCGGCTGACTCGAGGATGATCTCGGTCGGACGGCGTTTTTCCGGATCCCGGGAGCTCAGGGGGACGTGAATCTCGTTGGCCGTGACGATCCCTTCCTCGGGATAGTGGATCTCCCACCACCATTGATGCCCGACGAGTCGAATGCGCACCGAGTCCTCCGGGAGGGCGGCATTCTGAATTTCTCCGATCGTCCGGCTCGTGACGAGGATCAGCACAAAGGTGATCAAAATCGGGATCACGGTCCAGGCGAGCTCGATGTGTGTGCTGCCGTAAATTTGCGGTGGTTCTTTGAGGTCGTCCTCGGTTCCCCGCCGGCGGAATTTCCACACCACATAAATGAGGAGGGCGGTGACGATGACGAAAATTCCCGCCGTGATGGCCAGAACAACGTGGGCGGCTTCCTGGATCATCTCCGCCGGTTTCGAAAGCGGCTGAAACATGTCCGCGATCGGTCTCATTTCTCCCGGCGACTGCGCCATCCCGACGGCCGCGGTGAAAACCACAAAGGTCGTAACCAAAAGTCCCAAAGCAACGCCCCTTCGAACGTTTGTGACCGAGCGTCGATCCATCTGCTGTCGGAGTACTACAGCGTGAACGGCATGAGAAGAGATTTTTTGACAAAAATCATTTGTCGTTGCATCCGAACAACATTCGCAAACGTTTCGATAGGACGCTTGTTCGACTTTTTGAAAAAAACCGCTTTCGCATCTGTCGATTTGTGGTTTGTTCAGTCTGATTTTCCATGGAGTCCAACGAAACTTACCTGCATCTTCCACGCCGCCGTGTGCTGGGCGTGATCTTTTGTGCCGGGACGGGTCTGCTCCTTGGCGTGCAAAAGTCAGAAGCGATGTGGAGCGTGATGGACGTCCTGCGATCCCTGTCGGACGACGGGGACCAGCTCCCATCGGGCCCGCGGCGATCAACGGCCTCGTCGGAGATCCCGCCCTCGTTGCGGGGGATCATCGGCGGTCAGGCGGACGCCTACACCAAGTTTCTGAATCGTCTCAATCTCAAGCGCGTTTCCGTGCGGAAGATTATCGACTCGCATGCCAAGGCTCGCGGCAAAGTTCACAACACCCTTCCTCCGCGTCATCTTTGGGGCAACATCCGACATACGCTCAAGGTCCTCGACCGCGTGGCGATTCAACTCGGCGAGCCGGTCGGCGAGGTGATCTCGGTCTACCGTTCCCCGGCCTACAACGCCCTTTGCCCGGGGGCCAAGAGCAATTCCTACCACACCCGCAACAATGCGGTGGATGTGCGTTTCAATTGCTCGCCGAGGAAAGTTTCCGCGATGGCGCGCGACCTGCGCAAACAGGGTCTTTTCCAGGGAGGTGTGGGCCGCTATTCCAGCTTCACCCACATCGACACCCGCGGCAGTAACGCGGACTGGTAAAACGACAGCTCAGGGAATTTCCACCGCTCCGACATCCAGCGGCTGGATGTGACGGAGGCCCCGTACTGAGAATTCCTCGACCGCTGCCCCATTGCCGAGAAGGACCCGCAGGGAATCCGACTCCGAACCGCGGTGGATGGCCCCTCGTTGCGTGTCGGATCGCGAGCTGACCTCCGCAAGAACGAGTCCGTCGGGCGTGACGATTCGCGAACCGGTTGTGTCCACCTGCAAATGCAGGCGGATCATCGGTTGGTCGCCCGTGAGCGGATTTTTTTCGAGTCGGAAAAGGACTTCATTTCCGGTCTTCGACTCCGGGGCATCGGCCACCGGCTCCCCGTTGGCGAATCCAAAAGCCCGCGCGGTCCGGATGCTACGTACCCATTCAATAACCCAGTTTCCCCCGGCATCACGTCCCATGAAACGCAGACGTTGAAGACCGTCAGCCTGCTCCAGCACGGCAAAAGCCTCGCTCTCCCGCGCCGCACGGACCCGCACCGGCAGTGGGTCTCCCGTTTCCGGGCGGAGCAATCGCAAAAGCTCCCCACCGGGTGACGTCTGCGCGACGAAGGCGGTTTGATCCTCGGTCGCCACGAACCACACCGTACCGTCGCGTCCGACCGACACCGGTCCGACTTTGGCGGGAACGATGACCGGTGCAAACGCCCCCGCTCCCCGCCGCAGGAAGAGTTGACCATTTCCCGAGCCGGCAAACTCCGCCTTCCACGCATCCGCAAATTCCACCGCCGCGGGAAGCTCGACCGTACCGCCCGCTTCCAGCCCCGGCACCGTCCACGACGACAGCTGGCGGTCCTGGGAAGCGAAAAGCAGACCTGCTCCATTGGCCGTCAGGCTCGCCGCTCCGGAGATCTTGACAGCGGCGGCAGACATTTCCCCGGTCTCGACATTTCCCACCGTCAGCCCCTCCGGTCCGAGAAGAAAAAACTGCTTTCCATCCGTTGCTGCGAGAGGCAGTACGCCGAGCGGGTGCGACCAGCGAAAGCCATCGGTCTCCGAGTAGCGCGATACGGTCCATTTGCCGTCTGCGGTAGCGGCGACCACGAGGAGTTCGGTTTCCGAGAGAATAAAAAAATCCTCAATCCGCGTGAGGGCCGGATCGTCTTCGGCGGCGACCCAGTCGTTGAAATGGAAGCGCTCCCCGTTGACCACCACATCGCCCACGACATAACCCCGGAGGTAATACGTCCCGGCCGGGAGTTTCCTTCCCGCGTCGTCCGATCCGTCCCAGCGCGTGATGAGGCCGTTGAGGCCCTTTTGAAAATCCGATTCCGGGGCGAGGCGGTGGAGTTCCCGGACCATGCGTCCGGAAGAGTCGAAGACGCCGATCGTGAGGCGACCTTCCGTCGGCACGGCAAACGCGATGCCGCCATCGCCAGCCGGGGCAGCCGCGGCTGCGAACAGAACCACGGCGAAGACCAAGCGGCGGATCAAAGATAATGTTTCCACTGGATCTCCGGAAAAAGATTGTCGCGCTCTTCGCACGCCGTGAGCAACGCTTCGTCCCGACGGTCGCCGACCAACATTTCATGCAATCGCGTGAAGCGAAGCAGATGGTCCTTGGTGCGCTTCGTGGCGTAATCCCGTGCCGTCCCGGTTTTCATGAGGAACGCCCAATCGCTGGACTGGGCAAGCAGGAGTTCGCGTGCCATCTGGGCGAGCGTGCGTTGGATGAATTTCGACCGGGTCTTTTCAAACCGCCGGGCGTCTGCGGTCATCCGTCGCGCGGCCTCATGAAGATGCGGATAGATCCACGCGTTCGACTGATCGAGCCAGACCTCCCAGTAGCCTTTGTTGCCCCAACTCGACGGCGAGGGCGAGACCATCTGCAAGGTCGGGTGAGTGGCGAGGTATTGCGTGGGCGTGGTGAGGCGGAAAACATCCTGATCATAAGCCGCCTTGCGCAGAAAGAGATCGAGGAACTCGGGGCCTTCGAACCACCAATGTCCGAAAAGCTCGGCATCGAAAGGGCTCACGACGATCGGGTCGACGGGCAGGATGGTTCGGAGATGCTCGATTTGTCGGATGCGATTCTGCACAAAGTCCGACGCATGCGCCTCGGCGGCCCCGAGGGCCCAGCCGCGGTTGTAGAGATCCTTGGTTTCCGAGCCGGTGATGCGTCGATACTTGATACCGGTGTTCCGCCGGTGGCCGATGTTTGGCAAGGTTTGGTGAAGATAGTCTTCGGGGAGTTCGGTGCCGATGTCGTGATAAAAATCGCGGTAGGCTGGATCGCCCGGATATCCCTCGCGGGCGCTCCAGACCTGCTTGCTCGACTCCCGGTCGCGGGCAAACACCGCCGGACCCACCGGTGTGAAATAAGGCGAATAGATCGCGAAACGGGGACGCGGCATCCCATACATGAGGCCGTGCGCATCCACCACGAACCACCGGATGTTGGCCTCCTGCAAAACCCGGTCGATCCCCGGCACATACCCGCACTCGGGCAGCCAGATGCCGAGTGGATCGCGGCCGAAACAGTCGCGGTGATAATCGCACCCGATCTGCACCTGTGCGCGCATGGCTTCGGGGAACAATTCCATCAACGGCAGGAACCCGTGCGTGGCCGCACAAGTGATGATTTCGATGACGCCGTCCTCCTGAAGCTGGGCAAAGGCTCCCACAACATCGCGACGGAGGTCCTTTTCGTAAAAGTCGCGCGCGTCGGTGAAGCGCCCGAGATAGAACTCCGCCAGGGCGCGCACGGCCGCGTCGCCGGCGTTGCGCTCGATTTCCCGTCGGGAGAGTTCGATGCCACGCTCCAAATACCGCGCCGCGCGCGATTGCAGAAGCGGGTCCCGCAACATCGCGCACAGGGGCGGCGTGAGAGTGAACGTGATTTGCGCCGGCACTTTGTCCGCGGCCTGGCGGCGCAACATCTTCAGTAGCGGAATATACGTCTCGAAGATCGCCTCGAAGAGCCAGTCTTCCTCAAAAAAATCCTCATGCTCCGGATGCCGCACCCAGGGCAGATGCGCATGCAGCAGGAGAGCAAGGGAACCTCGGGACATCGGACGCTCGAAGATAGCCGTCCCCCCGCGACCGGACAAGCGGACAATTCCCGGGACCGACCCGGCATCGACACCAGCCAGCGTTTGGTTCAAAGTGCGCGGCATGATCCTTCGAACGTTTCTCGCCCTTCTTCTGCTCGCCTCGGCCTCTTCCGCGTCGGCTCAGGGAACCCTGCTCAATGCGGTTCAGGCTCTCCCCGCGGCCGACCGGGACCGCGTTTTTCGCGTCTCCGCCGACAATGGTCAGCCCGACCCGGGTCAGTGGTATTTCACCGTCCGCGGCAATGGCGGACTCCGCTCGATCACGGTTCAGAACCAGGAAATCATCGGCGACAAGCGGACCCTGGACCTTCGGACCTTGGTGACGGATCCGGCTCCGATCAATTTTGGACGGGTCGCCGTCGATTCGCCCGGGGCGTGGGCCGCCGCCGAGAAGTATGTTGCCGGCAAGGGCCGCAAACTCGGGACGGTGAGTTACGTTCTGGAACAAAAAGGCAGCGACGCCACGCCGGTGTGGTCGGTGTGGAGTTACGATCCGGCCGGGTCCTACATCGGGCTCATCACGCTCTCCGCGGCCACAGGCGAGATTCTTTCAAGCGAGTAGCACTTACCACCCGCGGCGATCGATGGCGTCGAGGTGGCGGGTGATCGGATCCGTGCGCGGCGGGGCCTTGGGAGCTTCGGTGACTTGAAGAAAGGCCCCGCTCAAGGTGTCGAGTTGGGTCGCCTCGAACCAATTCAGATAATCTCCCACGCCGCCGCTTCGCTGCGCGAGAAGTTCCCGGATTTTTCCGGCTTCTTCGAGTCGCTTCTCCACGTTGCGGCGCGGACGATCCGCCAGTTCATCGGCCATTTCGCGATATTCCGTGATCACCGGCTTCATCACCGGATGGGCGCGCATTTCCAACGCGAGCAACTCGGCTGCCTTTTGACGCATGATGAACGGCCCGCCTTCCCCGCGGGCGACGAGGGACATCGCCATCGGCCCCGTGACGATTTCTCCATCCGCCTTGCGCGGATCCTTGGGAGCGGTGAAATCCAAAATCTCGACGAGCGCGCTCTCGGTCTGCGCGACGGAGAGCGGTTCGAGGCGTTTGCCGGTGGAGCCGCGGGCGATGGTGAGGGTCCAGATTTTTCCGAGTTGGGCGGGGTCGTTGTTGAGCGACGGGAACGCGGCGAGGAGGGATTTCAGCGAGGGGTCGGTTTCATGAACCGAAACGAGAAAAGCCACCAGCCCGGCCCCGCGCTCGGGAAGCTGGACCAGCGACCGCAACAGAGCGAGGGCCTGCGTGCGGTAGATCGCGAGCGTCGTGGCGTCCATCGTCTCGGGGCGGCTCTTCAAAAAGTCTTCCAGCTTCGGCGGCCGGTCACTTCGCAGGAGGATGGCATAAACTCCATCCGGCGATCCCACCCGGGCCACGCGCTGATCTTCGGTGAGCCCTTCAATCACCCAATCCGGCGCGCCGCGAAAGGCCTTGCCCGCCCGCATGGGCTGATTCCGGTAAATCAGTTCCAAAGCCAGCGCGCGGAAGATCTCCGCCTCGAACCCCTCGGCAGCCATCAGGGAAGCGTCGTAAATGTCGGTCTGCACCTTCAGAGCGCCACCGTCCCCTTCGTAGATCGCGGTGACAGCGCGGGGATTTCCCTTCGGCCGGGCGGACGTGCGGAGATCCTGGATGATAATTGCGTTCACGGGACGTCCGGGGTCGTCCAGCCAGCGGTTCCATGCAGTGCGAACGGCTTCGGCGCGTCGCGAGGCCGCTGTGCGCCACGCGGCGTCTTTCGAGTAAACGACAAACTGCCCCGACGTGGACATCGCCCGAGACGGACGCGGCGTGTCCTGCGCGGCGAGCGGAACGGTGGCGAGCGCGGTCACGAACGCCGCGACAAGACTCAGCGTCCCGAGGGTGTGGCTCCGGACCATCGAATTGTCACGTCCGCCGGTGTGATCTCGACGGCGGAGGCATTGGCCAGCAAGGGAAGAACCTGCTCAAGTCCTTGGAACGTCGGTCGGAAAAGAATCTGCAGGGCGCCGAGGAGCCGGGGATGCACCGGGAGCCGCCCGATCGCGCCCCCCACCCACCGAACGGTCATTCCGCCCTCGGTCTTTTCCGAGACGCCGCGGAGGAGGAAATACAAATTCAGCCCGAAAAATTTCTGCTCCATGCCAAACTCGAACCACCCGGACTCCGGCATCACAAAAACCCGCTGGAACTCCGCCTTGAGCAGCGAGGTGGAATCGGTCGGCTGCATGATGATCGTCGTCGCGAGGTATTCGTTCACCGCTTTTCCGTTTACGGTCCAGCTCGTCATCGAAGCGGCTTGCGAGCATTCGCGGAGAACTTTGAGGGTCTCGGAAGCACTCGCGGCGTTTCGCGGAACCGGCACCGGAATCAAGTCCGGGAGCCGCGCCATTTGAATCAGAGCCGCCAAAACGGCTCCGATCAGCGCGGTGACAATCAGTTGGCTGAAAACAAACCCGCCCGGTGAGCTGCTGGCTTTCCCTCCCTTCGGCGGGGTCGAAACGGGAGCCCGCCTGCGATAGGGTGCTCCGGGCAACGGCGGAGCCGAACGGGGAGCCGGAGCCGCCATCGCCGGCGCGGCGGCCGGCGCGGCGGCCGGAGCCGTGGCCAAAGCCGTGGTCTCCTCGGGCAGACGGGCTCCGCAGTTGGCGCAATACACGCGCGTCAGATCGTTTTCCGCGCCACAGTGCCCGCAGATTCGGACGTTCATTCGGAAGCTTTCTTCGGAGCCGCTTTCGGCTTTTCGGCGGGTTTTGACTCCGACTTGGTGGCGGACTCCCCACCGCCCGAGTCTTTCTTGGCCGCTTGCTTGTAGCCGTCGCTCCGGTAATCAGTGATGTAAAACCCACTGCCCTTGAAGATCAGTCCGGCCCCGGTCCCGAGAAGGCGGCGGACTTTGCCCTTGCCCCACTTTTTCATCCGGCAATGGGATTCGGGGCAGGTCTTCAGTGCGTCGTCCTTCATGGACTGGAAAATCTCGAAGGATTTCCGGCACTTTTCACATTCGTATTCGTAAGTCGGCATACCGACTTGTGCAGATAGCAGTTTGACCCGGGCGGCGCAATAGCAGGCACGGCTTCGAGGCTTTTTCGTTTGCCCGGAGGCCGATTTGAGGGAATAATACCCGTCTTTTCCCGCCTCATGGACAAACGACTCGCCACAGCTCTGGTCGTCGTCGCCTCGGTCTCCGCGGCGCTGGCGGAGCCATCCGTAGAATTTGAGACCTATGCCATGACCTTGCGGCAAAATGCCATCGCCAAGGTCGAACCGCAGGTGGTCACCGCCTCGAACTTCCGCTCGGGCTTCAACCGCTTCCCTTGGAAACGCAACATCGTCACGACGGTCTTCTGGGTCGGCGAGCGCCCGACAAAAAACAACCCGGTCCCGAACCACAAAAGCTCCTGGGACCAACGCTGGGCGATCAATTTCGGCGGATATGACAATCCGGACCCCGCGCAACGGCGGAACTTTTTGCCGAAAGGTTTTATCCCCCGTCAGAATCCTTTTTACGTTGCCCTGCCCTACAACGACGTCACCCGTGGCACGACCAAGCCCGAGGCCCGAAAGGTGATTCCGTGGTTCAAGCAGGCTTTTGAGCGCCCCGGCAAATCCGTGTGCAAGGGCCGCTGGGTCGCGATCCGCCACGGAAATCGTATCGCCTACGCCCAGTGGGAGGATTGTGGTCCCTTCCGCACGGATCACTGGCAATACGTTTTCGGCAACGAACGCCCGCTGCCGAACCTGAACCAAGGCGCCGGTCTCGACGTGTCACCGGCTGTGCGGGATTACTTGGGTATGACCGGGAAAGATGTGACTGACTGGAAGTTTGTCGAGGCCCGCGATGTTCCTCCCGGGCCGTGGACGAAATACGGAGACAACAACACCTTCGTCCTCCAGCGCCGCGGGGAGAATCTTTTCCTCGTGGACCGCAACAACGCCTACGGCGCGCGCAAGTAACGACCTACTCGGTCGCCGCGCAGGATTTCAGCTCCTCAAGCGAAACGAACTCCAGCGTGGAGGCATGGGTCGCCTCCAAAATCACCGACGGTGCCATGCCGGCTTCGAACGCCTCTTTCCACCGACCAGCACACAAACACCAACGGTCCCCTTCTTGCAAACCCGGGAATTCGTAATCCGG
This sequence comes from uncultured Chthoniobacterales bacterium, assembly GCA_964516295.1. GTDB lineage: Bacteria > Verrucomicrobiota > Verrucomicrobiia > Chthoniobacterales > Terrimicrobiaceae > CAZEYT01. Next base: position 474 of record CAZEYT010000088.1, on the reverse strand, counting down.
ATTCGGCGTCGAGAGATCGTTGCCCCGGGCTTTGGAAAACTCCAGAAACTCCTCGGTCATGACCGCACACACGGTGTGAACGCCATAGTCTCCCGTTCCCGTGTGACAATAGCCATCCCGATAAAAACCCGTCCGCGGTTCAAAACAACACGGCTTCAAATCTCCGCCCAATACGTTTTTTGCCATGCCCGCGAACCTGCCACACCCGGGAGCGCTCTGCACGGGATTTTCGATCCAACGTAAGCGGTCGTTATAGCACAGGTAGTGGAACCTCGGGATTACTTGCGTAAGCGTTAGAGCATTTTAAATAATACTATCGCCACAGGAAGCGAACCAGTTTCTGGCATCGGCGGCTGTGACTCGGGAGGGAAAACTGGGGGTCAGTGTGCATATTCTTGCTTATTTCTTCTCTTCTTCTGCCGCCGTTTGCCTCCTTGTCGGTGCAGACTCCATCTCCTCCTTCTATCCACGACA
>CAZEYT010000087.1:0-11469 GCA_964516295.1 uncultured Chthoniobacterales bacterium | reverse complement strand
CTGTCCGCTCGCTACGACAATCTTTGGCAACTCGGCCACACCATCGGATTCGGATTTCAGGTCGCCCCGCAGCGACCGAGCGATGCGCTTGTTTACTCGGGCTATTACATCGCACGGATTCCTTCGATTCAGTGGGTGAGTCTTTTGCTCCAAGGCACCCGGCAAAACAGCGAAGTGGCCACGCTGGGCGGGGCGGATTCGGTCGGAAATGGGGAGATCATTGGCGGTCGGTTTTTGTTCAATCTCCCGTCCCGCAAGGGTTTCTTCCATTCGGCCAGCGCGGGCATTGATTACAAAAACTTCGAACAAACCCTCGCCATTGTCGGAAACGAGCCCATCGACAGCCCGATCACCTATTGGCCGATCAGCATCGGCTACAACGCGACATGGGTCGGGGAAAGCTATGTGACGGAATTCGGGGCAGGCTTGACCTTCAGCTTCCGCGGAACCAGCGAGAAGGAGGCGGTGCAATTTGACAACCGCCGCTTCAATGCGGACGCAAACTTCTTCTACGTCCGCGGCAGTCTGAGTCACACGCAGGAACTGCCTTACGGTTTCCAGCTCGCCGGGGAATTTCAGGGCCAGGCCAGTGCGGACCCGCTGGTGGATTCCGAGCAGTTTAGCATTGGCGGCCTGAATACCGTTCGCGGGTATCTTGAGTCCAGCGCACTCGGAGACAGTGGCTTCGCAGCGTCCTTGGAACTTCGAACCCCCTCCCTCCTCGCATGGCTCGGCGAAGGAAACGAGTGGCGCTTTTTTGCCTTCCTCGACGGCGGCATCACAACGCTCAATGATCCGCTCCCCGAGCAAACCTCCCAGTTCAACCTGTGGAGCTATGGCTTCGGCTCCTCCATCCGCCTTCTCAAACACCTCAACGGCTCCGTCGTCATCGGTATTCCCCAAATCACGCAATTGCCGACGGAAGCCAACCAGCCACTCCTGACCTTCCGCCTCTGGGCAGAACTTTGATGCACATGAATTCCGTACGTCTCTTCGCCATCACCGCACTCCTAGCCATCGTCCCGTCCGTTTTCGCTGAAGACTCCTGGTGGGACAAAGAATGGGGAGCCCGCAAATCGTTCACGATCGATACCAGCGACACCGGGGCTCCCATCGCCTCGGCGCCGGGCACATCGCTTGTCCTCGTGCGTCTCCACTCGGGGAATTTCAACTTTGCCAACGCCCGGGAGGACGGCAGCGATCTTCGCTTTGTCGCAGCGGACGACAAAACGGTTCTCGACCACCAGGTGGAACGCTTTGACGCTCTCATGAATGAAGCCTTTGTCTGGGTCAAAGTCCCCGACATCGCGGCAAAAGGGCAGACGAAATTCTGGCTTTACTCTGGAAATGCCGGGGAATTGGAGAGCACAGATCCCAAGGCGACCTACGATGGTGACACCGTTCTGGTTTACCACTTCACCGGCTCGCCATCGCCCACCGATGCCACCAAGAACGCCAACAATGCCACCACAGGCGGAACGCTTTCCGAAGGCTCGTTGATTGCCGGGGGACTTCGACTTCTCGGCAACACCGCCATCCGAATCCCCGCCTCCGAATCCCTCCGCCGCAACGCCGATGCCCCGCTGACTTGGTCGGCTTGGATCAACCCCTCCACCTTCTCGGAACGGCAGGTTCTTTTCCAATCCATCGAAAATGGAAACGGCTTCGAAATCGGGTTGGCCAATGGATCACCCTATGTCGAAATCTTGGAATCTGGCGCCCGTTCCCGTTCGCCCTTGGGCGAAGCGCTTCCGTCGGGCTCGTGGAAACACCTCGCCGTCGTCGCCGAGGCCAGTGCCACGACCCTTTTTGTTGACGGACGCGAGGTCGCCAAGCTGGAGAGCGGTCTCCCCGCGTTCGCCGGGGAGTCAGTCCTCGGAGCCGACGCTGACGGTGCGAACGGTGCCGTCGGCGAGATTGATGAAGTTCAGATCTCCCGCACCGCCCGCCCTCCGGCGTGGGTCGAGTTTGCCTCGATCAATCAATCGGGACGCGAAGCTTCCACCGCGCTCCTCGTCCCGGGCGAGGACGAAGGAGCCGGAGCTCCCTCCGCTCATGGTGGCACTTTGGAGCACATCATGCTCTTTGGCGACATCGCCAAAAACATGATGTTCGACGGCTGGATCGCCGTCTTTGTCTGCGTGATCATGATGATCGCCGGCTGGTCGGTCGCGTTCCAGAAGTTTGTCGTCCTCAACAAGATTCAGAAGGGAAATGCGGAGTTCCAGCGTCAGTGGAAAAAGGTCGCCACCGACCTCACCGTGTTGGACCACGACGATCCGGAGGTCGCCAAATCCTTCAACGGCGCGGCGAACAAGAAGGCGATCAAGCTGATGCATTTCTCGCCGCTCTATCACGTTTATCACATCGGAGCCGAAGAAATCCGCCATCGCCTGACCGGACCCAAGAAAACTGACGGGCTCTCCGCGCGGTCGATCCAAGCCATCCGCGCCGCCCTCGACGCCGGACTGGTTCATGAACAACACCGGCTGAACAGCGGTCTCGTGCTGCTGACCACCAGCATTGCGGGCGGACCTTATGTCGGTCTTCTCGGAACCGTCGTCGGCGTCATGATCACCTTCGCCATCATCGCCAAATCGGGTGAGGTGGATGTGAACTCCATCGCCCCGGGTATCGCGAGCGCGCTCCTCGCAACCACCGTCGGTCTGCTCGTCGCGATCCCGGCGCTGTTCATGTATAGCTATCTCAGCACGCGCATCAAAGAGTCGATCAGCGCCATGCAGGTCTTCATCGATGAGTTCGTCGCGAAGGTCGCCGAGTTCTACCCCACGCCCGGAGAACGCGCACTTTCGATTCCCATCCGCCAGATCAAATCTCCCGAGGCCGCCGTTCGCCAGGAGGAAATCACCAAAGCCGAAATCGAGGGGGAAAAGAACTGACATGGACGCCGGAGACAACAAGTCCTACGACGACATCAACGTCACGCCGATGGTGGATCTCTACCTCGTGCTCATGCTGATTTTTATCATCATGACCACGGCCGGCGTCCAGGGCACGAAGGTCGATCTTCCGCGTTCGTCCAGCAAACCTCCGGCCCTCGATGCGCCGAAAAGCAAAGCGATCACCATCAACAATGAGGGAAAGGTTTTCCTCGACACCATCCCGGTCACGCTCCCGGAACTCGAGGCCAAGCTGAGAGATCATATGACCAAGAACCCGGACTTTCCGGTGGTCATCCGCGGCGACCGTCAGGTGCAGTATCAGGGCATCATGGACGTCCTCGACGTCTGCGGAAAACTCGGACTGACCAAAGTCGGTCTGGCCACTGTGGGACCAAAATGAGCCAGGCGGACGATCAAGATCCAGACGAGGACGAGCCGGGATTTTTCAAAAAATTCCGCGTTCCGATCATCCTTGCGTCTGTGGGTTTGGTCGGTGCCGTGGTTTGGTATGCATTTTTCAACAAGCCGGAGAAGCCGAAGAAACGGAGCGCCTCGGTGAGTATGGTCACGCTGATGCCACCGCCGCCCCCGGCGACGCCGCCTCCGACGCCACCACCCACCCCTCCTCCGCAGCAAATCGAGGAGCCGAAGGAAGTGGAGACTACTCAGGAATTTGTCGAAGAAACGCAACCGGACTCGGCCCCCGAACCCGAAGCTGCCCCGGAGGAAGCTGCGCCGATGGGCTCAAACATCCAAGGCGAGGGCAGTGATGCCTTCGGCCTGCGCGGTGGCGGCGGCGGCGGATTGATTGGCGGAACCGGAACCGGCCGCACCGGCGGCGGAGGCGGGAGTAAATTCGGCTTTTACGCAGGTCAGGTCCAGAACCGCGTCGCGGAAGCCCTCCGGACTCACCGCAAAACCCGTGCGGCCAGCCTCAAAATTACCGTCCGAATCTGGGCGGATGCCACCGGCCGTATCACTCGCGCCACCCTTGCCGGTTCCACCGGCGATCCCGCCGTGGATCGCGCCATTCGTGAGGAAGTTCTTACCGGGCTCCAACTTCAGAGCCCGCCCCCGGACGGCATGCCGATGCCCATCGTCATGCGCATCACCGCCACCCGTCCCAACTAAAATTCACTTACCATGTTCCGATTCCGCGCTGCACGTACCGAGTCATCCCGAAGCAAAGTTCACCATCTCGCCCATTGCGTGATCGTATCGCTTTTCCTGTCCTCCGCCGCGCGCGCCGAAACAACGGTTCAGATGGCCCAAGTCGGAAAGAAAAACCGGATCGTCTTCGACTACGCCACTCCAGAGCCTTCCCCAGCGGCGCCATCGCCTTCCCCGTCTCCGAGTCCAGCTCCTGCCGGCGCAACACCGTCCGGACCGGTCTTCCAACCGCCGGTTCTACCCTCCACGCCCGCTCCGGCGGAGGCGACGCCATCTCCGGCACAGACGCCCGCGTCCCAAGCGACGCCCAAGCCAACTCCGGAGATCACGCCAACTCCCGAACCATCGCCGGTTGCCGCCGCGACGCCGGAGGCCACTCCCGCACCCGTGGCTGCTGCCACGCCGGAAGCGACCCCGACTCCCGTGGCTGCTGCCACGCCTGCGTCGGCGACTCCCGACCCGTCACCAACACCGGAAGCCACCGTCACAAGCGCCCCGGCTCCGATGGATAAATCGCTGGACGCCCCACTGCCGACGGACGCTGTCGTTCCGGGAAGTTCCGCCCCACCGGATCTCGCTGCACCGCTCGCAACCAGCGAGCCGCCTTCGCCATCGCAGAGTGTCACGATCAATCTGATCAACAAGCTCGTCCAGCGCGGCATTCTCTCTGCCGAGGATGCCCGCGATATGATCGCCCAAGCCGAGGCCGAAGCCGAAGCGGCTCGTACGATCGCCCAAGCCGACATGTTCGCCATCGCGCAGATCGCGGCCGCGCAAGCCGCCTCGGACCAGATCGCCGTTGCCCAAGCCGCCAATGCTCCCGCCGGTCCGGACGACGTCCGCGTCACCCACATCCCGGAGCCGGTCAAAATGCAGATCAAGGAAGACATCAAGCTCGAGCTTGCCGCCGAGCGGGCTTCGGGCGCGCTGTCGCCGGGTCTCACTCTTCCCGGTTGGGTGGGACGTGTTCGTCCGTTTGCCGACCTCCGCTTCCGCTATGAGGGTGACTTCTTTCCAAGTGGAAACGACGCCACCGGGGCCTTTCCCAATTTCAATGCCATCAACACCGGCGCACCCTTTGACGTCACCGGCAACCAGTTTGCTCCTCAGTTGAACGTCGATCAGAACCGCAACCGCTTCCGCATCCGCGCCCGGTTCGGTGCCGATATCGATCTCGGGGAAAACTTCACCTCCGGCTTCCGCATCGCGACCGGCTCCGACAATTCCCCGACTTCCACAAACCAAACCGTCGGACAAGCCTTCCAAGGCCAGGGCGGCAACTTCAGCAAATATGCCATCTGGCTCGACCGGGCGTTCCTCAAATACGAAATCGGTTCCGGCACCGCCTTCAATGCCACCGGATGGGTCGGACGTTTTGACAATCCCTTCTTCTCCACCCCGGCCATCTGGGACGACGACCTCGGCTTTGACGGTATCGCGCTCAAGCTGAAATACGAGGTTTTCCCGGGCGTGATTCCCTTTGTCACCGGCGGCGCATTCCCGGTTTACAATACGGACTTCAACTTCGCCTCAAACCAGCCGGAGAAGTTCAAGAGCTACGACAAGTATCTCTTCGCCGTTCAAGGTGGTATCGAGTGGAAACCGACCCCGGATTGGAATCTCAAGGTCGCCACCGCTTACTACTACTTCCAGAATATCGAGGGCCAGCTTTCCTCGCCTTACACACCGCTGAGTGCGAGCGACGCCAGCGATACAGACAACAGCCGCCCGGCCTTCGCCCAAAAAGGAAATACCTATATGGCCATCCGCAACATCGTGCCGGATGCCAGCAACGACTTCGGGGCGATTAACCAGTGGCAATACTACGGCCTCGCAACGAAGTTCCAAAACCTCGCCGTCACGGCCCGCCTCGACTACAACGGCTTCGAGCCCGTTCAAGTCTCCCTTGTCGGCGAATTCATCACCAACCTCGCCTTCAACGAAAGCGAGATCAATGCGATCGCCGTCAATAACCGCGGAGCGATCGATCCCAACGACATCGACGATATCCTCGGCAGTTACGAGGGCAGCGGAAATGCCTGGTATGTCGAAGCCCGGGTCGGAACCCCCGCTCTCGCAAAGCGCTGGGACTGGACCCTCGGGTTCGGCTACCGCTGGCTGGGATCGGATGCCGTGGTGGATGGTTTCAATGATTCCGACTTCGGTCTGGGTGGAACCAACCTGAAGGGCTTCACCGCGGGCGGGCAGCTCGCCCTCTCCCAAAATGTCTGGCTGTCTCTCCGCTGGATGGGTGCCGACAGCATCGCAGGCCCCCAATACAAGGTGAACATCATCCAATTTGACATCAATTCCCGCTTCTAAGCTTATGAAACTGTCCCCGAGGCTCCATCACCTTCTGCTTCTCGTCGCACTCTGCAGCACGCCGGTCTTTGCGGAGGAAGAAAGCGATGTGGAAACGAAACTCCGCGAGGCACTCCGCGATACCATGCTCAAACTTCGAAGCGCGCAGGGAGAAGTCGCCGCCGCCCAAGCCGCACAGATCGCCGCGGAGACACAGGTGAAAGATCTCACCGCCAAGAATGAAAGTCTCAGCAAAGAGTTGATTAACGAACGCAATGTCTCGGCCAACATGATCGCCGAACTGAACACGAAGTTGGAGGAACGCGGAACGGTGATTCTGTCGCTCCAGTCCCTGGTGGAAAACTGGAAGAAGTCCTACGGCGGCGCAACGGCCTTGGCGGCGAAAAAGGAAAGTGAGCGGGCCAAACTTGCGGCACGGGTCACCCAACTGGAGCGCATCGTGGAAGACCAGCAGTTCCGCAACATCGAAATGTTCAAAGTCGGCATGGAGACCCTCGAGCGATACAAACAGTTCGGTCTTGGCGATGCCGTTCTCGCAAGAGAGCCGTTTGTAGCCGCGACACGGGTGAAGTTTCAGAATGTAATCCAAGAGCAAACAGACAAGCTCCGGGATGCCCGCATTCGCCCGGTGCAGGAAACGAATCCCACCGGACCGGTCTCCGCCGCCGCGAGCCCCACACCGAAGCCGAATACGTAATCAGTTTATCCCATGAAGTACCCATCCATCCTTATTGCCATCGCATCGCTCAGCTTCCCGGCCATCGCGCAGGACAATTCCGTTATCGCGCGCGTCGGAACCACAGAAGTCAAAGTCAAGGACATCCAACCGATTCTCGCAGGTCTTGGCTCGGCGGAGCGTGAAGCACTCGCCAACGACCCCTCCCTTCTCAGCCGCACCGTACGCACCCTGATTCTCCAACAGCTGCTCTTCAAAGAAGCCCTTGGAGCCGGGTGGGAAAAGAACCCCGAAGTCGTTGAACAGCTCGAACGCCTCCGCCAAACGGCCATCGCCGAGACTTACCTCCAGTCCATCGCGAAGGTCCCGGACACCTATCCCAGCGAAGAGGAAATCAAAGCGATGTATGAAGCTCGTAAAGAGGAGTTGCTGGTTCCCAAGCAATTCCGTGTCGCTCAAATTTTCGTCGCCGCCCCGCAGGGAGACAAAGCCGCCGAGGAAAAGGCGAAAGCCAAGATCGACGGCGTCGCGAAGGCCCTGAGAGCGTCCGGAGCAGACTTCGCCGCGATTGCCCGTGACTCCAGCGAGGAACGCGAAAGCGCGTCGCGCGGTGGAGAAGTCGGCTGGCTCGCCGAAGCCCAACTTCAACCCGAGATCCGCAGCAAAGTAGCCGCGCTTCCGAAAGGTGGGACCAGTGAACCGATTCGCCTCGCCGACGGCTGGTACATTGTCCGGGTTCTCGAGGTCAAAGACGCCCATACCGCCACGCTCGATGAGGTTCGCGAGCGCCTCGCCGCCGCCCTGCGTGCCGACCGCGAGCGTCTCAACCGCGAAGCCTACCTCGCCCGTCTTCAGCAGCAGAATCCTGTCGCCCTCGACGAGCTCGCACTCGGCCAGCTGCTGAAAAAATAGTCCGGTCAGGGGAGACCGGCGGCCTTCCAGTCGACACCCCGCATGTCGCCGGTCTCGAGGAATTTGACGTGCATGGCAAACGCGGCGCTCAACGTCGCCGGTGTCTGACCTTTCGTGACACTGTCAAAATACCCGTGCAACTCGCTGCGGAAATCCGGGTGGGCGCACTTGTCCACGATCAGACGAGCCCGCTCATGGGGCGTCTTGCAGCGCAGGTCGGCGATTCCGTTTTCGGTCACCACCACCTGCACCGAATGCTCGCTGTGATCCATGTGGCTGACCAGCGGCACGATCGGGGTGATTTTTCCTCCCTTGGCGAGCGACGGACAGGTGAAGATGGAAATGTAGCCGTTTCGGGTAAAGTCGCCCGAGCCACCGATTCCATTCATCATGCTCGATCCCATCACGTGGGTGGAATTCACATTGCCCGAGAGGTCAACTTCGATCGCGGTGTTGATCGTGATGATGCCGAGACGACGCACCATTTCGGGGTTGTTCGTAATCTCCTGCGGACGCAGACAGATGTGTTTTTTGTAAAATTCCAGATCGCTGTAGATCTCTTGCAGGACCGCCGGGCTCACGGTGAGCGAGGTCCCGGTGACAAACTTGCATTTTCCCTTTTTGATCAGCGCGATCACCGAGTCTTGAATCACCTCGGAGAACATCTCAAACGGCGGAATGTCCGGATGATCGCCCAAAGCGGCCAGGACCGCATTGGCGATGTTTCCGACGCCGGATTGCAACGGGAGAAACTCCGCCGGGATGCGACCCGCATGCAGCTCCGCCGCGAGGAATTCGGCGACATTTTGCCCGATTTTCTGAGTGGTTTCATCGGACGGGTCGAAGGGAGCCACTTCATCGGGGAGGTTTGTTTCGACGATTCCGGCGATTTTTGAGGGATCGACTTTGATAAACGGCGTCCCGATTCGGGAAGAGCAATCCTGGAGCGGAAGCGGATCGCGGTGCGGAGGGTCTTTGGGTTCGTAGATATCGTGCAACCCACGGAGTCCCGCCGGATGATAGCGGTTCAATTCGATGAGAACCTTGTCCGCCGTGGTGCAAAAGGTGGGCGAGGCTCCGACTGACGTGGTGGGAACGATTTCACCATTCTCCGTAACGTCACAGGCTTCGACGACGGCCCATTGGAACTTTCCAAGGAATCCATAGCGAATCTGCTGCGGAAGGGTCGAGAGGTGCATATCGAAAAAACGCGTCTTTCCCGCATTGATGGCGGCGCGGAGGTCTTTGTTCGACTGATAAGGCGTCCGCCAAGAGATGGCTTCGGCGAGCGCAAGCTCACCATCCAGGGACTGACCGGTGGACGCTCCAGTGACCACGCCGATCTGAAGCGGATTGCCGACCTCATGTTCGGCGATGGCGCGCTTGGCCAGAGCCGTCGGAATGGCCTTCGCCGCGCCGGCCGGAGTGAAACCGCTGAAGCCGATTGTGTCTTTGTGTTGGATCAATGCGGCTGCCTGATCAGCCGTCATGAATTTTTCGCTCAGTGCCATGGGATGTTGTTCGTTTGGTTTTCTTTTTTGGAAGTTGGATTCTTAGATTAGCTCGGTGAGTCGTTCCACACTTTGATGTTCGACAAGGAATTCCCGTTCGGCGTCACGAAGTCGAAGGTGTCCGGCCGGGTCAAGTCCCAGAAACAGTCCGCGAATTCGACGCACATCGGGACACAGGATCTCGACCGGCACCGGTTCTTCCCAGCGACGGTTGAGCTCGCGAATCGCGGCGGTCATTCCGCCGGAGAGCATCTCGGCGTGGGCATCGGCCAGAGCATCGAGCGTTTCCACAGTGACCTCATCGAGCGAGGGAGCACTCGGAAGCTCGCGAGCCAGACTGGTGGCAATCGAGGCGAGTTCCGGGTCGGTCTTCCAGGGCTCGTTGCGGACATTCATCCCGAAGCCGACGATGAGCGACTCCGCCGAGGCTTGCTCAATGAGGAGACCACCGAGTTTGCGGCGTCCGGCCATGAGATCATTCGGCCAGCGGAGGCGAATGCCGGGAACGTGCCGACGTTCAAGCATGCGGATGAGATGACAGCCGACCATGAGAGAAAACCCCGACCAGGTCGCTGTTCCGCCCTCCGCCGGCAGGACCGCTGAAATCCAAAGGCCTCCGGGATTCGAGACAAAGGCACGCCCAAATCTCCCCCGACCGGATGTTTGCGCCTCGGCGCGAACGGCGTTCCATGGATGCAGGGTACGGGCGACGTCGTTGGTCGAGCGCGTCTCCGGACAAACAAAAAGCCGCCAACCCGCGGCACCGACGGAGTTGATGAGTTCGAGGTGTTCGCTCACAGGATGCCGAGTCCTTTCAATACCGAGAGCATGATTGCCGCGGCCATCACCGAGCCGATCTGTCCGCCGGTGTTGGCGGCCATGGCGTGCATGAGCAGGTAGTTGTGCTTGTTCCATCGGTGTCCCTCGGTCTGAACCAGGCGCGCCGCCATCGGATACGCCGAGATGCCGGCTGCGCCGACGAGCGGATTGACTTTGCCACCGGAAAGCCAATACCAGACTTTGCCAAGAAGCACGCCCCCGACCGTGTCGAGAACAATGGCCATCAAGCCGAGCCCGAAGACAAGCAATGTCTCGCGCGTGAGAAACTGGGGTCCGGCCATCGTGCCTCCGATGGCCAACCCGAGGAAAAGCGTGGCGATATTCGGAATCTCGTTCTCACTCGCCTGCACCAGCCGGGGGACAACTCCGGAAACTTTCATAAAATTTCCCAGCATGATCATGCCCATCAACGGAAGACCCTGCGGGGCGATGATCCCTGTGACGGCCGTGACCACCAACGGGAATGCGATGAGCGCTGCGCGGGAGACCTTGCCCTTCGGACTGGGCATCTTCACCTCCCGTTCTTTTTTTGTTGTGAGCAGCCGCATAATGGGCGGTTGAATCACCGGAACAAGCGCCATGTAAGAATAGGCCGCCACGGCGAGAGCTCCGACCATGGCTGTCGGAATGCGATCCATCCCGGCGAAAAGGTTGGAAACATAAATCACGGTCGGGCCGTCACACGCACCGATGGACGCGACAGCCACCGCCTCTTCTTTGGAGAAACCGAGGCCAAGCGCGATGAGCAGGGTAAGAAAGATTCCAAGCTGCCCGGCGGCTCCGAAGAGCAACAGGCGGGGATTCGCAAGGAGCGGCGTAAAGTCGGTCATCGATCCGATTCCGACAAAGATCAGCAGGGGAAAAAGCTCGTTCCCGATGCCGAAGTCATAGAGCGTCTTCAGAACGCCGCCCGGCTCCATGAGTCCGCTGAGCGGGAGATTCACCAACAGGCAGCCGAAAGCGATGGGCAGGAGAAGGAGCGGCTCGACGCCACGGACGATGGCCAGCCAGAACATCACCCCGGCCACGGCGATCATGATGACGTTGGGTCCGCCCTGATCGAGCAAAAATCGGGTGCCCTCCAGCAACCCACCGAACCCTTGGATGACGGCGTCGATCATTCTTTGGTCTTGGT
>CAZEYT010000086.1:0-11537 GCA_964516295.1 uncultured Chthoniobacterales bacterium | reverse complement strand
GCTGCTCGCCTCCCCGGATCGTTCCGGCAATCAGTGCGTGAGAAGTATGTTTTGTTGTGTAATTGAGCTTGTAAAGTGTTTGTTGTTGTTGTGGGTGGTGCAACAGCGGCGGGCGGTGTTGCTTGCAAACCGCGCTTGCGAAGGCGCTTTTTTCTGCGTGCGTGCCGCTGCAGTGCCGCCGTTCCATGCGATGGCGATGGTCTCGGGTTGCTCGACAACGAGGCGGAGGTGGTCGAGCGGGAGGTCGGCATCGAACGGGAAAGACAGATCGAGCCAGCCGCGATGCGGGGTTGGCGCGCGGTCGGTCCAGGGTTGCGCGATGTCGCCGTGTTGCGTGGGGATGCCGAAGTGAGAGCACAAGCGATTGCCGAGGCGCAGCAATTCTTCTTCGGGCTGCCAATCGCCGCCGTCGAGCCGCCAGCGGGCGCGGTCGAGGAGGAGGACGTTCGGCTCATCGCGTGTGATCGCCGTGCTGTGCAGCCGGGAGGTCTCCTGCCAATTCCGAACGGGGCGCGGGGCGGGTGTGATTTCAGCGGGTGTGTGGGTGAAGAGTCCGTGTCCGTGCGCCTCGAAGTCGAACGTCCAGCAGGTCCAGCCGCCAAGGTGTTCGACGGGCACGGCCTGGGACTGGCCGGTGAGGGTGTCGTGGGCGGTGACGGTGCCGAGGCCACGCAGGCGCACCGAGGCGTTGCGGAGCGGTTTATCGCGGTCGGTATTGCAGACAAAAAGATGGCGCTTGTTTTTGTCCTGACGAATCTGATGGAACAAGGTGACGGCGGGTTTAGCCTCGGCGTCGAGGATGTCGAGTTCGCGGCGGGTTTCCAGTGCTCCCAGGAGGTCGCCCTGGCCGAAGGGCACTTCGCGGGCGTGGTGAGCCAGCCAGTCGGCGGCTGAGGATTCCACCGCATCGACCCAGCGTGGCGGCGGGCCCATCATGAGGATCTCGCCTCCGGCACACGCGAATTTTTGCAGAATGTCGAGCGTGGACTGCCGGATCGTGCGCAGCGGCGGGACAATCACGACATCGTAACGAGACTGGCCGACTGCGAGGGGCGCGGCGGCGGGCTGGGGGCAGAGGCCAGGGAGCAAGGACTCGCAAAGAAAATCGAAGTCGATAAGACCGAAAAGGAGCCAATCGGTGAGGCGGTTGTAATTGTCTTCCAACTGCGCGCGGAGTCGCGTCGTCTTGTCACGTGGACCGAACGCGAGCCAATAGCTCTCGATGGGATGGATCACGGCCACGCGGACCGAGGCCTTGCCGCGTTCGAGGAGGCTGCGCACGCGGGCGAAGTGGCTTTCGATGAGGTCGTATTCCTTCCACCATGGCGACTGGGTAAAGATGGAGGCGGGGTAATCGCGTTTGGCTTCGCCGGCCATGCTCATCCAAGCGAGGTGGTGCATCCGGTGGGTGACGCCGAGGGCGGCCTGCCAGTCGCCTTGCGCCTTGTGTCCGGCAAAAGTGAAATCCCAGCCAGTGACGCCGTAGAGTTCGCTCATCACGCCGGGGCGTCCGAATTGGCGCGCGGCGCTCTGGGCCTGCTTGGCGGTGTTGTATTCGCGCCAATCGCAAAGGAGGTCGATGCCCGGCAGGTCGAACGCCCGGTAATGTCGCATAGATTCCCCGACGGATTGGGCCTGATTGTAGAGTTCGCCTTCCATCATGAGATGGCCGGTGAGCAGGATGCCGTTTTCCCGGCACCAGGCGCCGAGGCGGTCGGAAAAGGCGCGCGCGAAGCGTTCGGTCGTGTGCTCAAAAAAGCGATAGCGAATCTGTGATGGACGCCCATCGGTGCGTTCCCAGAAAAGTTCGGGAAGGTGGTCTTCGAGCGACTGGTGGAAGGTGGCTGCGAACGTCTCGGGGAGGTCGTCCGTCCATGGAAACACAAGGTCGGTCGCGTCCGTGGAATGGGCGAAAACCGATTTGATGGCCATTTGCGGCTCGTCGGTAAAGATGCCGGGAACGGACTGGCCCCAGCTCTCGGAAAGAGCGGCGCGGTAAGCTTCGTAGGTGGACTCTATAAAGCGGTCAATGGCCTTGGGGTTGAGCGTATCGACGTAGGTTTGGCCGCCGAACCATGCGGACGGGCGAGCGGTTTCGAGGTAGGCAAACCATTCCCGGCCATCGCGGGAGGCTTCCCCCGGCTGCAAGCGGCGGTAGTGCTTGAGAAAGCCATCTTCGAGGTGGATTTCGTAGCGGGCCAGCAGGCACCCCTTCCCCGTGCGGGCACCGCGCGCCTGCGAGACGTTCGGCTGCGACGATGCACCAAGTGCCTCGTAGGAATGTGGGGTAAAAAGTAGATAGCGCGAGCGAAAGGCGGGGTCGGACGTGACTTTGCCGCCAGCGAATCCGCTCGGCCAGCGGTCTTCGTCGTAGAGCCAGACGGCAAGGCCCAGCGTTTCTGCCCGGGCGACGCAAGCGCGCACAGTTTCGAGAAACTCCAAGCCGAGATACTCGGTCTCGAGACCGGTGCGGGCATGGATGACGACCCCACCGAAGCCCATTTGCGTGAAGGCTTCGAGCTGCCGAAAGAGCTTGTCCCGGTCGAGGCGGTTGTTCCAACACCAGAAAGGAATACCACGGAGGCGAGCCGGGGGATTTGCGAAATCTTGCGTCATCCCATTAACACGCTGGGCGTTGGATTCAAACCTCGGGATGTCCTGTCGCCCGTGGCCGCAACTTTAGTTTCCGAGATACAACGGGACAAGGGTTCCATACTGGCGGTAGCCGCCGTTGAAGTTGTCGGCTTCGGCTTTTCCGATGGCGGGTTGCAGGTCTTTTGTCTGCGATCCACGAATCTCCCGGATGAGGGCTTCCTTAAACCAGCCATTACTCGTGAGCAGGCCGGCAATGGTCATTTGGGAAGCACTGTTGATGTAGCCGACTTCGCCATCGTGGTAGTGCCACCCGCCAAGCACCTCGACCTTCGCGCCATCCGTGGCTTCGATGACGGTTTTGCCGTATTCGGTTTTCAGCCCGAGCACCCAGAGAGAGCCGCCTTTGACTCGGATGTTAAACGAGTCTTCCCGCTTCGGGCTGGCTTCGGGATTGAACTGGCGGGCCCAGACCGAGAGGTTGTCGAAGGCGTAGTTGGCGCCGCACACGTCGTAGAGAAACACTTTGCCTCCGGGCACGGTGTTGCGAAAACGCCCGAAGATCGAGTTGCGGATGATGAGAGTTTTTTTTGCCGCCAGTTCCATAAAGATTAGTGCCTTGCCGTAGTTGTCGGTGAGGCGATCGATGAGCAAAGCGGGCTGGCCGTTCTCGACGATGCGGAGGGCGGGTCCCGGTTTATCCGTCCAAAGATCCGTTTTGAGCGCGCTATCCATGCCCATGATCGCTTTGATTTTTCCGCGTAATTCGACCGTGTCAAAAATATTGTAATCGCCGCGCGGCAGGTAGATCACTTCCGCGCCGGTGTCTACTGCCGCCTGCAAGGCGACGCTCCAGTCTTGGTAGGTCTTATCTTTGATCGTGACGGTGCCCGGCGTGAAATCGCGAAGGTTCACCCAGTTGGCCGAATCCCCGAGATCGACCGTCGGTGCGTCTTCGACCGGGAGGTTGAGCGAGGTCTTCGCGTTCGACATCAGCCGGGCGGCCGGGATCGAGCTGAACTCGTTGACGAGACCTCCTTTGACATCGATCGTTTTTCCGTCGCGGTTGAGCGCGAGCGCCTGCTTGTATCCGCTGGTGGAGACGTTGCGGAGGAAGACGCCCGGCGTGATCTTTTGGAACGTGTAGCGCTTGGATGGCTCGGCCTCCAGCGAGTCGATGGCGATATTCGTCGGCGCGCCCCCGGTGAGTTGGCTGTCCACGACAACGATGTTCGTCGTCGGCAGAGTGTTGCGGATGGCCGGGACAGTGTTTTCGCTCTTGAGGCCGCGGATAAAGAGCGCCTGCCCGCGATTGAAGATGCCGAATTCTTTCTGCCCTTTCAGCGAGATGTCTTCGAAGGTCATGCTGTATTGGCCGATAAGGCTCCAGACACCGATGTCAAAGCCTTCAATCGAAACTTTGCGGATCAACGACGGTCCTGGCCAGTTTGTGACGAGGCCCAGACCCGCTTTGCCTTGGCCGCGAATCGCGACATTTTCGACCCCGCCCTGGTTGTTCGCAAGGTAGTGCAGCGCCACGGCGCCGGGGTTTCCCGGCCCGACTTCAATCGTTAGGTCGAACACCGAATTCCGAAATGCCTGGCCCATGTTCGCTTTGCGATCCATGAATCGACCAAAGGTGGAAATAAAGGGTTTCGGCGCGGACGAATCGCCAAAGCCCGGGCTGTTCGCTTTGAGTTTGAGAATCACCCCGTCGCGGCTCTCGCCTTGGAATATCACCCGCTTGCTGCCCACAAAAATCGTGTCGCTCAAGAGGTAGGTGCCGTTCGGGAAGTAAATCGTCCCGACCGAGTGTTCGGATTCGGGCTTATGGGACAGGATCGCCGCGGTGTCGTCGGTGACTCCATCGCCCTTCGCGCCGAGATCGCGGACATTGACCCAGCCGGAATTTTTCGGGATTTCGTATTCGGTCATCCCCGCGACGCCTGTGTTAGCGGCCTGAGCGTGGAAGGCGGCAGCGGTGGAAACAAGGACAGCGGCAAGGATGCGGTGGAGGTGTGGCATGGCGGATTGCGGCGCAGAGTTAGTTCGGGAAATGGGGGAAGACATCCGCGTAGCCGATGACTTCGCTGGTGTCCTGCGAGGGCGGCTCGTCGAGATCGAGCCTGACCACGCTGACCAGCTCGTTGGTTTCCTGCTGGGGGAGGCCGGTGATAATGGTCTGATCGCCTTGCCGCGTGGCCGTCAGCACCCGGTCGCTCCCGAGCAATGTCGCTTGCAGGACGTTTTGCCGCAGACCGCCGACTGTGACGGTGGGGCCGAAGTAGTTTTTGAGAAACAAATACATCGTGTTCCCGCAAACGGTGCTCGGTCCCCAGAGGTTGAAGCTCAGGTTGTGGCGACCGGTGGTCAGCACCGCCTCGCCGTGCGCTTCCAGCCAGCGTCCGACGGATTCGAGGATGGCCTGCGATTCCGGCGGAATGTTGCCGCGTCCGTCGGGGCCGACATTCAGGAGCAGATTGCCGCCGCCGGACGAGACGGCAGCCAGCATGAGTGCGATGTCCCTCGGAGATTTGAAGTTTTTATCGGACGGACAGAATCCCCAATTTTCATTGAGCGTCATGCACGATTCCCACGGGCGTCCGGGCGAGGCCGCCGCGACATGCTGCTCGGGTGTCCCAAAGTCCTCGGCCGTCATCGCGCGGTTGTTGATCAGGATGCCAGGCTGGAACGCTCTCACCATCGCGTTTAACTCCACTGTGCGCCACTGGGCGGCTGTGTAGCACTGCGGAAGGTCATACCAAAGAATGTCGATTGTGCCGTAACCCGTCATCAACTCCCGAACGAGTGCGTGGGTGTAATCCATGAACCGCTCGCGAGCCGCATCGTCGCCACTCCATCCTCGTCGCCAGTCGGGGTGATACCAGTCGCCGAGAGAATAGTAGAGTCCCACCTTGAGACCCGTCTTGCGCACCGCTTCCACATACTCTCCGACAAGGTCGCGCCGTGCCGCGCTATTGACAGCGTTAAATCCGCAGGCCTTGGAATCCCAAAGACAAAATCCCTCGTGATGCTTGGCTGTCAGCACCATGTATTTCATACCGGCACGCCGCGCCAGATCGGCCCAATCGGCCGGGTCGAAATCCTCGACCGCAAAGTCGTCGGCAAGCTTCCGGTAGGTCTCAAGCGGGATGCGCTCGCGGTTCATCGCCCATTCCCCGCGCCCGAGGAGGGAATACAACCCCCAGTGAAGAAACATCCCAAAGCGGGCGTTCTCAAACCATTCGATGCGACGTGCGGGAAACGGAATCATAGGCATTAAAATCGGATAAACCTCCGGGAAACGCTGCGACCTGCCGATGGTCTCGGGAGTTTACAGGAAATGATTTATACCGCTAACTGCGGGAAGCCGCCTTCACGGACGGTCGGCACGCGAAATTGTGACGCTTTGATGGCGCGGTTGTGACGCCGAAAGATCCAGCGGACGCCGGATTTCCTTGCCATCCGCAAACGTAACAACAACCTCGTACGGACCCGGTTCCCGGGCCGCGAATACAGTCTGAAGCGGTCCGGCTGAGCCAGCACCGACATTCCCTCCGAGCCGAGTGGTTGCCGCGACCCGGCCTTTTGCATCGAGGAGAACGATTCGCGCGCCGATCACACCAATTTTCCCTTCCAACCGAACAGTTGCCAATCGGGCCTCGATCTGCTTGCGATCATCTGGCAGTGTGCTCGGAACCGCTTCGGCCTTCCGGTCGCCCAGGGTCTCGTTCTTGAGCAGCCAGACCGTGCCGTCCTTCGCACCAACGACCAAGTCGTTGGCGCCGTCACCGGTCACATCTCCGGCGGCCAAGCCCCAAACCGGTGCCGAGAGTACCTCGGGCGGAATCAAACCGGCCGAATACTTTTCGGGCGTGAGAAACGAGCCATAGCCGCGGTTCATGCAGAAAAATGCAGGGGAACCCGCCTGCCCACTCGCAGCATAAATGTCCACCCGACCGTCAGCCGTGATATCTTCGGCCACGACGGAAAGGATGCCGGACGCATCGTCTTGGATCTCGTTGCCATAGCGGGTAATGTCCCGCGGCCCGTCCGCGCTCGCCTCGAGGAGCATTTTATTCCCGTCGCGGAGTCCCACAAGAACTGCCGTGCGATCTGGTTGAACAAACGCCGCTCCCGCCGCCGTGGCGAACTCATAGTCCTCCTCCTCGTCGCCCAACGCGACAGGCTCAAAGTTTTCGCCCTTGTTGATGAGAAGCCAACCGGGGCCGGTTAGATAGATCAAATCTGTTCTTCCGTCGCCGTTCCAATCGAGCGGCTCGAAATAGCCGGAGCCCCCGGCTCCAGCGTCCTCCTCGCGAAGGCCAAGGGACTCCGAAATGTCCACGAAACCCACCGCAGCCCGATCAGCAAACGTGTTTTTCCAAACAGCCAGGCCTCCTCCCTCGCGACTTACGACGACATCCGGGTAGCCGTCGCCGTCGACCTCCACGAAGGCCGCACAGAGCATCTTGTCACCCGGGGTTACCGCGGTGCTGCGCGTCCACTTTCCGTCCTTCTGAAGAAAAACGACACCGTCGAGCAAAAGATCCACCTGGCCGTCGGCGTTGGCATCACCGACGCTCACGCTGCGGCTTTCCGTTGTCAGCCCCACCTCCTCTGTCTTGTCATCAAAACCGCCGGAATCCGACTGGAAGAAGACCCGGTCACCCGCCGGGCTCGTTGCGACTACGTCCAAGCGCGCGTCGGAGTTTAAATCGGCCACAGCCACACCGCGCAACTCGCCTCGGCCGTCACCCACCTTCACCGCCGAGAAGCGGGCAAACGGCTTGGCCGGAAAGTACGCCCTTCCTTCTTGGAAATCCTCCATCATGTCCCAAAAGTTCGTAACCGAACCGTTAAAGGTTCCGAAAAGAATCTGATTGCTCTGCGCAGACTCGCCCGCATCCGCATCTGCAAGCAGATTCCAGATCTCTGGCGTCTCGGCGGAGGCCAACTTTGCACGGTGCCATTTGCCGCCGCCGATGTAATACAGGACGTCAAGCACCGCGCTCCGCGGTTTATCTTTCCCGACGAATGCGACAATGTTCTGTCCCGTTGCAATGGAGAGAACGAGATCGAGCTGATCGCGATTTGCGGCTTTCAGCGTGATCGTTGTCGGAGAAAACTCTCCCTTTGCAAGGCCCTCTACCGCAAGTTTCGCCGTGAGATTCTGGCTGTCCACATCGACGACTTTGAGCAGCAGAACGGCATTGTAGGTCGAGAAGAAATGCTGCGGTTGGACTTTGGGATTCACTAAAGCGCGCAAATTCAACGGAAACAGGGATCCCGCGACGAAAAAGAATGAAACGGCAATCTGAAGGCGGAAGAGACGAAAACACATGACTGGATAAGGCGTTGCTAAAGATTGTCGATCCACACGCAACCCTTGGAAGCGGGAAAGGTCACTCGGCGGGAAGTCGCTGCGCCTGAAAGGGAGCTCCCGCGCTTTCCGAGGCGAGTACTCTCAAAAACAGTTCGGAACGGCATGGAGTGAAAGTTCAGCGCGAAAGAGCCTCTCTCAAGATATTTTTTGTTTTCCTGTCAAATTACTTCACGAAACGAATCGCGTTACGGCCGCTAGTATTGACGCTTATCATCCCTTCCATGATGAAAAGGCCGTCGCTTCCGCCTCTAACCCTCCCTGTGTCGAATTGCCGCTCGGCAGCTACCTTCGGAACGGTCGGCGACGGGGTTTCTGACGACAGCGCTGCCATGCAACGGGCGATCGACAGCGGCTTTGAATTGATCGAAGTCCCTGAAGGAACTTACAAGATCAGCAAAACCCTCCGCGTTCCTTCTGGGCGTTGGCTGCGCTTTCATGATCGCGCCACTGTCATTCTTGCCGATGGCGCTGGTGTCTCCGAAGACATCCATCTGATCGCCAATGCGGATCCTACCACTGGCAACGAGGCGATACGAATCGAGGGTGGCGTTTGGGACGGAAACAACAGAACGAACCCGCGGGGTGGAAGTGAACGAGGAGACTACACCGGAGTCTCGATGAATTTCATCAATGTCCGTAATCTCGAACTCAGGCACCTGCGTCTACGCGATGCCGAGACTTACTTCGTCCGGATGGCTCACGTTGACAACTTCGAATGCATCGACTTCGAGTTCACCGCGACCAATCCTCGCCCCAACCAAGACGGCATCCACGTTGCGGGCAACTCCCACAATGGGACCATCTCCAACATTCGCGGCGTTGGTCCATCGGCCACAAAAGACGATCTTGTTGCCTTGGTAGCGGACGACGCCCTCGCCAGACCGCAGAATCTGGGCCTCTGCTGTGGCCCTCTGTCGAACATCACCGTGAGCAACCTTATCGCCGACGACTGTCATTCTTTCGTCCGTCTCGCGAGCGTTCGAAACCCAATACACAACATTCGGGTAACCTCCGTCACGGGAGGCTGCGAAGCCTGCGCGATCAATATGGACGCCCTTCGATATTGCGCCATCCGTCTCTTCGAAGACGGCGACCCCGAATTCGCCACTGGTGCCGGCTTCTGCTCGAATATTCATTTGAGTGATTTCAACGTCTTTCGATCGAAGAACCATCTCAAGAATCCTCTCATCCTGCTCGAAACACTCGTTGAGAACTTTTCTCTACTCGACTTTACCCGTCTGAGAGATCGCGATGTTGCTCCGGAGATTCCAACCCTTCGCGTTGCCCATATTTTGGCAGATCACCTGATGGTTTCGACGGGGGAGGCGCAGCGCAATAGTTGGCTGAACAAAAACGGAATCCCAATCGCGGACGCATCGCAGGACCAAGTTTCTGCGAGTTGGCGCGGAAGTCTAAAACCCGGCGACTGCCTTACTTCGCAAATGAATCGCCTCGAATCCATTGCGATCAATTGCACTTGATCATGGGCGCAGCGCGGCCTGTCGGAAAAGTCTGCTAGCAGCATCATCCGCAACTCGAACCTCCTTGGCGACGAGTTGCTTCCGCTTGTGGTGCCGGATTCCGCCTATAGGGAAACCGCGCTTTCGAGTGCTTGGCCATCCACCTTGGACAGAGCGGGGCGCAAATTCAGAATCTGCCGAATCTCGCTGACTCGGAAAACAGAACCGGTTTGAGCAAGGCAGTCAGAAGCCGCTCTAAACGGTCTGAATGGTTAGAAGGAATGTCCGAACGGACTGTGGATTCCCCCAAATGTCGCAGAACTGTCGCTACCCGGCGACGCGTCGCCGCGCTACATTTGATCCCATGAACACCGACACGATCAGCCTTGGCCTCGAAATCAAAAATCAGCGGACCGTACTCGCCCTCACCCAAGACGATCTCGCGAAAATGGCGGAGATAAACATTCGAACGATCCAGAGGGCGGAAAAGGGCGTCAAGATCGGGGCGTACACCTTACGCAAAATCCTTGAAACTCTGGGCCTCGACGTTCCCGCTACGCTGAAGAAGTTTAATCATCTGAGCCAGTCAACCGAAGAAGCTTCTCTAACAAGACCTGACCGGGCGTTCAACCCAGATCGCTGGTTTGCCGAATTTCAGCTCAGAAAAGCGAAACTCGCCTTGTGGAGACTGGACATCGAAGAAGAGGCTCAAGAACTCAAAGCAAAGAAGAATGCGCGGGAATCAGACTGGGCCTGGATCGAATTCGCAGAACGTCTCGAAGAACTCGACTGGGCTCGCTACTTCTACCTCGAGGAATGCGCGGAACTCGCGAAAGAGGAGGACGCGATCCACGCGTTCGACTGGCAGGCTTGGCAGACCGAAAAAGAAATGGAATTGCTGGAAAAGGAACGCGAAGAAGAAGAGTTTGAGCGACAAGAGAAATGCTGCGAGTCCATGGATTCACTGCCATGACCATAATCTGGCATTGCCAAATGGGGCTTTTCCGAGAGGACACCGCCCGCATTCGCTTGGGCGATGCACATTGCGGGACAGCATGCCCTGTCGCTTCAGTTCATTGACGGACTGGGCGCTCGCGGAAGGCGGGCTTCCAATTTTTCCCAGTCCCCCAAGTGAGCCCGCATGAGGCTTTTCCACAACCGCCCGTGGTTGGGGACCGAAAAATGGAGGAGCTCATGCACGATGACGTAGTCGCCGAGTTTCGTGTCCATTCCGAGAAGCTCAGCGTTGAAGCTTAGCGTGCCCGCCGTGGAGCAGGATGCCCATTTCCGGCGCATCGGGCGGATGTAGATGGCGGTCGCCTTCACATCGAGCTTCGCGGCCCATTCGAGCACACGGGCTCTGAATTCCTCCCTGTTCCGCCAGCGCTTCATGCCTTCGTGCTCCTCTGCAACAGCGTGAATAGCGCATCCACCGTGGCGGTCACTTTGTTCAGGTCCTCCTCTTCGGAGAAAATGGCGAAGGTCACCTGCTTGCGGACTTCCCGCAGTTCCGCCTCGCTGGTCTTCCAGTTGGGGTGCTTCTCGAAAGCTTCCCGCACCTTCCCGGCCACTTTTTCCGGGTTTGGAATCCCGTCCTCGGTGAAACTGCACACCATGAAGTAGGTAAAGCTGTCCAAGCCTTTGGCTACCTGCTCCCTTTTTCGTGCCTCATTCTTGGCGATGGCCGAGAGGAGATTCTCCAGCGCCTCTTCGGTGCTTTCCTGCCGGGCCTCGAAGGCCTCCTGCACGGCGCGTGCCCGGTCGGCCATGGCGAGCAGGAAGGGATCGTCGCTCTTTTCTTCGGCTTCCTTTTGGATGGCCTTGATGAGGTTGATCACCTTGGTCGCCTTGCCTTCGTCCTTGAGCTTGATGGTCTCGATGGTGCTGCGGTCGATCACGACATATTCCGTCATCGGCTCTGACACGGCTGCGCCAATGTGCTTCTGCACCAGTTCGTTGGTCTTCTTCTGGAAGTCCCGATCCACATACACCCGCCGCGCGTAGGCATTGCGCACCACCAGATAGATGTTCGACAGCGTTGCGTAGTCGTCGATGAAGGGCCGCAGGAAGGCATCGGGCGAGATGATCTCGTAGAGCAT
>CAZEYT010000085.1:0-11588 GCA_964516295.1 uncultured Chthoniobacterales bacterium | reverse complement strand
AAATTTACCCCG
This sequence comes from uncultured Chthoniobacterales bacterium, assembly GCA_964516295.1. Lineage (GTDB taxonomy): Bacteria > Verrucomicrobiota > Verrucomicrobiia > Chthoniobacterales > Terrimicrobiaceae > CAZEYT01. Next base: position 11,576 of record CAZEYT010000085.1, on the reverse strand, counting down.
ACGCGTCTTCAGCCAACCTCCCGACCAGCGGACAGGAAGGGGAAGCCACGCGGACAGCCAGAAAATGGGCTCGAGCACGCTCGCAAGCCAGACGCTGCCGAGGCACCACCGGCGGTCGCCTCCGGGGAATTCGCGGGCGGAGAACGTGCGAAGAAAAACGAGCAATCCATGCACGAACCAAGCCAGTGGCGACCTGCGGAAAGCGAGCGCGAGCACCAGCGAGGCAGCGATTCCGTGCGTCAGGGGCAGTCCGAGTGACCCGAGCGGGTTGCAGAGCCGGTAGGTCGAGAGCGCCCGGTGCTGGTGGAGAATCCATTCGGCGGCCGACATCGTCCCGGCGTCGAGACCGACCGGGGTCGTGGTGGTATGAACGCGCCCTCCCTGTCGCACGACGGCGCGGGCGAGCTCGTTATCGTCGGCGAGAGCGTCCCCGAGCGCCTGCCAGCCGCCGAGGGATTTCAGGACGGAGGCCCGGATCCCCATGCAGGCCCCGAGGAGGAAATCAACGCCACCCCGTGCCCGGAGGAGACTGACGCCCGGCCAGAGCGTGAGCGATGTGGCGACCGCGTCCAAGCGGGCGAACGCAGTTTCGCCATTTTGAAAAAAATACGGTGCCGATGCCGCATCCGCTCCGGAAGCCTTCCACTCGGCCCGGAATGCCCGCAATTCGTCCGCGCCGACGGTGGTGTCACTGTCGAGAATGATCCAGAGATCATGTCGGGCGAGGGGTTCCAGCTGGATGAGCTTGCTCACCTTGGGATTGCGGCATCCGGTTTCCGCACATACCACGCAGGTGAGATCGGCTTGGGGAAATTCGCGCGCGAGATCGGCCACGAGCTCACGATCCCGTTCGCTCCTCACTCCGCAGAGCACCTGATCGCCGGGCTCGATTCCCGCGAGAAACACCTGCAAATGTTCTCGAAGACGAATTTCCCCCGGCTTCAACGGACGGAAAAATGTGACGGGTTCGCGGGTTGACGTCCCTGTTTTTTTCTCTCCCGTCCACCGTCGCAAAAGCACGGTCGTTGCCGCAAAGAAAATCCCGCTGAAGAGGCAGATGCCCGCCCCGACGATCAGAGCCGCGATCTTCACAGCCCGTCCGCGGTCAGCCGACCACCGGGAGGATGTTGCGGCTGATGGCGCGATCCAGGGAAAGCGCTCCGCCTCCGAGGAAAAACAGGGCGAGCCCCGCGGTGCACACGAGAACCGGAAGCTCGAGGTCCATCACGCCCGCCCCACCGCGCACAAGAACGACGATGGCCCCGGACATGATCGCCACAACGCCAAGCCCTGACAACCGTGTCAGAAATCCGAAGAAGAGGGAAACGCAGATGAGCAACTCGCCTGCAATCACGATGGCTCCGAGAAAAATCGGGAGCCCGAGCGAGGTCGTCCAGGAAGCGAGCGTCGTGTCCCAGCCCGGCCCGCCAAACCACCCGAGAGCCTTCTGCGCCCCGTGGTAAAAAAAGACCGCCGCCACGGCCATCCGGATCAGAAACGGCCCCGGATTTCCCGGCGTGTGAAAGAAGTGATAGACGGGGTTGTTCGTCACCATCGGAGTGAGTAACAGGCGGCGGAGGACGCGGGAAGCAAAAGTGTTCCATTCCGCCGGGTATTTCGGCTATGCGTCGGGGCATGAATTCCTCCGTGCGCACTCCGATTGCGGCGTATGTCGTCCCGTTTGCCTTGTTTTTGGGGGGACTCGCGGTGGTTTCGGCCGTGAAGATGGTCTTCAAGGATTCCGGCAATCTCTTCCTCCACCGCCCGGAATATTGGGTATATCCGCTCCAAACCCTTGTCTGTGCAGCGGCCTTGGTTTTTTACTGGAAACAATACGACTTCGGGCGCGGCGGCATGGGATGGGCGATTGGCGGCGGTCTCCTCGCGCTGGTTCTGTGGGTTTCACCGCAAGTGGTCTTTGGATTCGCGCCGCGGACCGAGGGGTTTGATCCCAGCGTCTTTGAAAATGATCCGCTGCTCTACTGGCTCACCGTGATCTCGCGGTTCGCCCGGCTCGTCATTATCGTGCCATTGATTGAGGAAATCTTCTGGCGCGGATTTTTGATGCGCTATTTGATCCGCGAAGATTTCACGAACGTCGCCTTCGGCACCTACAAGCCCGCGGCGTTTTTCGGTGTGGCCGGGCTTTTCATGCTGGTCCACAATCCGCCGGACTGGCCCGCCGCGTTTCTGACAGGAATCATTTTCAACTTCATCGCGGTGAAGACCCGCAGTCTCTCCGCCTGCATCGCGGCGCATGCGCTCACCAATCTGATTCTCGGCGTATACATCATGAACACCCGCCAGTGGGGGTTCTGGTAACCCATGAAAATCGGATTCGCGCAGATCAATACCACCGTCGGGGATTTCTCCGGCAATACGGCCAAGCTTGTCGCCGCCGCGCAGGAACTCGAACGCCGCGGGGCGGGCATTGTTCTCACGCCCGAGCTCTCCCTGTGCGGCTACCCGCCGCAGGATCTCCTCTTCGCATCCGATTTCGTTCCCGCCTGCCGGCGTGCGCTGGAGGACCTGCATGAAAAGGTCGGCTCCGCAGCCTGGATGATCGGCTGTGTCGAGGCCAACCCGGCGCGAAACGGCCGCCCATTTTTCAATTCCGTCGCCATCCTCGAAGCCGGAAAGCCGGTTCGGATGGTTCGGAAATCGCTTCTCCCGACTTATGATGTTTTCGACGAAGCCCGGTATTTCGAACCGGCCACCGACTCGCAGGTCGTGGAGATCGGCGGACGAAAATTTGGCGTCACCATTTGCGAGGACGTTTGGACGGCGGAGTATTTGCCACGCGGACTCTACACACGGGATCCGGTGCGCGAGTTGGTGACAGCGGGGGCGGCGGCAATCTTGAACCTGAGCGCCTCGCCGTTCCAGATCGGCAAACCCGCGCAGCGGCGCGAGATGCTCCAGCATCAGGCCGGGAAGCACCGTGTGCCCTTCTTTTATTGCAATGCCGTCGGCGGCAACGACCAGCTCGTCTTCGACGGTCATTCCCTCGTTGCCAAGGCCGATGGTGCCGTTTGGCTCGAGGCGCCCGGTTTTGAAGAGGGACTCTTCGTGGCCGACATCGGCGACATGAACCACGCCGCGCACTTTGAGCCGCTGCCGGGGATCGGTAGTGGTTCGCTTTCGATGGATCCCTTCGCTCCGGCCGGTGGCAATGACCTCGAGGATCTCCGCCGCGCGCTGGTCACCGGGCTGCGGGATTACATGCACAAGTGCGGATTCCGCACCGCCGTGCTGGGGCTCAGCGGCGGCATCGACAGCGCGGTCACCGCCGTTCTCGCCGTCGAAGCCCTAGGTCCCGCACAGGTCACCGGCGTGTCCATGCCGTCGCCATTCTCGTCCGGACACAGCGTCGAGGACGCGCTGGCGCTCGCACAGAATCTTGGGATCAACTGCCTCGAAATCCCCATCGCACCGAGCTTGGCGGCCTTCCAAGGCCAGATGGGTCCTGTCTTTTCCGGGCTGGCGGAAGATACAACTGAGGAAAACATGCAGGCCCGTCTGCGCGGCCTGACGCTCATGTCTCTCTCGAACAAGTTCGGCCACCTCCTCCTCACCACCGGGAACAAAAGCGAACTCGCGGTGGGCTATTGCACGCTCTACGGGGACATGTGCGGCGGGTTGGCCGTGATCTCCGATGTGCCGAAGACGCTCGTTTACAAACTGGCCGGGCATTTGAATGCCCGCGCCGGGCGCGATCTGATTCCACGGCGCACGATTGAAAAGCCGCCGAGCGCCGAGTTGCGCCCCGACCAGACCGATCAGGACACTTTGCCGCCCTATGAGATTCTGGATGAGATTCTCCGGCTCTATGTGGAGGAAAATCTCGGAGCGGCCGACATTATCCGGCGGGGATTCGAAGCCGATACCGTTCGCTGGGTTTTGCGCCGGGTGGATTTCAACGAATACAAACGGGAACAGGCGGCACCGGGAATCAAGGTCACCGGACGCGCTTTCGGGATCGGACGTCGCATGCCGACTGCCCAGCGTTTCTTCGGGCTCTGAGCTTCGACCGCGCCGCCGGGCCGGCAAAAAAACCGCGGGTGCAACCAACTTGGCGGCACCCGCGGTGGTGAAAATTCTCCGGCGAGAACTCAGAGTTTGTTGATCGCCTTCCGCAAGGCCGACGTGCTCTCTCCGAGAAGGCTGCCGAGGGAGTGCGAGGCCTGATTGAGCAGCGAGTGGGCTTTGCTCTTCGCTTCGAGGCGGGCTTTTTCCGTGGTCGAGGCTCCGGTCGAAATACCCTTGCGAAGCAACGCGGCGGCTTCATCCACCATCTTCAGCGCGGCGCTGGCGGCCTTGTGCTCGGCGGAGGGTGTGTGCTTCGTCGCGCGCGACTTTGTCGGAGCGGCCTTTTTTGCGGCTGGGGCTTTGCTGGCGGGTTTCTTGGCGGCTGGTTTTTTCTTTGTGGTTGCCATGGCACGCCCAATCTACGCCCGCTCCGCATGCTTGCCAAGTGGCGAGTCGGTTTCCATGATGCCGGATTCCCATGGATGCCATCATCGATCTTCTGCAACAAAACGCCCTGATGCCGCGTGCCGACATGGCCCGGCTCCTTGATCTGAACGAGGAGGATCTCAACCAAGCCATCGCGCGACTTGAAAACGAAGGCGTCATTCTCGGCTATCAGGCCATCGTCAATCGGGAAAAATGGGACAGCGAAAAAGTCACGGCTGTCATCGAGGTGAAAATCACACCCGAGCGCGACGGGGGATTTGACCGCATTGCTTCGCGCATCGCCAAGTTCGAGGAGGTGCAGAGTTGCTACCTCATGAGCGGCGGTTACGACCTGCTCATCATCGTCGAGGCCGACAATCTGCGGCGGGCGGCGGCGTTTGTGGCCGAGAAGCTCAGCACCATCGATGCCGTCCAGGCCACCGCCACCCATTTCCGGCTCAAGACCTACAAGGAAAATGGAGCGTTCCATCAGATGGAATCCGCTCCCGAACGTCTCGCTGTCTCGCCGTGAGTGTTCGCGTTGCCAATCACGTTCGCGACATCCCACGGTCGGGAATCCGCGATTTTTTCGAAGTCGTCCAGTCGATGTCCGATGTCATCTCGCTGGGAATCGGCGAACCGGATTTTGCCACCCCATGGCACATCCGGGAGGCGGCCATCTATGCGCTGGAGCGCGGACGCACCGGCTACACGTCGAATCTCGGTCTTCCGCGTCTGCGGCGGTCGATTGCGGAGTATGTGCACCAGCATTTCGAGGTCCGCTACGACGCGCTTTCGGAGGTACTGGTCTCGGTCGGTGTCTCCGAGGCGATCGATCTCGCGCTGCGCGCCCTGCTAAATCCGGGTGACGAGGTTTTGTATCACGAACCGTGCTACGTATCGTATGCGCCGAGCATCGTCCTTGCCGGCGGCGTCGCCCGAGCGGTACAAACCCACGCCGCCGATGGATTCGCGTTACGCGCGGAAGAATTGGAAAAAGCCGTCACGCCGTGCACGCGGGTCGTGATGTTGAACTTCCCCACCAATCCCACGGGCGCAACCATGACCCGGGACGAATTGGAAAAAATCGCGCAGGTTTGCATTCGCCATGATCTCGTGGTGATGACCGACGAAATTTACAGCGAGCTCACCTACGAGGGCGGTCGCCATACGAGCATTGCCTCGCTTGCTGGCATGAAGGAGCGCACTGTTTTTCTCCACGGAGTTTCCAAGGCCTTTGCCATGACCGGTTGGCGGATCGGGTTTGCGTGCGCGCCGGTCGAGCTGATCGAGGCCATGATGAAGATCCATCAGTATGCAATCCTTTGCGCGCCGATCATGTCGCAGGATGCCGCCATAGAGGCGCTCGAACGCGGCGGGCCGAGCGTGGACAAAATGCGTCGCGAATACGAACGCCGTCGGAATTTCATCACGCAGGCGCTGAACGACATGGGCCTCGAATGCTCGAAGCCTCGCGGGTCCTTTTACGTTTTCCCGAAGATCACCTCGACCGGACTCACCAGTCGCGAGTTCTCACTCCGGCTCCTTCACGAAAAGAAAGTTGCCGTGGTGCCGGGAACGGCCTTCGGTGCCGGCGGTGAAGGCCATGTCCGTTGCAGCTTTGCGACGGCCCTCGATCAGATCAAAGTCGCCATGGAGCGCATGGCGGAATTCTGCAGGGAACTTCAAACGGACTCCAGCACGCGTTCGTAATCGGAGAGTCGTTCGGGTAGCGCGAATTTTTGTGCGAGTCGGACCGAGGCTTCGCGAAAACGGCGTCGTTGACCGGAATCCTCAAGAAGTTCGCGCAGACGGGCGGCAAACGCCTCGGGCGTTCGCTCACAGAAGAACCCGTTTTCGCCGTCCGCAATCACGTCACAGAGACCGCCGATCCTGCTGCCGACGATGGCGAGGCCGTGTTGAAGCGCTTCGATCGCCGCGACCGGAAGTCCCTCTTGTCTCGACGTCATGAGGAGGATCCCGGATTGGTCCAACCGCCCGCCCACGGCTTCAGCACCGAGCCAACCGGCGAAGGTGACACGGGATGAGAGTCCGAAGGTCCGGACGGCTTCTTCCGTTTCGGCGCGCAGCGGGCCGTCACCGATGATCTCGACATGCCACGGAAGGTCTTTGATCTCGGCGAGGGCGCGGATCGCGAGCACGGGATCTTTTTGAATACTCAAGCGACCCAGCATAAGAATCCGCGGCGGACTTTGTTCGATCAGGCACGGAGGTGACCCGGTGAGGTCGATTCCATTGAGAATGGTCACCACCTTGCGTCCGCAGGCGGCGCGGGCGAGGTCGGCCACAAAACTGCTCACCGCCGTGATGGCTGTCGCCCCGCTCCAGATCGGACGGATCAGCGGACCAAGAATCCGAAAGAGGCGGCCGGTTTGCTCGGGCACACCGCCGGGAACATCCCCGAGATGGGCGGTCAACACGTAGGGAATTCCGGTCAGTCGATGGAGCGCCCAGGCAAGGGCTCCGGTGGGAACGACAAAATGGGCATGGAGAACGTCGGGCTTCCACGAACGGCAAAGCGCCCACGCCGGGAATAAAGCGGTGAGGAGATACAGCGCCATTTCGAAAACCGAGCACGTATCCTCCCGACGGCGAAACGATCTCGGGCGGCGTACATCAACGCCACCGATGGTCTCACGCTCCCGCAGATGGCGCAGACCGGCGGTGACGACCCGCACGTCGTGTCCCCTGGCTGCCAGCCCCTCGGCAACCTTCGCAGCGACGCGTCCTCCGCCGCCGCCGACCGGCGGGTATTCGTAGCAAAGCACAAGAACCTTCATGGCAAACACCGCTGATAGATTGCTTCGACTTCGCGGACCATGCGCTCGGCGGAAAATTTTTCCAAAACCTTGGTTCGGGCCGCCGTGCCGATTGCTTCGGCCAGATCGGGAGAAGAAAGAAGTTTTCGGATTTCTTCGACGAAGGACTCGGGTTTCTCCGAAGCGCACAAAAAACCGTCCGTCCCGGAATCGATCACTTCCGCCATGCCGTCGAGGCGGGAGGCCACGACCGGAGTCCCCATGGCCATTGCTTCCAGAAGCGTCATGGGGAGACCCTCGTAACGGGACGGCATGAGAAGAAGGTCACACGCCCGATAAACCAATCGCGGATCCGCCACGTAACCCGCGAACGTGACGGCAGACTCGAGGCCCAGGGATCGGGATCTTTCTTTCAGCATCGCTTCTTCCGGTCCGGTTCCCGCGATCAGAAAACGGGCTTCGGGGAACTCACGGTGGATCGCAGCGGCAATCTCCAGAAACAGCAGGAAGTTTTTTTGGGGGTTCAGGCGTCCGGCGCCGGCGATGAGCGGAGCGTTCGATGGGACGCCGAGTTTTTCCCGGGCCTCCGGGCGCCTCATCGAGCGAGGGTCGAACCGTGCGACGTCGACGGCATTCAAGACAAGGGAGACATCGCCCGGGGCAATCTTCTCTTCCTGAACCAAAAAGTCCCGACAGGTGGTGGAGACAGCGATGATGTGATCGGCCGTGCGATTGGCCGTGCGATCGAGCGCGAGGAGAGCCCGGCGGGTGCGCCGCTCGGGGTCGTTCGTGTGATCATGATTGAGAATAACCGGAACGCCGGCAAGGGCTCCGACGGGTTTGGCAATGAGGTTCGCTGCGAGCAAGTGGCAGTGAAGAATATCGACCGGACGCCGTTTCAGCAAAGCGAAGAGGTTCGGAAGCCAGAGCGGGAGGAACTTGTGCGGTGAGAGCGAATGGACCGGGACGTTCAGAGCCTTCAAACGGTCCCAGTAGATGCCATGTCCGTGAAGGGTCGCGACTTCGTGGCAGTAGTCTTCCGAGGAGCCGGCGATGAGATTGAGAATCACCTCCTGCGCGCCACCGAGGTGCAGGCTGTCGATGACGTGGAGGACACGGCGGCGTTTCATGCGGATGCGAGGCGGCGTTCCCACTCTTGCCAGACGTATTCGCACCATAGAAAAAGACGTTCATCCGCGCGGGACGCCAGGTGAGACTCGTGTTTCGCGCGGATCAAAGACGACGTGGCGACCGGAGTGACTCGCCCGGTTTTCAACCACGCTCCGACCGGTGTGCCGAATCCCTTTTTTTTACGATGGATGATGTCGTCGGGCAAAAGTCCGGCGGCGGCTTTTTTCAGAAGGTATTTGGTTTCACCGTTTCGAAGCTTGAAGCGATGCGGCAACCGGCGGGCGAAGTTGGCGACTTCGATGTCGAGAAAGGGACTGCGCACTTCGAGCGAGTTCATCATGCTCGCGCGGTCCGCTTTGGCGAGGATGCCGTCCTGAAGATAAATCTCGGTGAAAAACTGAAGCGTTCGGTCGACCGGATCCCGGCTCGCGCAGGATTCCCAGGAGGTGATGGCCTCGCTGTAGATTTCCTCGATGGAGAACGAGGAATCGGTGAGCGCGTGAAGTTCGGAGGGCTCGAGAGCGCCCAGCCAGACGGGATTCCACAAAGCCGGGGGATGGCTAAGCCCGCGGAGGGTTCGTTTTATTTTGAAGTCCCAGCTCATGTTTCTGTGCGAGACTGGCAGTTTCGCGGCAAGAAACCGGATCGCTTGGTGAAGCGGCTTGGGAACCAGACGCGAATAGACGCCGGCGGCACGCAGAGCGCGGAACGGATCGTATCCGGCAAAGAGTTCGTCGCCCCCATCGCCGCCAAGCGCCACGGTGACCCGCTCGCGCGCAAACCGGCAGAGAAGCCAGGTCGGAAGGAGCGAGGAATCGCCCTGCGGTTCATCGAGTCGGTCGAAAATCTCCGGAAGAAGGTCCCGCGCGGTATCGAGGCTCAACATCCGCTCGGCGTGATCCGTTCCCAGAAACTCCGCCATCCGACGGGCGGGCCCCGACTCGTCAAAGGTCGGCTCGGAAAATCCGATGGTAAACGTCTTGAGCGAGGCGGCCCCGGTTTCGCGGCAAGCGAGCGCGGCCACGCAGGAGGAATCAATGCCGCCGCTGAGGAAAACACCAAGCGGCACATCGGCCATCAAGCGCCGCCGCGTGGCGCGCCCGAGGAGATCGAGCAATTCGGCCGCGAGATCCTCCTCCGACCTCCCCTTTTCTTCAGGCTCGATGACGTACTGCCAATACCGCGACACGCGGAGTTGGCCGGAAACGAGGTCGAGGTCCAGTTGGTGCGCGGCGGGAAGTTTCCAGACATTTGCGAACGGTGTATGCGGCCCCGGCAGAAGCGCGTGGGCAAAAAATTTCACCCGGGCCAGTTCGGAGCGTTCCCGTGGAGTGAGAGGGTGCCGAAGGAGCGCCGAGAGCTCGGACGCAAATGCAAAGGTTCCGTCCTTTAGGAAATAGTAGAACGGTTTCTTTCCAAAACGATCCCGGCTTGCAAAAAGACGCTGATGGGTCCGGTCGTAAACTGCGAAGGCCCACATGCCATTGAGGCGTTCCTGGAGATGCGGTCCCCACTGTTTCCAGCCGTGAAGAAGGACTTCTGTGTCCGAGTGATCGGTCTCGAAGTGGTGTCCGTGGGACTGAAGCTCCTTTCGAAGATCGGCGTGATTGTAAATCTCGCCATTGAAGACGACGACAACCGAACCATCGGGCGTCGCCATCGGCTGCGCGCCGCCGGTGAGATCGACGATGGAAAGTCGACGATGCCCGAGAAACACCGGACGATCCTCGAAAAAACCATCCGCATCCGGACCGCGGTGGGCGATGGCCCCCGTCATCGCTGCCAGATCGGCCCGGTCGCCGGAGCCGACAAACCCGGCGATGCCGCACATCAGTCCGCCTCCGGCTTGCCAGCGAAATTCCGCGTGCTTCGCACCATGTAGATCGATTTGTTCTGCGACTCATGGAACGTTCGCGTGATCATCTCGGCGAGGAGACCCATGAGCAAACAGATCATACCGGTCATGAAGGAAAAGACCGCCATCATGGGCAGCGGGGTCGCTGTAAAAAAGTAACCCTGTGTCCGCATGTAAAAGGTCCAGAGCGTGAAGACCACCGAGGCCGCGAAGAAGACCATGCCCCAGAAACCGAAGAGATACATCGGCTTGAGCATGTATTTGTCGAGGAACTTCACGGTCATGAGGTCCATGAGCACCTTGAGCACGCGTTCGAGTCCGTATTTGGATTTCCCCGAGGTGCGGGCGAAATGGTTGACGGGAAGTTCGGTGATGCGGGCGCCGTGCCATTTGGCGTAGATTGGCAAAAAACGGTGCATTTCTCCGTAGAGCCGCACGCCCTTGATGCACTCGGCGCGGTAGGCTTTGAGCGAACAGCCGAAGTCGTGGAGCGCGACCCCGGAAACGGCGGAGATGAGCTTGTTGGCCAGGATGCTTGGGAGATTGCGCTGGATAGCGTTGTCTTGGCGGTCCTTGCGCCAGCCGGAGCAGACTTCGTAGCCCTCGTCGAGCTTCGCCAACATACGCGGGATGTCATGCGGGTCGTTTTGGCCGTCACCGTCCATCGGGATGATCGTGTGGCCGCTCGCAAAATCAAAGCCGGCCATCATCGCCGCAGTCTGGCCGAAATTCCGTCGGAAATGCACGACCTTTACCTCGGGGTGAGCCGCCGCGAGGCCGTCGAGCACCTCCGCGCTGCCGTCGGTCGAGCCGTCGTTGACGAAGATGATCTCCCAAGGCTGGCCTTGTTCCTTCATGACGGCGCGAACCTTGTCGAAAAGCGGCTGGAGCGCTTCACGCTCATTGTAAACGGGGACGGACAGGGAAATCATGAACGGGATGTTTCTCCCCCGGGCGGGGCCTTTCGGTCAAGGAGCGAAAATCACTTGGCTGGGGACGCATTCCATGCGAGCGATGGGATGAAATGAAGATTTACACGCGAACGGGTGATGCAGGCACGACCGGTCTCTTCTCCGGCCAGCGGGTCGCGAAGACCCACCCTCGCGTGTCGGCTTACGGCACGGTGGATGAAATGAACTCGGTGCTCGGTGTCGCCCGGAGCGCCAAGCCCGTCCCGCAGGTCGAGGCCGAGTTGGTTCTGCTCCAAGCGCGATTGTTCGACCTCGGAGCCGATCTGGCCACGGCGCCCGGGGGGCGGGCGGTCCCGAGGATTCTCCCCGCGCATGTTGCGGCATTGGAGGCCGGGATTGACCGCATGCTGGCAGAGATCCCTCCCATGAAAGCCTTCGTCCTGC
>CAZEYT010000084.1:0-11600 GCA_964516295.1 uncultured Chthoniobacterales bacterium | reverse complement strand
CTTCATGGGCACGGGCGAACCGCTGGCCCACTACGAGTCCCTGCTGCGGGCGATTCAGATCCTGAACGCGCCCTGGGGCGTCGGACTCGGCGCCCGTCACATGACCGTTTCCACCTCGGGGTTGGTCCCGCAAATCCGCCAACTCGCCGCGCAACCTCTGCAAATCCGGCTCGCCATCTCGCTCCACGGTGCGACCGATGAGGTGCGCGGGCGCATCATGCCGGTGAACAAGAAATATCCGCTCGCCGAGCTTCTCGCAGCCTGTGCGGACTACGTCGAGCGCAAGCGGCAGCGAATCACGTTTGAATACATTCTCATTCGGGACGTGAACGATTCCGCGGATCAGGCCCGGCATCTGGCCGGGCACGCTCGTCGTGTCGGTGCCAAGGTGAATCTCATCCCCTACAACACGGTCACGGGTCTCGAATGGGTCCGACCGGAGCAGGCCGTGCAGGAAGATTTTCTTCGCGTGCTCCGCCGTCAGGGTGTGGATGCCACCCTCCGGCGGGAAAAAGGCCACGACATCGCTGCCGCCTGTGGACAGCTTCGCCTTCAGGTGCAACGCGAAGCAGCGGCTTGAATCAGCGCCTTTCGCTTTGCCGCATCGGCATGGCGTCAATGCGTTGAAACACCTCCTCGGGCGTCGGAACCGCCTTCCAGCGGGCTTTTTCCGTGCCGTCTTTGCCAACGAGAATGGCGGCATTGGCATCCGGCGCAAGGTCCCACGCCTTCCGCAGCCCGGCGTCCGCGCGAAGGACAATCAGATCCCGTTCTTTCATCCCGGCCGACTGGTCGCTCCACGTCCGATCAAACGCCTCCCGCAATCCGCAGTCGGAGTAAAAAACGATGAGCAGACGATTCTTCCAACGGTAGGCTTCCCACTCCGCCGCCACGACGCTGACGGTGCCGAGCAGAAGGGCGAGCGTCGGGAGAGCCAAGTTCATGTAAAATCTACGCCCCGGAACTCGCGTCCGGACGACTTCAACTGCCCAAGAGGGCGGCTTTGAGATCCGACGTTACTGGATTGGACCCGAACCAAAGGCTGAGAAAGGCCTTGGAAAAATTTGGGCCCGGAATCGTTCCTTTGAGTGATCCGTTGACCAAAACACGCGTGTCGCCGCCGACAATTTCCACCGTCTGAACGTCGCCAGATTTCAATGCGCCGAAAAAGCCGATGAAGGTATCGCGGTCTTTGGCGAAACCGTCGTAGTTGAACGTGGTGCTGGCATCAAACTGCGAGCGCCAGGCTTTGGCCACCTGGTTTTGCGACACGGTCTGCAGAAAGGTGAAGTTCAACTGGAGCGGACCGGGCGAGGCATTGACGGCCGCGGCCGTGCGCAGGGGAGCCGGGGCGTAAAATGAGGCGACATAAACCTTGATCGGCACGACCAAAAGAACAAACGAGCGGAGCCCGGCCCCGTTCAGGACGAGCGTCTGTCCGTTCACAGTGGTCTTCGGCGGGATGTTCACACCCTCGATTTCCAGCGCGCGGGCGGGAATTGTGCCGAGGAGGAGGATCGTCAGGAAAACGGGGAGTTTCATCGTCTAAGCTACGGGCTTCTTCGTCGACTGGATGGACAATTCGCGGAGTTGTTTGAAGTCGACTTGCGACGGCGAGCCGGTCATGAGCTCGACGCCACGGTTGTTCTTTGGAAATGCCATGACATCGCGAATGCTCTCCGCCCCGGCGATCAGCATCACCAAACGATCCAAGCCCAGCGCGATGCCGCCGTGCGGCGGGGTTCCAAGACGGAACGCTTTGAGAAGATGTCCGAACATCGACTTCTGATGTTCCTCGCTGACACCCAGCACGGAAAACAACGTCGCCTGGAGGTCGGGCTCGTGAATCCGCAGACTGCCTCCACCGATTTCGACGCCGTTGAGCACGACGTCGTAGGCCACCGCGCGGACCTTTCCATACTCGCCGGCCTCCAAAAGCGGCAGGTCGTCGGCGGCCGGTCGGGTAAATGGATGGTGAACGGCGTTCCACTTTTGTTCCTCGGCACTCCAGGCCAGAAGCGGAAAATCAACGACCCAAAGAAAATCCAAGCGCTCCGAGTCCTTCACCAGCCCCAGAATCTCGGAGACCTTCAGGCGGACACGTCCCAAGGTCTCGCAGGCGACCTCCCATTGGTCGGCTCCGAACAAAATCAGATCGCCTTCCTCAATGTGGAGGACTTCGGTGAGGGCGGCCTTTTCTTCATCGGTGAAGAACTTCACGATGGGCGACTTCCACTCGCCGTTCTCGACTTTGATAAAGGCGAGTCCCTTGGCCCCTGCCTGACGAGCGAGCTCGGTGAGGTTTTCAATCTGCCCGGTCGTGATGCTCGCGAATCCCTTGGCATTGATCGCCTTCACGACACCGCCGGCGTCGAGCGCGCCGCGGAAAACCTTGAACTGCGAGGAGGCAAAAATGCCGCCGAGATCGGTGATCTCCAGGCCGAATCGCGTGTCCGGTTTGTCACTGCCATAGCGATCCATGGCTTCGCGCCACGTCAGACGCGGGAACGGGTGCGGGATCGTAACGCCTTTGACCTCGCGGAACACCGCCACAAGAAGGCCCTCGATCAGGGACAGGATTTCCTCCTGCGTGACAAACGACGCCTCGACATCGAGCTGCGAAAACTCTGGCTGGCGGTCCGCCCGCAGATCTTCATCGCGGAAGCAGCGCGCGATCTGGAAATACTTTTCCACGCCGGCGACCATGAGCAGTTGTTTGTATTGCTGGGGAGCCTGCGGCAGCGCGTAGAAGGCTCCGGGAGTGAGGCGCGAGGGCACAAGAAAATCCCGTGCCCCTTCGGGCGTGCTTTTGGAAAGGACCGGCGTCTCGATCTCGAGAAATCCCTCGGCATCCATGACATCGCGGATCGTTTTGATCACGCGATGGCGCAGGCGAAGATTCGCCGCCATTTCCGGGCGACGGAGGTCCAGGTACCGATAGGTCAGCCGCAGATCTTCGTTCGCGATCCGTTCATCGATCGGGAATGGCAAGACGTCCGCGGAATTCAGAATTTCCAACGTCCCGGCGACGACTTCGATTTCGCCCGTGAGAAGGCGGGGATTTTCGGTGCCCGCGAGTCGTCGCGCAACGAGGCCGCTGACCCGGACGACGTCTTCGCTCCGGAGTTGGTGGGAAAGCTCGGCAACGGCGGGATTTTCCTCCGGACGAAAAACAACCTGGGTCAGGCCTTCGCGGTCCCGGAGGTCAATGAAGATCACCCCGCCGTGATCGCGACGAGAGGCGACCCAACCCGAGCGTGTGACGGACGAGCCGACATCCGACGAGCGGAGGGCGTTGCAATGATGGGTACGATAGCTCATGAAAATGAAATCAGGCCGGATCTGCGGCCGGGCGGATGTTTTCCTTGTTTTCCAGCCGCCGGGCAAGCCCGCTTTGATCCAGAGTTTCCTCCTGGCGCGTCGCGAGGGTCTTCCATTTCACGAGCGGCCACTCCGAGCCCACGACCACGGCGGCCGTGGCTCCGAGCGATTCGGCATCCTGAAATTGGCGTCCGACTTTGGCCGCCTTGAGAGAAAAATCCACCCTCCAGCCCGCCTCGCGGCCGCGTTGGACAACCGCCATCGCATCGGATCGCCGGGCTTCATCGGCAATGACAACAAAGAGATCGCACGACGTCAGGGCCGGGCGCAGTGCGGCGGCGGACGGCGTTTCGTCGATGAGGTGTCCCAGAACAACATCGCCCATGCCGAATCCCATCGCGGGAAGGTTCACGGCCGCATCGCTCAGTCCGGAAATGAGATCGTCGTAGCGTCCGCCCCCGGCGAGGGCGCGGAGTGATTTCGAGCGGTCAAAGACCTCGAAAACCGCCCCGGTATAGTAGGCCAGACCACGCACGATTGAGAGATCCACCTCGACGAAGTCGCCGAGTCCCCTCGCCTGCAGGGCCGCGAGAAGCGGTGAAAAGGACGAAGGGCTCCCGGACCCGATGAATGCACGCAAATCGTCCACCGTGAGTCCGGTCGGCGCGAGCTTCGCGTTGAGGGCCTCGGGCGCGTCGCGCTCCAGCTTGTCCGCGCAGGCCAGGACAATGCGCGCGGCCGAGGAATCGCAGCCACGGGCGGAAAGAAAATCCATCCACGCCCGACGGTCACTGAGCCGCACGACAAAATGCTCCGCCGAGAATCCGAACCCGCGCAGGAGATCAATGGACAGAGCCACGACCTCCGCATCGGCCCCGGGAGAGTCATCGCCGATAAGGTCGGCATTGAATTGCAAAAACTCCCGCAAACGTCCTTTTTGTTGACGTTCGTGGCGAAAGAAGTTTGAAACGCAAAACCACTTCATCGGCTTGCGATAGTGCCGTTCCTTGGCGGCGACCATTCGCGCCAGCGTCGGCGTCATTTCGGGCCGGAGCGCCACATCGCGGTCGCCACGGTCACGAAACGAATAAAGCTGCTCCAGAATCTCCGCCCCTTCCTCGTTTTTCTTTCGGTAAAGCTCGCCGCCTTCCAAGGTCGGGCCGTCATACTCAACAAATCCGTACCCGCGGGCAACGCGACGCCATGTCTCCACCACATAATTGCGGCGCGCACACTCCTCGGGGTAAAAATCTCGAAAACCTGGCAGCGGAGGCATCAGTTCACACCTCCGGAAAGCAACGGGAAAGGGATTGGGACATTCATGCAGCAGCCCATCATGGTCGGGCAAAACCGGCCTGCAAACGTTTTTCCCGCTCAGGCTTCGGGACCTCTCCCGTGACGGGACACAGGCACTGCCTCGGGGCCTAACGGGAGGGCCAAAACTCCAAACGGTCCTGCTCGACGATGATCCGCAGGGCAACAGTCGAGCGGGAGTGGACGACGGTTTTCCACAGACCGGCGTCGGACATCGCCCGAAACTCGGCGTCCGTGGGATTCGGCGACAGATATTTCCGCAACGACCAACGCCAGGCAGTCCGCTCGAGGAGGTTTTTGTTGAGATCCCAGTGTTCAAATGGAAAATCTCCGCCGTGGACGAGCGTAGTGCCCGGAGCGATGGCTTGCAGATGGACCAGATCGCCGGTTTTCCGAGGTCTCCAGATCAGAACGATCCGCGGATCCTCGGAAACAGCACCTGCGAATGCCGACCGATCAAACGCTCCTTCGCGACCATCCCTGTTCGGGTTTCGCCCGGGCGGAGTTCTATCGTCGGCAGCGCATGCAGGAGCGACGAGCGGGGATCGTATCCGGCCGACAGCGGAACAAAACAATAGGCCCCGCCGCAGCCCGAGAAAGCCCGAGCAGGCCGAAGGTCAAAAGCAGGCAGCCACGGAACAACACACACCGACTTTCGCTGCTCGCATGTCCCCGATCAACGTCCATCTCGCCCCCCGCGGCGGGCGACGACCAGATGGCTGTTGAACGGTGTTCGTCCCCACATCGGTTGCACGTCCACGTCCAGCCCGGCGTCGCGAAGCGGGTTGAGAACTTCTTCACGGGTCGGGAACAAACACCGACCGCCGCGAATCCATCCGCTCAACCGCACGAACGTCTCTTCCATCAATGTCGCGGCGTAGCGCCAGGAGCGATCCCGGAAGGTTGTCCGGATCAAAGCCATTCCCCCCGGGGCCAGTCGCACGGAGATTTCCCGGAGAACTTCGGCCTGCACCGGGCGCTCCATGTAGTGCAAAACATCCAACACGACCACGTCGCCCGAAAAGTCCGGCAAGGACTGGGCATCCCCCAAGCGGAATTCCATTTCAGGATAAAACGCGCCCACCCGCCGCACAGCCTGGGCTACTTTTGATGCGTCCGGCTCGATTCCAAGAATCGGCTGCCGACATCCCGCCTCGCGCAGATAGGCGCCAAGAATTCCGACGCCGCATCCGATATCAAGAACCGGCAGCGGGCGATCCCGGAGAAGATCCGCGGCGGCCGGATAGGCCGGATCCCACGCCGTCTTGCCCCGCGTGTAGCCATGAAGCATACGATCATCGCGGAACCGCTCCGCCGCCGCCCGGGCCGCCGGGTTCATCGTTGCCGTCCCCCCATCATCCACAAAACCGCCCCCGGTAGCGCCCAGAGGGCCGACAGGAAATATCCCGTCAACGAAATGGTCACCGACACGCCACCGGCCACACCGGCCAGCTGACCCAACAGCAAGACAAAAACCGCCTCGCGCACACCGAGTCCGCCGAGGCTCACAGGGAGCCCGGCGAGAATATCCACTGCGGGCATGATCGCCAAAAAGTCGCCCGCCCCCATTTCGAGCCCACACGCCCGCGCACTGAAAAAAAACGTGAGAAAGTAGAGAATCAGCATCACGCACGAGATGGCGACCGCGAGAAGACTGCGCGGCCATTCGACAGCACATCGAAAATAGGCTCCCGCGAGCGAGGCCAGCTTTTCGCGTCCGGGAAGCCGCGCGGGCCAGCGATCCACAATCCCACGCCAGCAAAGGACAATCGAGAGCGTCACCAGCCCGGCCAGAACAGCCAGATAGACCAGAATCCCGTCCCGGATCCCCGCCACTTCCGGGCTTTGTCCCAGCCAGTCACGATGCCACCACATGAGCGAAACCCCGGTGAGAATCATCGACACCGACCCGCAAAGCCGGTCCATCACGACAGACACGGCCGACAAGGCGGCGTCATGCCCCCGGGCTGCCAGCAGTCCGATCTTCACCACATCCCCGCCAGCTCCGCCGGGAAGGAACAGGCCTGTGAAAAGACCGGCAAAGAAAACTCCGGCCGCCTCCCGCCATGACACCACCACTCCCGCCATGGTCAGAAAAATCTTCCAGCGCAGGAGACAGAGAGCCTGCACCACGCCGGCAAGCAGTATGCCGCCGAGAAGCCAGCCGGGATTTGCTCCGGCGAGCGCCGTTCGCGCATCGGCCCAAAACTCCCCGCGCAGAAAAAGCCACGCAAGCAAACTGAGGCTGACGGTCAATTGAAGCGCCAGCCACAGCCGCCGGCGTTCTCGGCCTGATCCCTCCCCCTCCATCAGGGCACCGGCTCAGGCAGAGGACGACGCGGCTCGGGCGGGGCCATGCGATCCGGCAGGCGACCGAGCCGCTTCGGCCCCACGGCTTCTTGCTCGGAGATGATCCCCTGCTGAAAAAGAAACTCTGACATTGCGGCGTTGACCTCGCGTGAAGTCCGGATGGTATCAAACGTCACCCCGCTCCGGACGCCATCCACGACATTGAAAAGCGATGTCAACGCCATCGGGCCGGAGACAAAGAACGTCACGACTCCTCCCACCCCGGGAGAAACATTTGAGCCTCCGGTCGTTTGAATCCGCAAGAACGGCTTTTTCTTCGACCCGGACAAATCCCAGACCGTCACAGTGCTGTCCATTTTTGTCCCGCCTGCCCCAAAGCCGACCACCGAACGGAGGAAACGGCTTCCCTGATAGACGCGATCGAAGTTTCCCGTGATCAGCCAGTAACTCCCCCGTGGTAGCGGCGCAGTCGCCGCGACCGCCTCGCCGGGCGCGACGTGTTTGGGGAGCCGTTGGATCAATTGCCGGGTCATCCGCTCCCGAAGGTCAAACTTAAACGCCTCCAACTCCGCGCCCTCGCGATCCACGCGGATCCGGTTCTCCGTGAACGTAAACGGAGCGACAAAAACCTTCAGCGGGCGCTTGGTCGGCCCCTCCGGATGCATCCGGTGGGTTTCCTTGACACTGACCGATGCGCACGAGGCGAGGACCAACGCGGCCGCCGCTGTGGAGAGACGGACAAGGAGATCGGGACGAGAAAAACACTTCAGCATGCGGGCTTTGTTCTTGAAGGGCGAATCCCCCATGTCCATTAAAAAAAGCCTTCATGACCCACCTTCTCGCTTCCGCGGCCGGCTCTTACGAAGTCAACCCGTGGATGATTCTTCCATTCGCCGCAATGTTGCTTCTCATCGCCGTGGCCCCGCTTGCGATACCGACTTGGTGGCACCATCACTATCCGAAGGTCGCGGTCGGCCTCGGGCTCATTACGGTCTGTTATTACCTCTTCGGCCTGCATCAGGCGGAACGCTTCGGCCATGTCGTGCATGAATACATCAGCTTCATTGCACTCATCGGTTCGCTCTTCGTGGTGGCGGGCGGCATTCATATCAATGTCAAAGGCGAGGCGAAACCGCTGACGAACGTCGTCTTTCTTTTTATCGGAGCGGTTATTTCGAACATTATCGGAACGACCGGGGCCTCGATGCTCCTCATCCGGCCGTGGATCCGCATGAACAAATACCGGATCACGGCTTTTCACATCGTGATCTTCATCTTCGTCGTGAGCAATGTGGCCGGCTGTCTCACGCCCATCGGCGACCCGCCGCTTTTCCTCGGGTATCTCAAAGGCATCCCGTTTTGGTGGAACCTCCAGCACAGCTGGGTGGCTTGGCTCATTGTGGTTTCGCTTTTGCTCGTGTTCTTTTACATCGCGGACTCGATCAATTTCCGAAGGCCGCCTGCGGAGATCAGCGAACGAATGACCGCGGAGGAAAAGTGGCGCTTCGACGGTCTCCACAATCTTCTTTTCATCGCGGTCATCCTGGGAGCGGTTCTTTACAATTCCTCTCTGCCGTTTCTGGTGCCGGAGGCCATCATGGCCGCTGCGGCGGCGGCATCGTTTTTCACCACCCCCAGACCGGTGCACGAGGCGAACGCTTTTTCCTTTGCCCCGATCAAAGAAGTAGCTTGGTTGTTTCTCGGCATCTTTGCGACGATGGTTCCGGCGTTGGATTATCTCGGCAAGCACGCAGGCGATCTGGGCATCAACTCGCCGATGCAGTTTTTCTTCGCCGCCGGATTTTTGTCGGCCTTCCTTGACAACGCGCCGACCTACCTCACTTTCCTGTCTGCCGAAATGGGACTCCATCACCTCAACATCGACCATCGCGCCGACGTTCTCGTCGAGATCGCGAATCATCCCCGCGAGATCCTCGCCATCTCGCTGGGCGCGGTGTTCTTTGGCGCGATGACCTACATCGGCAACGGCCCCAACCTCATGGTCAAATCGATTGCCGATCATGCCAAGGTCAAGACGCCGGATTTTTTCGGTTACATCTTCAAATACTCCCTACCCATCCTGCTCCCGATTTTCATTCTCGTGAGCCTGCTCTTCTTTTCACCATGGCGGATCTTTTGACCTCCTCCCCATCCGCCTTAGTAACCCGCATTCCGCGCCACTAAGGCGGCCTTTTTACCCATGGGCCACGGTGTCGCGATCAGCATTGGATTGATTTTTCTGGCAGGGCTTCTGTCGCCCACGCTTCACCGTTTTCTCGGCGACCGGCTGTGCCGCCTTCTGGCGCTTTTCCCGCTCGGCTCGTTCCTGTATTTCACGACGTTGATCCCGGCCGTTGCCGGCGGCGGGTCCATCCGCGCCTCAACACCGTGGGCGGAATCGCTGGGCATTTCTCTCAGCTTTTTCGTGGACGGCCTGAGTTTGCTTTTCCTGCTCGTCATCAGCGGCATCGGGACGTTCGTGGTATTGTATGCGGGCGGTTACCTGAATGGAAAAAAGACCCTCGGGCGATTTTACCTAGCGCTCCTGGGCTTTATGGCCGCGATGCTCGGCGTCGTCTCATCCGACAATCTCATCCTCCTGTTTATCTTTTGGGAACTCACGAGCATCACCTCGTTCCTCCTCATCGGCTACTATCACGAGCAGGAGGAGTCCCGCACCTCGGCCCTGCAAGCTCTCTTGGTGACCGGCGCGGGCGGGTTGGCCATGATGGCGGGGTTCATTCTCCTCGGACTCGGCGCCGGCACGTTTGAGATCAGCGGTCTTCTCGCGCTTCCGGCCGGAACGATCACCGCGCTTCCGGGCTTTCCAGTCATTCTGATCCTGATTCTCCTCGGTGCCTTCACCAAATCGGCGCAGTTCCCGTTCCATTTCTGGCTTCCGAACGCGATGGCCGCTCCGGCCCCGGTAAGTGCCTTCCTCCACTCGGCCACGATGGTCAAAGCAGGCGTTTTTCTCCTCGCCCGCCTGCATCCGTGCCTCGCGGATCACACGCTGTGGACGGCCATCGTCGCCCCGGTTGGTGCCGTGACGATGATGACCGGCGTTTTCCTCGCACTCGGCAAGAGCGACCTGAAAAAGATCCTCGCCTACACGACACTTTCCGTCCTCGGCACCCTCACGATGCTTCTGGGCATTGGCACCGACCTTGCGATCAAGGCGTGCATTGCCTATCTGTTTGCCCACGCGCTCTACAAAGCGGCGCTCTTCATGACGTCCGGCACGATTGATCATGAGACCGGAACGCGCGAGCTCGGCGACCTCTCGGGGTTGCGCGGAAAGATGCCCTTCACCGCCACCGGCGCGGTTCTCGGAGCCCTCTCGATGGCCGGCATCCCGCTGCTCATCGGATTCGTCAGCAAGGAGTACTTCTACAAGGCCCTGCTCGCGGCCGAGGGTCCGGGTGTACTCTGGGAAACACTCGGGGTCTCGGCCAGCATCGCCATGGTGGCTCTCGCTGCAGTTACCGGCCTTCGTCCGTTTTTTGGCTCGTTCCGGGAGACGCCGAAACACGCGCACGAGGGACCGTGGACGATGTGGATCGGCCCCGTCATCCTTGGCGCGGCCGCCATCAAATTCGGCATGTTCCCGGGTTGGATCGGCGAGCGGGTCATCGGTCCGGCCGCTTCCGCGGTCGTTGGAGATCCGGCATTCGAAGCCAACCTGAAACTCTGGCACGGTTGGAACACTGCCCTCGTTCTCAGCATCCTCACCGTGATCTCGGGCGTCGCGCTGTATTTCGTCCTGCGCGCGTGGCGCAAAACCTCCCGCGGGCTCTACGCCTTTCTCGCCTCCATTGGCCCCGAGCGCGCCTACTTCGGCCTTCTCGCCGCGACCCTCGGCTTCGCCAAGTGGCAGACTCACGTTCTCCAAAACGGAAAGCTGCGGAATTACGTCCTCACGGTCGGTGGGTTTCTCACGCTCCTGGTCGTTTTCCTCCTTCCGCGGAATCCCATCGCTCTCAACTTCGGCCGAATGATCCCGCCATCAATTCTCGGCGTCACGGTTTGCGCCCTGATGATCGTCGCCGCCGTCGCAACGTGCTTTGTGTCGTCCCGGTTTACCGCCATCCTGACGCTGGGAGTGGTTGGACTCGGCGTCGCTGTCCTCTTCTTTCTCTTCAGTGCGCCGGACCTGGCCATGACCCAGATTCTTGTGGAGACACTCACCGTCGTCCTCTTTGTCCTCGCCTTCTACCGTCTGCCGCTCCTGCGTGAATTCTCTTCAAAGGCCACGCGCATCCGTGATGCGATCCTCGCGACCGCCTTCGGTGCGGTGATGACGGTGCTTGTGATGATCGCGTTTCATTTCGAGTCCCTCGCCGTTCCGATCTCCGAATACATGGGCGCGAACAGCCTTCCCATCGCGAATGGCCGGAATGTGGTCAATGTGATCCTGGTGGATTTCCGGGCACTCGATACGCTCGGGGAAATCACGGTTCTCGCCATCGCGGCCCTTGGCGTCATGGCCATGCTGAAACTCCGCCCGGATCGCCGTCAGAAACCATGAAGACGATTATTCTCAACACAACGTGCCGGTGGATCATGGGGCTTCTGCTGGTTTTCTCGCTGTTCCTTCTGCTGCGCGGGCACAACCTGCCGGGGGGGGGGTTCAGTGGCGGATTGGTGGCGGCTTC
>CAZEYT010000083.1:0-12038 GCA_964516295.1 uncultured Chthoniobacterales bacterium | reverse complement strand
CTCCCTGGTTCTCAATGCCATCGGTTCCTACAAAAACTCCATCGCCAACAGCACGCTCTACATCGAAGACGTCTGTGGGACGCGGTGGAACTTCTCGCAGGGCCAGACTGTTTATGCCCGCCAAATCAACCCCGAGTCCGGCACCGAAGCCAACATCGTCAACAACGGCAGCACTCTCTGGATTCTCGGCCTCAAGACCGAAAAACTCCAGACCGCCATCGAGTCGGTCAACAATGCCCGCACGGAACTCCTCGGCGCCTATCTCTACCTGTCGTCCGGCACGCCAGTCGATGGACGCCCCGGATTCCTCGTCGAAAACTCGCAGGCCTCGTTTGTTTATATCAATCACAACGCGCAATATAAGCCGCAGATCCGCGAGATTCGCGGCTCGCAAACGGTCGAAATCCTCAACACCGACCTCCCCACCCGGCAATACGCCGTCATGTGCCCGCTCTTCAGCGCCCATGTGACCCAAGACGTCACCGACGGTCTCATCGGACGTTGGGAAATGAACGAAAACACCGGGACATCCGTCGGTGATGACATCGGAAGCAAAAATGTCGCGTTCGTCGGCGCGGGCACGACTTGGGTCTCCGATTCCACGGGCGTGAGCGTGAACTTTGCCAATCCGTCCTCGAACAACAACTACCTCCAAGCCACCAGCATCACGTATCCGGCGCTCACCGACGTGTCGGTTTCGTTCTTCATCAAACCGACGACCGTCGCCAACGGCGGGTTGACCTCGTGGATGGCGAGATCGGGCGCAACATTCTTCCGAGGCTTCGAGTGCCGCCTCGACGCAGGGAAGATTCGCTGGGAATTGGTCAACCCTGCCACCAGCACAGCCACCAGCCTGCTCACAAACGCGACGAACTTCCCGATCGCGCTCAA
Source organism: uncultured Chthoniobacterales bacterium (assembly GCA_964516295.1). GTDB lineage: Bacteria > Verrucomicrobiota > Verrucomicrobiia > Chthoniobacterales > Terrimicrobiaceae > CAZEYT01. The sequence continues at coordinate 11,147 of CAZEYT010000083.1, read as the reverse complement.
CACCTGGCACCACGTCGTCTGCACATGGTCGGCCTCCGGCGGAGCGTCCCAGATTTATCTCAACGGCACCCTCGCCGCCACCGGCACACACAATGCCGCCGACCTGGGCACGGGAACCGCGACGCTCAAGTTCGGACAGACCACGATCAACTCGCAGGAACTCAACGGCGCCATCGACTCCGTGCGCTTCTACAACCGCGTCCTCACTCCCGCCGAGGTCTCGATATTAACCGGAAACTAAGGCTTCAAACAGACATGCCCGTGTAAAATCGCCGCCGCTCGCCCCCCGCCAGCGGTCAACCTTTCAACACCTCCCCCAAAACCCAACTCCCCCATGAACCCATACCGTCTCTTCAAATCCCTCGCCGTGGTGATTCCCTTTGCCGTCGCCGCCCTGACCGACGCACGAGCCCAATCGTTTGCTCTGCCCGCCGACGCCCGCGTCGCAAATGTGCGTGACTACGGTGCCATCGGCGATGGCGTAGCCGACGACACTGCCGCGATCCAGGCGGCGATCAACTCCACCGGGACAACCAGCGACCGGCTGGTTTATCTCCCCAATGGAGCCTACAAAGTCTCGAACACCATCGCCTGGGAACGTCGAAAAATCCTCCACGGCGAGAGTCGCGACGGCGTCATCATCAAGCTCACCGACAATAATTCCGCGTTCAACGCCACAAATGCCCCGAACGGAAAATGCGTGATCGACACGCTCGGCGGCGGGAATGACGCGTTCCGCAATGGCATCTACAATCTCACCGTGGACATCGGCACGGGGAATCCGAAGGCCATCGGAGTTCGCTACAATGCTTCGAATCAGGGCTCGCTATACAATGTTCGGATTATCTCCAGTGATCCGCAGCGGCTCGGATTGTACGGGCTTTATACCGATGGGTCCCCGATGCTCATCAAAAAGGTGACCGTCGAAGGGTTCGATAGCGGCGTGTATGCGCGCGGGCGCGGCACGAGCTTCGAAGACATCACGGTCATCAACCAGCGCGTACGCGGGATTTGGGCAAACTACGGGAGCACGTTCTGGCGTCGGGTTGAGAGTCAGAATTCCGTGCCAGCTTTCCAGCTTTTGACGGGCAGTGTTTTTGTGACCTTGATCGATGCGAACTTCACCGGAGGCGCGGCAAATCAGGTCGCGATCACAAACGATAATGGAATGCCCCTTTTCGTCCGCAATCTCACGACCTCCGGCTACGGAAACGCGATGCGGAACATTTTCAATAGTGTGACCACCACCACGCCGGGGCCGAGCGTGGCCGAGTTCAGCAGCTCCACGCCGCTCTCGCTTTTCCCGTCTCCTGCCAAGACGCTCGGCTTGCCCGTCGAAGAGACCCCGATTCCCGCCAGCTATGCGCCTCCGTCTGACTGGGCAAACGTGGAATCCTTCGGCGCCAATGGCACCGATGGCAATGACGACACAAACGCGATCCAAGCGGCCATCGACTCCGGAAAAAGCACCGTCTATTTCCCCAACGGCGATTACTACATCCGCGACACCATCATCATTCGTGGCAACGTCTCCCACATCATCGGTTTGGAATCGACGATCAACGCCATCGAGTCCGGCTTCGTGGGCACGGAAAAGCCGTTGTTTCGCTTTGCCAATGGCACGGCCTCGTCCGTGTTGATGGAACGGTTTTGGAACGGCTACGGGTTCCGGCCTGTTGTGTTCATGGAGCACGCGTCGAACCGCACGCTGGTTTTGAGATCGGCTTGGGTTTTTGGATACCGCAACACGGCGGGCGGGAAGTTGTTTATTGAAGACGTGACGGGCGACGAACTCACCGTGACGGCTCCTCAAAAAGCGTGGATGCGCCAGGTCAACCCGGAAAGCAAGACGGGCACGCTCTTCAACCTGAAAAACAACGGCGCGGATGTCTGGATTTTTGGCGTGAAGACCGAGGGGTCCAAGACGGTGCTGGAAACCACCAACGGCGGTCGATCTGAGGTGCTCGGCGGAACGATGGCCTCCACACGCGGCGGCGGAATCAGCGGCATGTTTGTCAATCGCGACAGCAGCCTTTCTCTCGTGACCTGCAATGCCAAAGGCTTCGGAGGCGACATCGACGTTTTCCACTGGCCGGTCGAGGAAACCCGAGACGGCGCCGCGCGAAAACTGCGCTATGAGGACACCGCGTTCTGGAGCGGCAGCGGCGGCGGGCGGGCCATCACACTTTACACCGGATACAAAGACCCCGCGAATCCTCCAGCGCCCACGGTCGTCCCGGTGCGCATCCTCCCGGCGGGTGGCACGTTCTCGGAAAGCGTCTTTGTCTCGCTCTCATGCGACACGGCGGGCGCGACTATTCGCTACACGACGGATGGGTCCGTGCCGACGGCGGCGTCGCCCGTCTATACCCGTCCGTTTCCCGTGAGCGTTAACACGACGGTCAAGGCCATCGCGTCGCGGTCGGGTCTGGCCGACGCGACCCCGGCATCCGCGAGCTACGTGGTGACCGACACCACCTCGCCGCAAATAACCAGCGTGGTCGCGGTCGGCGGCTCGTCGTCGGTGGAAGTGACCTTTAGCGAAAGGCTCCAAGCGGGCAGCCTCACTGCCGGGCAGTTTTCCTTAAATTCTGGACAGACTGTAACGAACATCGCGCTCGATCCCGAGCGATACGTCGCGACTCTGACCCTGAACGTCCCGATGCCCGTTGCCCAGAAATCCGTCCTCACCGCCACAGGGCTGACTTCGGCATCCAACGGCCTCACCACCGCGAGTGCCAATCTCTCGTTCGACGTTTATCCCATTAATCCAAACGATCTCAACCTGTGGCTCCGGGCCGATGACCTGCCCGCCGGTGTCTCCCCGGTCGCCACGTGGCGGGATGCCAGCGGACGCGGAAACTCGCTCACCCAGGCCACCACGACGAAGCAACCGACCCTGGTCGCTTCCGGGTTGAACGCATTGCCTGCGGTGAACTTTGACGGTGTCGATGACTCTCTCGAGCGCCTCCTCGCCACAGAATATGGCGGGGTTTCCACCGTCTTTTTGGTCTCCACTCCCGTAACCATTCCAGCCACGGGAAATGCCCGCGTGATTTTCTCCACCGGGCTTCGCGATCCGCAAACGGGCGCGTTGCAGGTCACCGTCAACAACAAGGCAAAGTATCAGTTCAGCGGCTACTTCGATTATCCCAACTATCCGGCAGCCATCGGGCAGGGATCGCTCACGACGCTGCGCGTGAATGACAATGCGTTGGAAGTCTTCGAGAATGGCGTGCAGCAGTCCACCATCGTCCCCAAGTGGAGCGATGAGTTTAAGAATGTCAGCAATTACGTCCTTGGCCGCGGCCGCTCGACCGTCCTCCCGGGCGCGTCCCGCGTGTCGGAGCTGCTGGTCTTCCATCGCGCCCTGACCAATCCTGAGCGCCAGCAAGTTGAGGCCTATCTCAACGCAAAGTATGCGCTCGTGGACGGGCTGCCTGTCATCACCGTGTCCACCCCGACACCCACCCTTGCCGAATCAGGTCCGCTCACCGGCTCGTTCCGAATTTCGCGTTCGGGTTCGACATCCGCCGCGCTGCCGATTCAAGTTCGCATGGACGGCTGGGCGAGAAATGGGGTCGATTACACCACGGTGCCATCCACGGCCACGATTCCTGCGGGCTCGACCTTTGTCGATGTGCCGATCACGGTGATCGACGACAACAATCCCGAAGATACCGATCGAATCATCCTCACCGTGATTGCGGACCCCGGCTACCGAGTTGGCGAGCCGAATTCTCCGGGCATCAATATTCTCGACAACGATGTCCCTGCCGCCGACCTGCAAATTCCCGTCTCGGCGGATACCTCGGTCGATACCGCAAATGCCACGGCAAATAATGGATCGCTGGCTTTCATCGGATACGGAAAATTCGCCACAAACACCCGCGAATCGTTTACCTATCTCCGCTTTAACGTCGCTCAACTGGCTGGCAAAAACATCGAGTCAGCGACTCTGTTCCTGTCCTACCGGAACGTGTCCAGCAAAGGGAATCTGTTCGTGAACACGCCGGCAAACTTCGTCACCGAAGTCCGCAGTGTCGCCGACGACTCCTGGGCCGAGAATCTCCCCTATGCAAGCCGTCCGGCAGCGGGCAATGTGCTCGGGCTGCTCGCCGATATTCGCTCCACGTCGCCACCGGTCACTTCGTTTGGCTATGTCAATATCACCTCCGGCGTGCAAGCCGAAGCGAACGGCGATGGAGTGCTCTCCGTGCGACTGGGCGTGCAGATGCCGGACGATGGCATCCCTGCCAATCTCTTCACGAAAGAAAGCGACAAAGGGGCAGTCCTGCTCATCAAGTTCGCGCCAGAGATTATTGCTGCGGCCGATAGCGCAAACGTGAACTCCGGCCAATCCGTCGCAATCAACGTGCTGGCGAATGATTCCGACGTGACCGCAGGTCCGCAGGCTCTTTCTCTTGCGGCGGTCTCCACGCCCGCGAACGGTGCCGCCTCGATCTCTGGAAACCAAGTCGTTTATACATCGAACACAGGGTTCGTTGGAACCGACACGTTCAACTACACGGTCACCGATGGCCTCAACTCCCAGCAGGGAGTCGTCTCCGTGAGCGTCTCAGCTGGAATGAACCCGCTTCAAACATGGCGGCAGACGAATTTCGGAACCACGGCAAACTCGGGCAACGCCGCGAATGTCGCCGACCCCGATTTTGACGGCATCCAGAATCTCCTGGAATACGCGACGGGAACGGATCCCAATCAAATCACCACCGCTCCGGTCACCGCGACCAACGTGGTCAATGATCGGCTAACGCTCACATTCACCCGGATCAACGATTCCTCGCTGACCTACCGTGTCCAAGTATCGAACAATCTCGTGGATGGATGGACCGAGATATGGTCGTCCAGCAACAATCCCGGCAGCGGGACGACGACGGTCACCGATACGCAAACAACGAGCGCCCAGTCGAGGCGGTTTCTCCGCCTCCAAGTGACTCAGTAAATCCGAACTTCACGAAACCAAAAATCCAACCCCTCAACCTCCCAACCCCCCAATGAAAAAAACCATCCTTACCGCGCTATTCGTCGCTCAATTGGCATCGCTCGAAGCCGAAACCGTGCAATCAAAGATCAGCGGATATCTCACGATCCCGATTCCGGCGGGGCCGTCGGTATCCCGTGTCGGAGTGCCGCTGCTCGGAGAGGCGATCTACCAGGCTCGCGTTTCCACTGTGACGGCGAACACAATCACGGCAGCAGGCACCCCGTTTGTCGCGTCCCAACTCGCGCAAGCGGGCTCTCCTTACTTCGTTCGATTTCTAAGCGGCGAGCAGGAGGGACGCATGCTGCTCATCACAGCCAACACGGCCAATCAACTCACGGTCAATCTCGCGGACGGAAATTCTCAGAATACCGCGCTCGACGTGGCCGGATGGCAGGTGGCCGCAGGAGATTCCTTTGAGATCTTCCCCGGAGATACACTGTCGAGTTTGTTTGGTACTGGCGCGGATTTGGTTCTTGAGGGAGGGGTTGACGCAACCGCCGCCGACACGGTTGGTGTCTGGAGCGCGTCGAATAACCTGACCGTTTTCTTTTACAACACCACGCTCGGGTATTGGGTCACCGGAACTTCCACGGCGAATCAAAACGGTCGGGTTTTGCAACCGGCCGAGGGCATGGTGATCACGCGGCGCGCCTCGCGTCCCGCAACGTCATTACAGGTTTTGGGAAATGTCTCAGAGTGCCGATTCCTCTCCCGGCACCGGAGCAGCGCATCCAGCCGCGTGTTCACGACAGGGTTTCCGATTGAGATGCCGCTCTCGACCTTCGGCTTCGCCGCGCTCAATCCCTTGCAAAGTGGCACGGCAAGCACGAATGCCGACCTCGTCGGCGTCTGGAATGGCACGACCGTGGTGAATTACTTCCGGCACAACGATGGGCGCTGGCTGCGGGCGGGCGACAACGTGACGGATTTCTCGAATCTCATGATCCAGCCGAATCAAGCCTTGACCATCCTTCGCCGGGCGGTCGTCTCCGACAAGGGCCAGTTCCTAGGGCTTGCCAAGCCCTTCTAACGCTCTTCCAATGGCAGTCTGTCCGTAGATAAGATAGTGGGCCGTCTGCCTCGACGAAAGACGCTTTCGGCTTCAGAAACCAAACAGGCTTTCACCGCGCCACTGGGCGTCCAGCGTGAGGGATTGGACGCGCGACCAGTCGATCTCATCGGTTTGCTGGACGGGGTCCGGGCACACGCGAATGACGTGGCCCGCGCGGCCATAGACGGGAATTCGTTCGAGCGGGCTCTCGACGGCGCGGAGCCACCGGGCGCCGGCGAGTTTTTCACCGGTCCAGAAGTCGATCCACTCGCCTTCGGGAAGATACACGTCGCGGCGTCCGCCGGGTCGCAGGACCGGCGCGACGAGCAGCGCATCGCCGCAGTAGAATTGATCGTCGATCTGCCAGCATTGCGGGTCGTCGGGATGATGCAGGAGGAGGGCGCGCAGGATCGGAAATCCCGACGCGCTGACGACGCCGGCCATATCCACAAAGTAGGGAATCAGGGCGTATCGAAGATGGAGCCAGCGGCGGACGACATCGGCGATGGCCGGGTATTCATACGGCTCGCGCGCGCTGGTTCCATGATAGCGGAGGTGGGAGCTGAAGACGCCGAACTGCGTCCACCGCACGTAGAGCTCATCGCTCGGGCGCGAGTTCATGAAGTCCGGCACGCCGTGAAAACCGGGCACGTCATGGCTCCAGTAACCGAATCCCGAGAGTCCAAGATGAAGCCCGCCCCGCAGGCTGCCGGAGAGACCGTCCCATGTGGCGGCGGCGTCGCCGCCCCAGTGAATGGGATACCGCTGGCACCCGGTCCAGCCGGCCCGGGCCCAAATGATGGCATCGCCCGTGATGCGTCGCGTCACGTCGAACGCCGCGCGTTGGTAGAGCAGCGGAAACACATTATGCAGCCGCTCGGCCGACATGCCGTGGTAGTCGGCGCTCAGGTCAATGATCTCGCCGAAATCCGTCTTGATGGCCGCGGCGCCGAGCGCGAGCAGATGCGCAAGGAGACCCTGATACCAGGCCACCGCCTCCGGATTTGTGAAGTCGATGGTGCTGCCATCATCCGCGCCCGTTCCGAAATTTGATCCGCTCGAGCTGTTGTCGCGTTTCGGAGCGACGAATCGCCGGCTCGTGGCCTCATCCCAATGCTTGGTGCCCCTTGCGATGGCCGGGAGCTGCCAGAGCGACACGCGGAACCCCATCTCCCGCATCCGCGCGAAAAACGCCGCCGGGTCCGGAAAGCGTTCCTTGCTGAATTCCCACTCGCATTTCCAATCCGTCTGGAACCATCCCGTATCGAGGTGAAGCACGTCGCAGGGGAATCCCTCCGCGCGCATCCGGCGTCCGACATCTTCGGTTTCCTCGGCCGAAAAGTAGGTCATTTTGGCCATCCATGTCCCGAAGCTCCAGACGGGAGGCTCGGCGGGAAAGCCGGTGATGCGGCGATGATCGAAGAGGATGCGCTCGGGCGTGCCGCCGAACAAAAACAGATCGAGACCGGCATCCTCGACCACGCCGCACGCCGCGCGTTGCGAGATGTCGCCGAGCGAGAACCGCACATGGCACGGCGTGAGCGCCAGAAGGCCGTATCCACGGCTCGAAAGATAGAACGGCACGTTCTTGTAGGCGCGGCGGCTGTTGACCCCGAGCGCGTCCGTGTTTTCCAGAAAGTAAGTGCCGCCCGCGAGGTTCATGCGGGAAAATCGCTCGCCGGTTCCTGCGAAGTGCTCGTTGTGATGCGCGGCCAACGACCATGTCCAGCGCAGGATTTCCTCGCCGAAGGCCACGAAGGCGAGACCCAGCGAACCGGTGTGCTGTCGCGCGGGCGTGAAGGTATCGTGGCCTGCCAGCGGAATGCCAGCCGCGCCGTCGGGATGGAACGTCGCCTCGAAGACCTCGTCCGGCGGCGGGATCAGCGTGCTCCACGGAGTCACCGGTTCGGATGCCATCGGGATTTGCATCAGAACGCGCGACGCGCCATCCTGAATCCACCACACCGTGTCGGATTTTTCCACCCGGAGCGGGTTCGCCTCGAGCGAGGCATCCCATGCCAGCAGGTCGTCCATGCCAGGCCCCGACTGGCCGAGAGAAAGCCGCAACACGCCGGAACCATACGCCCTCACAACCAGCGTGAGCATCCTCGCCGCAGGAACCGCTTCCGCTGCGTCGCCCGGAAAAACCCGGAACGGAATCTCCAACGACACCGCGCCATCCTCGCAGGCAAGTGCTCCCGTCGGGCGCATCGCCCGCCAAAGCGTTTCCCCAGCATCGGGATCAAACGACAGAAAGTCGCTCAGAAAAATGTTGGCCTGCCTCATGCGCGGGAATGTGTCTTTATTCGTAAACGCGAACTTCGAAAACCCGGGCTTCGGGCGCGCCATGCGTCGCGAGAACTTCAACCGTGAGCGTGCGGCCCCGGATCGGCTCGGCGAGCTTGTGCCGGCGCAGGCGTTGGATGTTTCCGCTTTCGCTCACGACCTCGGTGGAATCGATCAGGATGCGGTAGCGCTCGGCGATTTCCGGCTGCGGGCCGCGGATCGTCCGGCGGCTGGCGCGTTCGCTGGGACTTAGGATCAACTCGCGCTCGAATCCGCTGTCGAATGTGATCTGGATTTCGGAAACACAAATCAATTCTTCCCAGCGCAGGCTCACCGAAGCCGGCAGTGCCAGAGATTTCCATTGATGGCTGGAATCGTCCGCCCACGGCCCCCACTCGGGACGCAGTGCGCGGGTGAGGCCGTCGGTGATGTTGGCGGCCGGGTGGAGGGGGTCTTCCGACGATGTCGAAACAACCGCTTCCCGAGCCCGGTCGAGGGGGTCGGCGTTCTTGAGACCGGGCACAAAAATATCGTCCCGCAAAAGACGCTGCTGGAGGCGGTTCACGTCACAGTCGCGGCGGATGTCGGTGTACGCGGCGGCGGCGTCGCGGCTCTCCAGCGTGACGGCGGCGGCGGTGCCGATGGCTTGGCCGACGACCGCGCAAGTGCCCATCACTCGCGTGCTCGCAAAGGCGACATGCGACGCGCTGATCGCCCGTCCGCCGAAAAACAGATTGCCGACATTGCGCGAGCGCAGCGCGGCGAGCGGGATCGAGTAGAGGTGGTCGAAGTCGTGCTGCACGCAGGGCTTCTCGTCCGGCGCGTCCACTCCCTCCGGCGGATGCAAATCAATCGGCCACCCGCCGTGCGCGATGCCGTCGTCGAATATCCGCCCGCCCATCACGTCCTGCTCGACGAGCACATGATCGCCGAGGAACCGCCGCGACTCGCGTTTGCCGGGGATCGCGCCGATCCATTCCAGCGCCCAGTTTGCGGAGTCCGGATGCTTGCCGCTGTTTTTCACGTAGTCCCAGATGCCGAGCACGGTGCGCAGGAGTTCGTGACGGATGGTGTCATTGTCCCGGATCGTGTCGATCTGCCCGCCCCACTCGCACCACCAAAAGCCGTAGTCGTAGGAATAAATTCCGCGAAAACGAAAATCGGCGTCCGTCATTTTCCGGGCGAACGCTGGCGCGCGAAAGGGCATGGGCCGGTCGTGCTCGCGGGCGGTGTAAAGAATCGAAGAACCGAGTTTGTATCCATCCGTCATCTCCGGCGCGAGGCTCTCGCCGTAAACATCGCGTCCCTCGCGCCCGACAAAATAATCGGCGCCTGCTTCGAGGCCGAGCCGTCCGTCGCCAGAACAATCGGCAAAGAGCGTGGAGCGGATGACAAACTCCTCCTCCGTGCTATTGCGCAGGGCGCGCACGCTGCGGATCACTCGCCGCCCCTCATGCTCGATCACATCGCACCCGATGCAGTCGGTCTCGAGGAGCAGGACGATATTTTTTTCGGCCCGGACTTTTTCGTAAAGCAGCAAATCCCACAAAGGAAACGCCCGCTGGGGATTTTGAAACGCGTCGTCGAGGCGAAATTCCTCGAGCAGGCCCGACTCGCGGGCGCCCGGTTTTTTGCCATGCGAGTCCGCGCCGACAATGTGCATCTTGATCTCGCTCGAGGAATTTCCACCAAGCACCGCGCGGTCTTGCACGAGGACGACCGACGCGCCGTTCCGCGCCGCGGCAATCGCAGCCATCACGCCGGAAAGCCCGCCGCCGACGATGCAAAAGTCGGTGTCGAGGGTTTGCGTGCGAATCGTTTCAGGTTTTGTATTCATTCTTCGGATCCCGAGTGGTTCGAGTGGCGGGAAGCCTCGGATGCCATCCGGCCCGCCGCTTCACCCATGGCGACGGCATTTCCGGTCACACGATAGCTCGAGTGTGCGATGAAGTCCCCGCTGATGCAGCGTCCGGCCATGAGGAGTCCGCTGACATCCCGGGCGATCAACGCCCGCGCCGGAATGTCGTAGGGCTTCGAGCGGATGCCTTGGTTGCCGAAGCCTTCGCCTTCTTGCGTCGCCGTCGCTTTGTCCGGCGAATGGACATCGACCGGGAAGGTGACCCGGCAAACGGCGTCGTCGTGCGAACGGCCTTCGATGAGGTCGTCGCGCGTCACGGTGTATTGTCCATGAATCCGCCGCCCTTCCCGCACCCCGATGCGAGGTGCTGTGGCCAACAAAGCGACTTCCCGCCACGGCCCGCCCGCCCGGCGGAGCGCCGCGACCGCGTCCGCCACCTCGCGCCGCGCCGCGATGGACGCCTGTGTCAGGTCGTCGGCGCAATCGCCGCGCACGTCGTAAATGTGGTTGACCATGAGTGCGTGCAGACCTTCGCGGATAAAAAACAGGTGTGGCGAACCGTAGGAACTCTGGTGCCCCCCGGCAAGAATGGCCTCGTAGAGATGCTTGTTGCCATCTTTCGCGTCGAGGCAGAACCCCGCCACCTCATCCTGCCGGAGCCCGCCGAGCAGCGCCATGAGCGTCATCGGCTGGCCTCTGCCATCGCCCTCCCGCCCAAAGTCGAAACCGCATCCCGCAAACGCGCCGAGGTCGCCGTCGCCCGTGGCATCGACAAAAACGGAAGCCAGCCACGCCTCGCGTCCGGTTTTGCTCTCCGTGATCGCCGCTTGCAAGTGCCCGGCTTCGCCCACCAAAGCCGCCGCCACCCGCGTGTGCAGGCGCAAACGAACGCCCGCCCCGAGGCACAAATCCTCCAGCACCCGCTTCATCACCTCCGCATCGTA
>CAZEYT010000082.1:0-12267 GCA_964516295.1 uncultured Chthoniobacterales bacterium | reverse complement strand
CATCACGTCATTCTTGAGCGCCTTTCGTCCGATGCGGATCACCGCGGCCACCACGATCGCAAGTATCGCCGGCTTCAAGCCATCGAAAACGGCCACCACCAACGGCAGGTTCCCGTGAGCCACATACACATAGCTGAGGACCCAAAGAATCAGAGCCGAGGGAAGGACAAAAAGCGTCCCTGCGACGATTCCGCCCCAGGTCCGGTGAAGCAGCCAGCCGACGTAGATGGAAAGCTGCTGGGCCTCCGGTCCCGGCAGGAGCATGCAGTAATTCAAAGCGTGGAGAAACCGTGCCTCGCTGATCCAGCGCCGCCGCTCGACCAGCTCGGCATGCATCATGGCAATCTGCGCCGCGGGGCCGCCGAAGCTGATCAAGCCCAGCTTGAGCCAGAAAAAAATGGCCTCCCGGAAACCGGGTTGTCCCGGGGGAACACCGGTTTGTGATTGGGCGTCGCCATCTTTCACGGCGACAGCGTTAGCCGACCCCGGGAGTCACGGAAAGTCCGTTCCCTACGAAAGCTCGCACAAAGGCAAGGTCGCCTCAGCCCACGATCGGACGCATTCTCTACCTACCAGGCGTAGTAGAGACGGTTGGTCGGGTTGTAGGTCCGGTACTCCGGATGGGCGATGACCGATTGGTCGCCCTCAATGAGCTCGATGTGATAGTCGCCGAAAAGATAGAAGGCCTTACCGTCGCGCGAGACGCGGTAATACGTCCTCACGTTGTTATTGGTCTCCGGCGCGACTCTGGGATTGAACTCATGTCCGCCTCCATTCTGCTCTCCGACGATAACCAGCTTGGAGAGGTTGGGAGCCCTGCGGATGTTTCCATCAAACGCGTTGGTTCCGTTCAACGGCGATGCATTGTACCAAAGATAAACGTTCATGCCCCAGGCCTGCCCCCAGTAATAGGCGCCGGACGGAATGCTTTGCCCATCCGGCTTCTTGGCAAAAGTTTTTGAGAACCAGACAGGCCGGCGATTCCAGTTATAGACGGACCCTCGGAAAAACCGCTTGTCCGGCGGAAGCATCCGGTCCACCGACTCCATAAAACTCGCGTTCGTATTGCCATCGATCGGGATGGTCGGATGGGGGAGTCTTCCGTCGTTATCGGCAGCAAAAGCGGCGATCCCCTCACCAACCTGGCGGAGGTTATTCATGTCGGACGTCATGGCCGCCGACTTGAGCCCTCCTTTGACGGCGGGTACGAGAAGGGCAGCCAGGATGGCGATGATCGCTATCACGATCAGAAGCTCGATGAGCGTGAAGGCCGGTGTGCGTGGCGTTTTCATAGTTTGGGGAGACAAGGGGTATTCTTTAATTACGTGCCAAAGTTCTTATCCAGATCCTCCGGATAGGGGCTGTGTTCCGGTCCGCGTTGAAAGGCTTCCGGCGGCGGGAGAGCCTTGCGGTATTCGTCGATCACAAGGCCGATCTTTTCGAAGGGAATGGGCTCGAACCCGGGAATCTTCTGAAAAACCTCGGAATCGGGCTTGAGGGCATAGTTGCCCGTGGCGGCATCGACAAATCCCGGATCGCCCGCAACCGTGAGGTTGTCTTTCTCGAGGAGAATCTCGGGGTTGGCCGCGAGCGCGGGCTTCATCTTGATCAGCGAGGGCTTGGGATCCCTGGCGACGATGAGGTTTTCGATAAACTTTGTGCGCCACGGCAGGTCGGGCTGGTTGTCGAGCATGCCGATCAGCTCCGGATGCGCGCTGGCCCAAGGCTCCTTGTCGGGCTGGATCTCCAGAACGCGGTTGATGAGGCGCGGGTTGGTCGCGTATTTGCGGGATGTTCCCCGGTCGTCCATGCCGAAGACCGAACCTTCGTCTTTGATGAAGATGTTGTTTTGAATCGTATTGTCCGGCCCCGAGGCGATCCAAACGCCGACATTCGGGCCTTTGAAGACGTTGCCGAAGACAAAATTCCCTGACGCACCATCGTCCGGATTCACTCCCCCCACCGTGCTGTGGAGATAGTTGTAGCGGATGATGTTGCCGCGCATCGTCCAATCGAGCCACGAGTAGAAAGCGCCCGTGTCCTTCGAGTCGTACCCGCAATAATAGACCTCGTTGAACTCGTAGACATTGTCGTTGCCCGAGTAGAGAAACGCATCGCGCGGCGCGTGGTGGATCACGTTGTGGGCGGCGCGGATGCCGACCGCATCCGGCGTGCTGCCGGCGAAGGCGGGATTGCCGAGCGTTCCGACATGGATACCCGCGGAGTACTGTTTTTTCAGTACGCCGTAGTGGTGGAGATGATTGTTGAGAACGAAGTTCTCGGACTTAATGAGCTGCTTGCGGTCTCCTCCGCTCACATAGATGCAGCCTTCACCGAGATGGGAAATATCGCAGCTCTGCACGCCGGATTTCGTTCCATGAAGGACCACGCCGCGGCGGCCAAGATTTCTCACCGTGCAGCCCGCGACCAGACAGGAATCGACATTGCTCAGCACGATGCCATCTCCGAGCGACGACTCGAGCGTGAGCCCGACAAAACGCAGATGGGAAGCACCCTCCACCGTGATGAGCGGCTCGGCGAGCTGAGAAGCGAGAATCTCGGAATCCGGAGAATCCGACGGCGGCCAGAGAAAGAGGGTGCCCGAGGAGAAATCCATGGCCCATTCGCCGGGACGATCGATCTCCTCCAGCAAGTTGATCGCACACCACGGTTCCTTTCCGCTTCCATCGGGACGGTTGTATTTGCAGCCGATGCCGTTCGGGATGCCGGCCGCGAAGGCGATCGTCTTCGCGGCGGGATCGATCTTCGCGACCCGGATGGCGGGGTCCTCCCATCCGACACGCCATTGCCCCTTCAGCCACACGGCAGGATTTTTCAGCCAGCGCGCGGGGCGGTCATCCCGGTATTCGAAAACGCCGGGCGTCGACTTGTCACCAACAACAAGCGTCCGGCCCATCAACGTGTAGGCGCCATCATTCGGCCAACGTGAAAGCGGAAGGCGCTGACCATCCACGAAAAGCTCGAAAAGCCCTCCACTGTCATCAAAGCGGTCGGGAAACGTCTCGGCATGGCGGATCCCCGCAGGTCCGACCGCGAGGGCGACGATCTTGCCACGCGCAGCAGGATCCATCCGATCGAGCAAGGCAGGATCTTTTACCGGCTGGAAATCGGACCGCTTGAACGCCCTCGCCCCGATGAGCCGGACGGTTCCGGCTTCGTCAGCCCGATAGATGACCGGATGCTCCGGCGTGCCGGAATCCGCCGAGGTAAAGGCAACGGACCGCCCGAGGAGGAAAGTGCCCGGCAGGAGATTCACATGGACGGGTCCCTCCGGCAGCCCACCGGCGGCGAAAACCTTCCGGACCTCGTCCCGAGCCCTTTCGATGGTGGCAAATGCGGTCTCGCGGGTGCGGCCGTCGCGGGCATCGTCACCCGAAGGCGAGACAAAAACCTCTGCCGCAGGCGGGGTAGCGGGCGAGGCAGAGATCGCGACCCGCATAGCGGCACAAAAAAGCAGCGCGAGCAGTGCACCATGCAGGATGCCGGTCGCGGCAGGCCGGCGAGACGGGAGAGTTGAGGGAGGGATTCGCATGGTCTGATTTTTCCGTTTTTATCTTTCTGAATAGTCACCACCCGTTTGTGCCTCCTGCGGGGACTCCCGGACATCCGCGGCACAGCGAGAGCCTCCCCTGAAGGCACTTGGAGGCCGGTGTGAGGGATCCGAAACCGCACGCTGAATCCGGTGGTGGCGAGCCATATCCGTCCCCGGCAGTGAAAAGATCATGGCTATTGAACCGTAATCCGGAGATCCGCTACCGACCCGTAGAAGGGACGCGAGCTCTGCTTGCTTGCCGCGGCTCCGAGAATGAGAGCGGACGGGTTGGTTTCCGCATGGAAAGCCCCTTTCGGCAAGGCGTGGACTTCTTTGCCATCCGCAGAAAGCGTAACAGCCTCCTCGGTGGCTTCGATCTTCAACTCGGCCCAAGCCCCGCGACTCACCGGCACAAACACGGTGGTGTAGATATTCTTGTCGTGCCAGATGACAAACGAGTAGCCACCTTTCTTCGTATCGTAGCGGATCTCCCATTGCGTCCCGTAGCGGAGGATCGTCCCGTCTTCGATGCCGGTCTCCTCGGCGGATTTCACGCGGACCGAGAGCACCAGCTTTGTGACAACTGCCGGAAAAGGCGTCTTGGTCTTCAATGGCGCCGCCTGCGTTCCGGAAAAGACGAGCGACTTGGTGTCCTCCCCCTCCCCGGGCCCCTCACCGATCGAGACCCCTGCCGCATCTGCGAGAGCAAACTCGAACTTCCCCGTGTTGTCCGGGAGAAAGATTCCGCCCTGCGCCGCCTCGGCATCTTTCGCCAGCCACACGGCCGTCTCGTCACCCGCCTGTCCGGCAAGCGTCGTTGAAAGCAGGACCAAGGCGGAAAGTCGCAGAATTCGGAATGTTTTCATTTCTCGGGGGGATTGTTGATTCATCAATCGCCCCTCCCGCTCTGCAATGCAAGTACAAAAATGCAAAAAGATTACTTTTTGTTGCTTCTTTTTGCGCTTTGTAGATGAGCCGCAAGATCAGTATTTCTCACCTGCCCCAAAATGGTGTTTGTTGCGTTTTTTTGCTTTTGAATTGACCTGGCATCGCAGTTGATGCAAACAGGGCGGCAGGAAATGAAGGAACTCTCATAAAAATGCCCCCCAAAACCGTGACGACCAAACGCCGCACCAACCTTCGCGAGATCGCGCAACAATTGGGAATATCCGCCAGCACTGTATCGAGAGCCTTGCGGGAACTTCCGGGAATTCATCCTGAAACCCGCCAGCAAGTCTTCGAAGCGGCGCAACGGCTCGGCTATCGCGGGGGAGAGATCCTCAACCAAAAGCACTTCAGCAACATTCTCACGCTGTCGCAAGGCATCGGCTTCGATACGGACCATGAGTATCTTGCCGGAATGAGCAGCGCCGCCATCGCGCTGAATATGTCCCTGATCTCCCATCATTATCGTCCGGAGGAATGCGCCAATGTGTTGAAGCCGGAGTTTCAGCCCCGGGCTCTGACGTCAGGCCAGGTTGACGGAATCGTGCTCATCCACCGGTGGCCGCAGGAGATCGCAAGGGCGCTTCGCGAGCAATTTCCCGTGGTCTCCATCGTGCACGATTATCCCGGAACCGATGTCGACGTGATTTCCCTCGACGACCGGGGCGGCATGGACCTTCTTGTCGCCCATCTCGTAAAGGCCGGATACAAGCGGATCGGCTTTTTTGGCCTCTGCGCCGGGATGACGTGGTCGCGCTCACGATTCGCCGGCTATGTCGATGCACTGATCCAGCACGGGCAAGAATTCCGGAGCACGGACGTCATCGAGATCACCCTCGAGGACGCTCTGGCCGAGGGGGTCTTTCATGCCGGCAACGCCATGCCCCGCGCTGCAGAGCTCACGCGCTCCGGCGTCGATGCATGGATCTGCGCCAGCGAGGTGACCGCGCGCTCGCTTCACGACTACCTCCTGGCGCAGCAGTTCGAGATTCCGAAGAAGGTCGGCATCACCGGTTTTCACTGCTCCCAATCTCCGGCCAATTCGCAATCGGCACTGCTTACCTCGACGGAAGCTCCTTCGGCGGAACTCGGCTCCGCGGCACTCCGCCGCCTGGTTCACCGGATCGAGGGAACCGACAGCTCGCGGCGGATCATTCTGCTGCCATGCGCCCTGCGCCGCGGCACCACGACGCGGGCGGAGGGGTAGAAGGCTTGCCACCAGCGGGCCTTCGCCTGCACTTCGGTTCCAAGCACGTCCCCAGAGCAAGAAAGCAGAAAGCCGTGCCAGTTACCCGGCACGACTTTCTGGACCCCTGATTGTTTCGGCGGGAGAGACTTCCCGCCATGAAGGAAATGTTTTCTAGGCCTGCCGACGGCGACGGAAGGCAACAACCACCGTCGTGGCTCCGGCGAGCAGCAGAGCCCAGGTCGAAGGCTCGGGGATCGCGGTGAAGCTGAGCACGCCATTGGTCCCGAGGGCGGCGGTATATCCTGCCGTGTCGAAGCCCGTGAAGGAAAGGCCACTCACGCTGTTGGATCCCCCAAAGCCGGAGAGGATGGCATATGTATTGCCGTAGGAGAATCCTGCACCGGTCACGTCGAGCTGGAACGTGCCACCGGAGATCGTGAAGGCACCGGCACCCGAGCTTACCAGTTGGTCGAATGCCGTACCGAGCTGGAACTTGATCACACCGGACGTGAACGAAAGATTGGCAGCCGCTCCGATAGTCACCGTGCCGGCAGTTGCACCCCGGATATCAAGCGTTCCCCCCGCCACATTGACGGCCGACGTGTTACCGAGGGCCTTGTCGGTGTTGGCGATCAGCGTGCCGAGGTTGACATTCGTTGCCCCCGTGTAGGTGCTGGCGGAAGCGCCGCCCATCGTCAGCGTGCCCAGACCGTCTTTGGTAACGGATGTTCCCGTGCTTGTTAAGTTGCTGGTGTTGCTGATCACTCCGGTGAGGGTGAGGTTGCCCGCGCCACTGAAGACCCAGCCGTTGGTTCCCGTGTTCTGCTGCGTTCCCGATCCCATGTTCCCCGTAACGGTCAGTGTTTGCCCTGCCGTCGTCACCTCGATGCCTGACGCCGCGGAGCGCGCATCCCGAGAGAATGTGCGGTTGGTTGATGCGGTCGAGCCCGTGTATTCAAAAATGCCGTTCGAAGTGTTGCCGAGGATGATCGCGGTGTTTGTTCCACCATCACCGGCATTGCTTGCCTGACCGAAATTTCCAATCGTGCCAACCCGGACGCGCCCCGCCGGAATCGAGAGCGCATTGAACGTGTTGAGTCCACCAAACGTCACCGTGCTGCCGATGAGATTCACGCTCACCGAGGTATCGATGACGACATTGCTTCCGAAGGTATTGCTTCCACGGAGATCCAATGTGCCCACTCCATTGATCGCCAGAGTGTTACCACCGTCACTGAAGGCACCGTTCACCTGCATGGATCCGGAGTTAATCGCCCAGGTCTGACTCGCCCCAAGTGTCACCGAGTTGGCAAAGATGAGGTTGGTCGAAGTGGATTTCGTTATGCCGCCCGCGCCAATGGTAAGTGTCGCGTTGGCCGTATTGCTGATCTGGAACTGCTGGCTCGCATTATAAGTCAGCGCGTTGATCGAAAGGTTCCCACCGAGCGCCGAGGTCCGGCTCTGCGTGAGGGTTGTGTCCACTTGAATCGTGTCCAGCGAGGTCGGCACGGTGCTGTTGGATGTGTAGCTGCCGGCTAGATTCAGGCTGGTCGTGTTATCTGCCTTGATAAACGTCGTTTGCGCCTGCGCCGGCAGAGCCAGAGCAGAAAGCGCAGAAACAGCTGCAGCAAGAGAAAAGAAACGGAGTGGGGCTTTCATGATCAGGGGGGATTGGGAACGGAGGGTGAAAACAGGGGAACAAGAATTCATCACAGGTTGCGGGTGGAGGGTCGGCTAACTGCTGAAAAAATTATTCACTCCAAAAAAAGAATGCAAGAACTTTTTGCCTATTCGTGCACTTATTTTTCTTTTTGTTGCATTTTGTTTCCATCAAAACCCGACGAACCCGCACGGGATAAAAGGAAATCCCGGACGTGCATGGTAAGCGCCCCATTCGAGCCCTGCCGTTCAGCGCAAGGGGAAGGTCGTCGCTCCAGCGGACGGGATCCTGGCGAGGAATGGGCGTTCTTTATCCTTGCAACAGAGCGCCACATCTGATGGTTTTTGAATTGATGAAAGCTGCCGCTGTTGCCCTCCTCCTCGTTTGCTCCTTCGCGACCGCCGCGCATGCGGATATCCAGGCCCCCCCGGCTTCCGACCAGGGCCCGACCCGCAAGCTCGGCCGCGGAATCTCCAACATCGCCTTTGGCGTCACCGAGCTCCCCGATCAGATCGCAGCGGTGAATTTCGCCGAAGGGAACTCGGCCGCTTGGAGCTATGGCCTCGTTCGTGGCGTCGGCCGCATGTTTGCCCGCCTCGGCTACGGCATCTACGACGTGGTTCTCTTCCCCTTCCCGACGGTCAAGGGCACCTACTACCCGCCCTATCGCAGTGATATTCCCTGGATCAACTCGGGCTATCAGGAATTTCCGCCGGAGCTGGGCTTCAGCACGCAATACAACTACGTGCGCGACTACCCCCGCAGTCCGAACTAACGATTTCTCCAACTGCGGCAGCCGCCAGTCAAAAAAAACCGCGCCTCTCACGAAGCGCGGTTTTTTTGTGCTCGGAGCGCCTTCAGCTCTCCCGTGCGACCAGCGTTCCCAGCCCGCGCATGGTGGCCTCTTGGGCGGAGCGGAATCTCCATTGCCCGGCCCAGTCGCGTCGCATGAGCTTGTCGAGATGATCGGAACCGCCGGAGACGGCAACGGTCGGCAGGAAGGGCGTGCCCGTCGCCGCAAGGAGAGGAAGGCGTTCCGCGCTCGCCGCGATGAGAGACTCAATAATCGCCGAGAGCATGTGCTCGCGCTTGGTGGCAAGAGTGAGACCTGAGAAACCGGCCTTCTTCTGTTCGATGCTGGTCCGCTCTCCGGCCATGTAGGGTTCAAAGGTCACACCCTGCGAGGCTTTCGGACCGAGTTTGGAAAGGCGGAACATTTCGGCGACAAACTGCTCTTTGGAAAGCTCCGGGAAAAATTGCTCCCGTGCCCAGTAAAGGGCGGACCCGACGGCAGCGAGCGTGCCGACGGCGAGCCATTTGCCATCCACGCCGAGCGCCCTGGTCAGCAGGCGGTCGTGCGGACGCGGCCGGTCCGTACAAAGCGCAAGCACGTCCGTCGATCCGCTCACGTTGAAGAGCTGTCCGATTTCGGCACCGGTAAAAAGCATGCCGGCACTGCCATCGACCATGCCGGTCATGACCGGCGTGCCCTCGCGCAGGCCGAAAAGCTTCGCCGCCGCAGCGGTGACGCGACCGGCAACCACGTCCGCATCCTTGATCTCCGGCAGCAGCGCCGGGTTGGCGCCGATGTTTTCACAGAGTTCCCGGCTCCAACCGCCGAGTTTGGTGGTCTCGTAGAGCCCGGTGAACGAGGCGTTGGAAGGATCGATGACACGCGCCCCCGTGATATGGCGGTGAAGAAATGTGTTCAGGTGCCCGATCAGATCCGCACGCTGCAGCCGCTTCGGCTCGTTCTGGAGATACCAGGCCCAGGTCGTCGAGCTGATCCCTCCCGGAAACGGCCGACATCCGGTGATTTTTAGATGGCGGGCCTTGCCGACCCGCTTTTCGATCCCTTGGGCGATGTCCACGCTCCGGCGGTCCTGATGCGTCACGATGGGCGTGAGGGCGGCCCCCTTGGAATCCATCGCCACCCAGGCGGGCGACATCACGGCGAGAGCGATGGCATCGACTTTGTGCGCGCTTTTGCCGAGCCCGGAAAGCGTCTTGGCGACCGCTCCGAGGAGGTCCTCGGGACGGACTTCAACCCGGTTGCCGAGATGCCGTGAAGTGTAGAACTGGCGGGGGGATTCCTGAAGAACGGTCTTGCCTTTGAGAATGCCGGCAATGACGGATGAGGAACCAACGTCGAGACCAAGAGTGAGGGACATGTTTCAACTCCCTTATCGACTAGCACGCCGACATGCAACCTTCCTTCTCGGCGCTTGAATCCCGCCGCCGGACCTCACAATGTGCGGCATGAAAACATTTTTTCCGGCCGCGATTCCCCTCGTCCTCGCGTTGTCCAACGCGCTCGGCGGATGGGTTACGGGAGAAAGCATCCGGCTTGCCGAGCCCTCGAAAAGTCTGACGGTATGGGAGATTCCGGTCACAAGCGGCGACCAGTCCGCGACACTGACGGCGGTCATTTTCAACAGCCGCCAATACAGCCTGCGCGTCATTGACAGTCCGTCGCCAGGCGTTTCGAAGCTGGCGGGAGTGATGGCCGAAGGCGGATTTGCAGCGGGTGTGAACGGCGGATATTTTCACGACGACTTCCGGCCGGTCGGGCTCGTGATCTCGGGAGGAAAGGAAATTCACCGGTTTGAAAAGGCCAAGCTTCTCAGCGGAATCGTCGAGGTGCGCAAAGGCCGCATCGGCATCGTGCGCTCGTCGCAGTTTCAACCCTCTCCGTCCGTTACCGAAGCCCTTCAGTGCGGTCCGATGCTGGTCGATCGGAGCGCGGCGGTTGACGGCCTGAACGACGAGCGGCGAGCCCGCCGCACCGTCGTCGCCACCGATGGCGCTGGCCGCTGGGCGCTGATTTACCTGACCTCGGTGACGCTCGCCGATGCAGCGGAAATCCTCACGGCCACAGGCTGGCCGGCGGATTGGACGACAGCGAAGGCGCTGAATCTCGATGGCGGCTCATCGAGCGGACTCTGGGCCAATGCCTCCCCGTCACCTGTCACCCGCCCTGAGTTCGGCCATGTCCGGAATTTCCTCGCGGTCGTTCCTGCAAAATGAAGACCCACCTTGTCTTTGCCGTGATGACCGGCCTCCTTCTGGCCCTCGTCATTACCCAGCTCCGGCAGCGAACGGTAACTTTCGACAATGTCATTGAGCAGGCGGAACGCCTGGCCGCAGAGCCTTACACCGCGCCGAAGCCGGTGGATTCCCAAGTGCTCCGCCAGCTGAACTACGACCAGTATCGCGACATCCGCTGGAAGGACGAATTCACGCTCTGGCGCGACAGGGCGCTACCATTCCAGGCGAAGTTTTTCTTCACGGGCCACCTTCACTCGACGCCGGTCACAATCTACAAGGTCAACCGCGAAGGAGCGGGACCGCTCCGTTTCTCGCCCTCGCTTTTCGACTTCGGAAAAAACCAGATCGACTCCGCCGAGACAGCCAAGGGCGGCTTTTCGGGATTCCGCGTTCACTACCCACTCAACCGGCCCGACTACCTCGACGAGGTCTTTGTTTTTCTTGGTGCCAGCTACTTCCGCGCGGTGGCGAAGGATCTGGTCTGGGGTCTCTCCGCCCGGGGCATTGCCGTCGACACTCTTAAGAAAGAGGACTTTCCGGACTTCACCACGTTCTGGCTGGTCGAGCCGGCCCCCGGAGCCAGGGAGATGACCCTTTACGCCCTGCTCGATGGGCCGTCAATCGCCGGCGCCTATGAGTTCCGTGTCACACCCGGAAGCGAGACTGTCATGCGTGTGCGGGCCGTTCTGTTTCCCCGTCGTGACATTCCCGGCATCGGCATTGCTCCGCTCACGAGCATGTTCTGGTTCGGTGAGAACACCCGCAACACCTTCGGCGACTTCCGTCCGGAGGTTCACGACTCCGACGGTCTGCAAATTGAGAGATCCAACGGCGAGTGGGTCTGGCGCCCGCTTTCCTGGTCGAAGCAGTTGCAGGTGGCCGTCTTTGAAGACACGAACCCGAAAGGATTCGGCCTCTTCCAGCGCGACCGGGAGTTCTCCCATTACCAGGATCTCGAGGCCCGCTACCACCAGCGGCCCAGCGCGTGGGTTCAGCCGGACGGACACTGGGGCAAGGGCGCGGTGCACCTTATCCAGCTCGCGACCGAGAACGAGTTCATGGATAACGTCGTCGCCTATTGGCAGCCGGAAGGCGGCTTGAAGAAAGGCGCGCGGACAGATCTCAGCTACTGGCTCACCTGGTTCGGCGGGAAGACCGGTCTTCCGCCCCTCGGCCGTTGCGTCGAGACGCGGGTCGACTATCAGGATGCCCCCTACTACCGGCTGATCGTGCTCGAATTTGCCGGCGGAGAGCTTGCCAAACTGCCGGCGGATGCTCCTCTGGGCGCGGATATCTGGATGGGCGAGACGGGAGCGATTTCCCAGGTGCAGGTGCAGCGGAATGAGTTCAACAACACGTGGCGCGTTTCCTTCATCGCCAGCGTGAGCCAGCTCAAGAAGCCGGTCGAGATGCGCTGTGCTTTGACGCTCAATGGCAAGCCGCTCACGGAAACATGGACCATGACATGGAACAACTGAACGCCTCCTGGGACGAAGCCACACAGCGCGTTGAAGCGTATCTCGCCGCCCACCGCGTTGCACCACGCGAGGATCTTCTCCGCCACGTTCTTTCCATCATCGATGCGGCCCGTGCACAGCACGCTTCGGACGCGACGCAGCCACCGGTCGCGGTCGCAATGGCCATCGCAACGGAACGCACCGACCGCTGGTTTGCAGGGCTCGCAGGGGCAGCTGATAGCGATTCCCAGGCGGCATCGCGCGGCCGCCTCGCTTACCTTGTGAGCGGCTGCGCCGAACGCTGGCCGGGCACATTTTTGTCCGGAAATCCCCCTGCTGAAATGATCGAGGCGTTGCGAGCCAAGGTCGTGCAGGCAGGGCCCGCGATGGAATTCCGCAGTCTGGTCCGACGGGA
>CAZEYT010000081.1:0-12378 GCA_964516295.1 uncultured Chthoniobacterales bacterium | reverse complement strand
GCATTGGCTCCGGCCACGAGGCCTTGGGCGGCGGCTTCTTCGTAACCCGATGTGCCATTGATTTGTCCCGCGAAATAGAGTCCCGGGAGACGCTTGGTTTCGAGGGTGGTGTGGAGTTGGGTCGGCGGGCAGTAATCGTATTCCACGGCATAGCCCGGGCGGAGGATCTCGGCGTTTTCGAGTCCGCGGACGCTGCGGATGAAGGCGTATTGGACTTCGAACGGGAGGCTGGTCGAGACGCCGTTGACATAAATTTCGTCCGTGTGGCGGCCTTCGGGTTCGAGGAAGAGTTGGTGCTGGGGCTTTTCGGCGAATTTGACGACCTTGTCCTCGATGCTCGGGCAGTAGCGCGGGCCGACGCCCTCAATGACGCCGGCGTAGAGCGGGGATTTGTCGAGGTTCGCGCGGATGATCTCATGTGTCTTTTCGTTCGTGTGGGTGATCCAGCACGGGATCTGCCGGGCGTGGAAGGTGCCGTCGCGAAACTCGTTGAGCGTGAAAAGATCGTCCTCGCCGCGGCGGAGGGTGTCGGCGAGGTAACTGAATACGGGCGGGGGATCGTCTCCGTGCTGGGGTTCGCATTGGGAGAAGTCGATGCTCTTCGCGAGGAGGCGGCAGGGCGTGCCGGTTTTAAAGCGCCCGACCTCGAAGCCAAGGGCGCGGAGACAGTCACTGAACGATGAGACGGTATCGCCCATGCGGCCGCCGGTTTGGTTTTTGAGGCCGACGTGGAGGAGTCCGCGGAGGAAGGTGCCGGTAGTGACGACGACGGCGCGCGAGTAAAATCGGACGCCGAGGTTCGTTTCGATGCCCGCGGTGCCGTCAGCCTCAACGAGGAGTTCATTGACGTTGCCCTGTTTGAGATCGAGGTGCGGGGTGCGTTCGAGGCTGGCTTTCAGGCGGAACTGGTAGGCTTTTTTGTCGCACTGGGCGCGCGGGGCGCGGACGCTCGGGCCCTTGGTGGCATTCAGCATGCGGAACTGGATGCCGGTCGCGTCCGTATTGAGGCCCATCTCGCCGCCGAGGGCGTCGATTTCGCGGACGATGTGTCCCTTGGCAAGTCCGCCGATGGCGGGATTGCACGACATCTGGCCGACGGTGTCGGCGTTCTGCGTCAGGAGGAGGGTTTCACAGCCGAGGCGGGCGGAAGCCAGCGCGGCCTCGACGCCGGCATGACCAGCGCCGATGACGATGACGTCGTAGCGTTTCGGGTAATCGAAGACGCTCAAACCTTATTCGACGCCGTTTTCCGACAACGTCTTCTGGAGATCGGCCGGGCGGACTTTGAAGCTGTTTTTGAGGACGATGTCCCCGGCGACGAAATTGTCGAAGGTTCCGCGGACACCGATGTTTTCACCGACAACGATGAACGAGCGTTCGCTCGTTAGGTCGCCGTCGCGGTTGCGGTGAAAGACGACGGCCTTGGACTCATTTGGCGCGACATTGAGGTCCGTCGTCGGGACATCATCGTCGCCAAAGACGGCTTTCACGTCCGGCGTGGTTTGATTCGGGAGTTGGAGAAAAACCGTGAGCGGATCGCCATCGGCGTCGTCGGATTGGGTGACTTGGCCGACGCGTCCGTAAACGAGGATTCGCATGCCGTTGTATTTCTCGAGGGCGGCGGTGGGGTTCGAGGAAAACTCGCCGACAATCTGCTGAAGGGTCACGAAGCCATCGGGCGGGAGCGGCGGAAGGGCCGCAGTTGTGGAATCGGTCTGAGCGGAAACGGAGAACAGGGTAAGGGCCGCGCACGCGAGGGAAAGGACGGGGATCTTCATGCAGAGGATCATGCGCGAGTGGGCCGCTCCACTCAATCGGAAAACGCGGGGCTGGTGAGGTTCCGCCTTTTCACGGGTTGTGCGGATCGCTAAGCAGAAGGCATGATTCTTGACTCGCTCCCCCATGCGGCGGCCTGGCACAACATCCACCCGCTTTTTCCGGCGGCGTTTGATTATTTGGAGGCATTTGACCCCGAGACGCCGGATGGACGGTATGAGGTGATCGGCGGGGATCTGGTGGCCATCGTACAGCGCTATGAGACGGCTCCCGAGTCGGAGAAGGCGTGGGAAGCGCACCGGGTCTTTGCGGACATTCAATACATCGTCTCCGGAACCGAGCGCATCTTCTTTGCCCCGGCGGAGGCGTTGGTGAGCAAGGTGGCTTACAATGCGGAGAAGGACGTGGAAAAATATGAGGAGGCGGCGGACGTGGTGACGTCGTCTTTGGTGATGGGGCCGGGGCAGTTTGGGGTGTTTTTTCCCCACGACGGCCACAAACCGGGATGCCATGTGAGCGGGCCGGATGCGATTCTGAAGGTCGTGTTGAAGGTGCGCGTGGCGGCCTGAGTCAGTTCAACCAAGGCTCGTCGGGTGCGCGGGCGAGGAGTTGAAATCGCGGGCCCGCCGCGTTCATCACGTCCATCCATGCCGATTTAGGTGAGATCATCATGACGAGGTCGCGACTGGGCGGGAGGACGAGCCAGGAATCTTCGGCGATTTCATTTTCGAGCTGTCCTCCGGCCCAGCCTGCATAGCCGGCAAAGGCGCGAAGTCCGGGTTGCCATTCCGGGTCGATGGATTCTTCTCCCGGCTGTCCGGTAAACGTGCGGAAGGCGACGGCGGTGGGATGTTCCCGCCATTGGAGGCTGGCCAAGAGGATGCGGGAAGGCTCGACCGGCCCGCCGAAGTGGATGGGCACGTGGGGAACGCCGGGGATTTCGTCGAGGGCGTCCTTGAGCGGGCGGTTGAGAATGAAGCCGGTGGCGCCGTCTTCCGGCGAATGATGCGAGAGGAAGAGGATGGTGCGGCGGAAATTCGAATCCCGCAGGGTGGGATGCGCCACGAGCAGGGACCCGGTGAGATTTTCGCCTTCGCTCATACGAAAGGATTTAGCAGATCTGGGCGGCTTTGCCCAAGACTTCCATGAGTTGCGCCCGGAGGCGGGCGCACTGATCGGGACGCGCAGCAGCTAGGTCGTGGGTTTCTGCTGGATCGGAGGCCACGTGAAAGAGAACGTCCGGCATCTCGCCGCCGAAGGTGAGGAATTTCCATTCGTCGTCACGAACCATGAAATGCGAGGAGCCGAGTTGTGAGAACGTGACCGGGCCGGGCTCGTGGAGATCGTGCCCGTCGAGTCCCTCAGGAACCGGCAGCCCGGCGGAATGGCAGAGCGTGGGAAAAAGATCGACCAAGTTCGAAAGGCGGTCATCCGTCCCAGCTTCGAAACCCGGTCCGCGAACAAACAGAGGAATGCCGGCACTTTGTTCGTAGAACGAGCGTTTCTCCCAGCACCCGTGATCACCCAAAAGGTCGCCATGATCGCTGGTGAAAACAACCAGCCAGTCATCAATGTTCTGTCCGCAGGCGGCGACGGTTTCGAGGACGCGGGCAAACTTTTGATCCACGGTTTCGACCATGGCTCCGTAGGCAGCGCGGGCGCGGAGGATGTTTTCCGCCGGGACGTCGAGGAAACTTCGGCAGAGATGGGAGTGGCCGGCCCGTGAAGGATCGGCCGGAAGGCGGACGCGATCCAAATGCTTCTCAAAAAGGTCCCCGTCACAGAGCAGTGGGAAATGCGGCTGCTGGAGACTGACCATCAGGAGCAGCGGGGTATCGGCCGGAACGGCATACATACCGCCAAAGTGCATGCGGAGAAAATCGCACGCGCCTTGGACGGTGAGGTCGTCGTGGAGGGCCAGCGGCGAAAGACCGGGACCGGCCAAAAGAACGTCCGGGGCACCCTGCCAGGAGCGGCGACCGATTTGCGGGCGGTGTCGGAATTTTTCCGGCCACCAGACGGCGGTTTCGGAACCGATCCGGTGAAGCCAGCCCTGCATGGCGTCCGGGCCTCGGTGATGGAGCTTCCCGCAGGCGACGGTGTAGTAGCCATGATCGGCAAACCATCTTGCAAAGGTCGGAGAACCCGGCGGCAGATCGCTGTGAAAGTTCTCGCAGCCGTTTCGGAACGGATATTGCCCGGTGGCCAGACATTGACGCGCCGGGACGCAAACAGGTGACGGCGTATAGGCCCGAGTGAAAACCCGTGCCCCCGAGGCCAGGGAATCGAGGCACGGCGTTGCGGCGCTTGGATTTCCCGAAAACCCCGCGGCATCCCGACGGAATTCGTCGGCCATGAGGACTAGGATATTCATTCAGCCGGAGCGGCGTTGCCGCCGGGGATCAATTCCGACAACCGCCATTCCCGCATCCGCAGGACGATGCCGGTGCCGGATCGAGTTCGACCGCGTCGATGAGGATCGTTTCCAGATGAATTCCCTGAAGGGCGAGTTGCTCGCGGGCCTGAGCGAGGAGGCGCAATGCGAGTTCGGAGGGTTCATTCACCGTGCGGAGTTGGATTTCGACCGGCTTGTCGGAAAACTGCGGGAAGGACTCGGTCATCTCCCCATCAAGGATGAACGACGCGTAGGCGTTGAGTTTTTCCTGGAGTTGGAAAAGTTGCTCCTCATCGCCGGTCCACGGGCGGTTCTCATACATGGCGAGCACGAGGGTATCGCGGCGGGAATCAAATGCAAACGCGTCGAGCACCGCGGGGTGGGCGACGCCTTTCGGGCGTTGGGTCAGACCTTCGGGAACCATTGGTAGAGCATGAAATAGACAAGGACACCGGTCACGGAAACATACATCCAAATCGGAAATGTCACGCGGGCCCAAGCGCGGTGTTTTTCCCATCGGGCACGGAGGGCGTGGCGGAAGGTGATGAGGACGAGCGGCACGATCGCGATGGCCAGGAGGATATGAGAGATCAGCAACACGTAATAAAACGTGCGGATGAAGCCCTCGCCGCCGAACGGAGTGTGCACGCCTTGGACAAGGATTTTGTGAAGCACGTAGGTGACCAGAAAAATGCATGAGACCAAAAACGCGGACACCATGAGATTCCGGTGCAGGATCTTTCGCTCGTTCTTGATGGCGAGGAATCCGGAGAAGAGGAGGACGGTGGCGAGAGCGTTCAGGCCGGCATTGAGTGCCGGGAGATCGGAGACGGTCATGAGGGATTCTTTTCGCGATCGACTCGGGCGCATGTCTTGGCGATGTAGGCGGTCAGAAAGCCAAGCACCACCACAACGAGGACGAGCAGACTGATCACACTCCAGGAAAAGGCCACACCGGCCGCCAGCGTTTGGGGTTCTTCCAGCGCGCTCACGCCCGGCTGACGGCAGCCGACGCAGGCTTCCGCCGCGCGGCACGATAACAGGATGAGTGTGAGAACGAGGCCCCTCATTTCGAAAAATAGTCATGCAAACCGGGTGAGATGTCCATGAGAAGCTTTGGGTGGCCGCAGGAAAGGGATTCCACGAAAAGCGTTGCGGCGAGGAGATCGGCCGCGCCGCCCGGCGATAGGTTTCTGTCGATGAAGGCCCGGTGGATGGCGATGGCCCGTTCGCGCCAAGCCGGGTGGGTTATTCCGCCGACGGCAAGAAATCCGCAAGCCTGTTCCTTGGCGAACGCGGCGCCTTCGATTCCGCCGCGGTGGAGGATGTTCGAGTCGTCGGTTTCGGCAATGAGGACGAAAAGGGTGTCGATGGCCGCGTCCCTCGCCGGGCAGCCGTTGGCAAGACGCCGGTGGAGATGCGGTCGTGCGAGATCGAAAACCGAGGGAAATCCCGCGGCTGCTTCCGCGCGCGCCCCGGCAATGCCCGTGGCGCGGCGAACTCTGGCCCCGTTCGAATCGAGACCCGTCATGCGAGCGGCATGCTTTTGCAGGGCGTCGCCCCATGTTGCGAGCATCTCGCTGCGAAGGTCTCCGCTGCGTGCGGCGGCCGCCGTGAGGAGACCGAGGGAGAAAATCGCGCCCCGGTGGGTGTTAACGCCGCCTGTTGCTGCCAGCATGAGCGTTTCCGCCTCAAGGCCGATGGCGGCGAGGTCTGCAAAGTGCGCATTGCCTGCTCCGGCTTCGGCGAGTTGGTGGAAAGCCCCGCGGAGCGTCAACGCGGATTTGCGGAGCAGGGGAAAATCCATGTCCCGATGCGACCCGCTGTCCACCGGGCTGACCAATCCGGGTTTTGGAAAAAGCTCGAGCTCCGCGAGCAGACTGGCAACCGCAAGGTCGGCGAGGGACGGGCTCACGGGAGAAACGCGGCCAGCTCGGAGCGCGAAACGAGCTGGAGATCGGACGTCGATTTCACGAGGATCTCGGGAGTCGGCGAGATCCATTCCCGCCAGGCAAAATCGCGACCGTCGGCGAGTGCAATCTCGGGATCGATGCGCACGGGCGCGCCCAGGACGAGAGGCCCCAGAATTTCCGAAACGGCTTCGATTCTGCTGGTGCCCGAAAAATCCAAAACCAGATCCAAATCCGAACCGGGACGCGTGTAGGGGACGTCGAGGAGAAATTGCCAGAGGCGAGACCCAATGAGTCGAACGGCGCAGACTCCTGCGAGCTTTTCCAGCTCCGCGGAGACCGACTCGGGGAGATCGATTTTGAATTCAGGAAAAGCGGGCGGTCGGATGACCTCGGCCAAATCCTGTTTGGAGACCGCCAGCCCGATCCGGCGGGGAGGGAGGTCCGGCGATGTTGGCGGGAGGCAAAATCCCAACGAGACTTCCTCACCCGGACGCGTCCGACAAACGATGAAAGGATTTCCCGACCCCTGCCACGCCATCGCCATGTCCGGGCCCGGCGGGGGATTCTTGAGCCAGGCCAGCGAGTGGCGTCGAATCACCGGGCGGAAGCGGCGAGAACCTTCTCCTGCACGTCGAAGGCCAGCGTGCGACCGCCGCGTTCTTTTCCGAGACGGGCGCGGTCGTCTGTGGTGTTCGCCGAAGCGATGGCCGCGGCGAGTTTTGATCCCAGCTCGGAAGTCGCCGACCAAACCTCAATGACCCCGCCAAGCTGGGCGAAGGGCTCGGCCCCGAATTCCAAGGCCGGAAGCGTCTTTGACAACTCGCGAAGGGTTTCGGCCGGAATCTTTGTTACAGCCGACATGGCTTCCACGGGCATGAGTCCGACCGATGCGGTGTCGAGGGCATAGATGCCGTCGGCAAACATGCCATAGCAAATAAACGCGCCGCCGATGGCCTTGCCGGTGGCCACCGTGATGAGGCGATGACCGTTTTCGCGGGCGACTTGGAGACAGGAAAGCAGGTGGCCGAAATAGCTCGCCAATCCCAGCATCTCGGCTGAGCGATTGGGTTCCTGGCCCGCACTGTCCACAAGCATCACAATCGGAACACCGGGGTGGTTGCGAATACAGTCAATCACCCGCGCAGCGAGGTCCAGAGCCGCCTTGTTGTCGATGTAGGTGCCATCGGTCGTGCCGATCACGCAGACATCCTTGTCCCCGACTTTTGCGTAGCCGGTGACGAGGTGGTTGGAGACCGAGAGGGCGGATGCCGAAGGTCCGAAGAAGGCGTCGATCGTAGTGCTCATGATTTCACCTCCGCGAGGGATGCGACAAATTCCGAAGCCGTGTCCAACGTGGCCACAGCCGGGTCCGAAACCCCGAGAGCCTTCCAGATTTTCTCCGCGTCGGGCACCAAGCCGAATCGCGAGAGACGATCGGACAAGGCCGCCTGACGGGCTTCGATGGCCGCAAGGTCCGGATGCGACGGGCGGCTGATAGCTTCCAAAATGGCACCGCGAACGGCACCGGCTTGGTCGTCGGAGAGGATCTCGGCATCACCGAGCAGGTAGCGGGTTTTTCCTCCGCTGGTTTTCCAGACAAGCGCCCGGTTGGATGAGTCGTAGGCCTGTTTGCCCATCCATTTCTCAATCACGATTGGCCCGGAAATTCCGAGGCGTCCGTGCTCGGTCATCACCCGAACATCGCAACACGCCGAAAGAATGCCCATGCCGCCATAGGCCCCGATGTCGGAGCCAATCACCGCCACCGTCGGAGCTCCCGCCGCGCGGCAGTCAAAAACGGCGCGGATGGCTTCGGCGATGCCGATTTCACCAGACGAACCCTCATGAAGCCGAACGCCACCGCTTTCAATCAAAAGCACGCACGGCAGGCGGTCCCGGGCCGCGGCCTTCAGAAGCCCGACCAGTTTCGCAGAGTGGACTTCGCCGACCGAGCCGCCCACAAATTGACCGACCTGCGCGGCGAGGAAAATCGATTGCCCGTCGATGGTGGCGCGCCCGATAACTAGCCCATCGTCAAACGAAACCGGAATGCCCAGCTTCGGAAGGTAGGGGCTGGTGATACGATCCGGCGGAGGAAGAATCTCCTCGAAGGAATCGACCACGGCCGCGATGCGTTCGCGGGCCTTGAGTTCGTGGTAGGGTTCCCGGCTCATGAGTTTTTGAGGTGGTCGAGGGCCTGACGGAGGCGCATTTTGATGACGACCGGCGGTGCGCCCTGATCGTTGAGAGAAAACCGCGTGCCGCCGATCGGGTAATGCGCGGAGAAGTCGGTGAGCGCCGCGGTCCACGATTCCCGGAAGCCTGGAATCGAGGTCGAAACCGAGAAGTCGACTTTTTCCGGCGAGGCGGGATTGGGTTCGATGAGAACTTCGAGATTGCCTGAGCCGACGACTCCCGCGAGCGCCCATTTTTTGGACGCCGGCCAGGGGAGCGGCTTGGAGGAAGCGGTGTGCGTGAAGGATTCCATGGGTTCTTACCAGTCCACAAACTGGGAGGGAGCGTCGTAAAGTCCGCCGGACCAGCGGACCAGATCTTTGATTTCCTGCGCGGCGAGGAGACC
This sequence comes from uncultured Chthoniobacterales bacterium, assembly GCA_964516295.1. GTDB lineage: Bacteria > Verrucomicrobiota > Verrucomicrobiia > Chthoniobacterales > Terrimicrobiaceae > CAZEYT01. The sequence continues at coordinate 3,713 of CAZEYT010000081.1, read as the reverse complement.
GCGGTTGGCGCGGGCCGGCGAGACGCCGAGATCTTCCGGGAGCTTGATGATGCCCCGCGCGCGGAGGGCGGCGGTGTCGGCGGACGAGCGTTTGAGCCCGACCGGCGTGTAACCCGCCACGCCGCGGATCGCGGCCGTTCGCTCTTCCGGCGTGCGGCAGGCGCAGAGATTGGCGATGCCTTCTTCCGTGACGAGGTGGGTGACGTCGTCACCATAGATCATCACGGGAGCCACACCCTGCATGGCGGCGCGAATCGAAGGATCCTGCGCATCGAGGGTTTCGACGAAGGTCGGAACGCGGCCGGTCTGGAAGGTCTCGACCATTTGCACGACGAGTTTCCGCCCGGGAATCGAGCCGGGGCCGGGGTTCGATTCGTGGCCGGCTTTCAACCAGGCCTTGGACGGATGCCGGCGGCCATTGGGCTGGCAGCCCATGTTCGGCGCCCCGCCGAAGCCGGTGATGCGGTGCTTGGAAACCGTGGACGAATTGCCGTGGATGTCCACCTGCAGACTGGCCCCGATGAACATGTCGAGCGCGTAATGCCCGGCGAGCTGTCCCATCGGGCGGTTCGAGTGAAACGATCCATCGCGGCCGGTGAAGAAAATGTCCGAGCGGGCGGCGGTATAGCGTTCCATTCCCACTTCACCACCGACCGAAAACACACGCTCCACCCAGCCGGACTCGATGGCCGGGATCATGGTGGGGAGGGGATTGACCATCCAGTATTTGCAAATCTTTCCCTTCAGACCGAGTTCCTCGCCATAGGTCGGCAGGAGAAGCTCGATCGCGGCCGTGTTGAATCCGACGCCGTGATTGAGCGACTCGACACCGTATTCCTCATAGATCCCGCGAAGGGCGATCATGCCCATGAGAACCTGGACGTCGGTAATGGCCGCCGGGTCGCGTGTGAAAAGCGCTGTTAAATGCATGGGGTAGGGAGCCGGGATCACGAAGTCGACCTGGTCCGTCGGCACGTCGATCCGGGGAAGCTTGTCCACGACTTCGTTCACCTGCGCGATGACGATGCCGTTGAAAAACGAGGTCGGCTCGACAATCGCCGGCGTTTCCTCGGTATTGGCCGCGAGGAAAAGATTGCCCTCGCGATCGGCCATGGCGGCGGCGATCAGGGCGACCTGTGGTGTGAGGTCGGCGTAGTAGCGGGCGTAAAGTTCGTTGTAGGTATGGATCGCTCCAATCGGGAATTTCCCAGCGGCCAGCAACTCCGCGACCTGCGTCCCCTGCGGCGCGGCGTAGCAGAAGTCCACCTGGCGGATCATCCCTTTTTTGAAGAGCTCGACATGCGACGGCAGCGTGATGCACGACATGACCAAGTGGATGTCCTTGAGATCCGCGGGATCGAGCGAGGCGAGCTGCTCGGCGAGAAAATCCGCCTGCTTCTGGTTGTCACCTTCCAGACAGACAATGTCGCCCGGTTCGATGACCGCCCGAAGAAGGTCGGCGGTTTTTTCGTGAGGAATCAGCTTGCCGGCGACGACCGAAGAAGCGCGATTGATGCGGGCAGCTTTGTTTTTTCGGCGTTGGTCCTGAATGACGGGTCTCATGGATTCGCCCACCCGGAGGGGGGGTCTCGGGTAACTAGCGGTGTTGTGCCCGTGCGTCAACAACCGGTTTCACTTCTCAAGGAAAAACCAACGATCACAGGCCCGGACCCCTGTCACCAAACGTCCCCGATCACCCTTGGCTGACCGTGGCGTGGCACTTGCTCACATCGATCGAGGCGGTGTCAGCGGGAGGCATGACGTGGGCCGCCATCGGTGATCGCGGACGTTAGGAAACAAAATGATTCGCCTCCTCCTGGCACTTCTTTTTGCTATGCTTTCGGGGTGTTCTTGGAACACCTATGCGAACGGAAAATATGGCAAGATCCTCAAATACAATGTTCCGCGGGGGCAGTGCAACATTTCGTCTGTAAAAGTCCGACGCACGATCAATCCGGCCGTTTGGCCGATGGAGCGTAGCGGAATCGGCCAAACGGCCGGACGCCGCCACCCTCCGGCAGTCAGATCCCAGGGATTGAAAAGGCCCGGACACGGTCGAATGATGGGGGTGCTTAAATCCAACACCAGCACCAACCATGTCCGGACAACCCGAAACTACCACCACCCAAGACGCCATCAACACCCTTCTCCAGAACGGCCTCTCCGACGGTCTTCCCACCGTCGCCGAGATGCTCGTGAACGCCTCCACCACTTCCGCCCGCTTTTCCCTCGGCGTCCGCACCCGCCCCACCATATCGACCTTCAGAACCTCGCTTCTGCCTGTTGTGATTTCCATGCCCATAGGCTACGGAACTCCCGCGCTTTCTCGCCAGATTTGCTCAGGGTGACGCTTACTGAGTACGGTGGTACCAACAGGTGGAGCGGGTTCATATTCTTGCCGAACGTGGCAAATCTCGGGCGGCAAAGCCGTAAGGAGAATTTGCTGGTTGGCCAGTTGTCATCAGTTCACGGCGATTGAAACAAGTGCTGGAAGTTCTCGGGTATCTTGTCTTTCGCGTACGTCTGAAATCGTCCGCCGCTGGATGTGCCCGTGGGCGTCTCGATTCTGAAATTGGAATCCACGCGCAGTCTCCCGTCCTCCTCCCGCGCAACCGTGACAGCCTGCTTGGCCTGTCCGAAATGGTTGAAATGTTCGTCCAGTTGCTGGCGAGCGAAATGCATGAACAAGGCGAAACGCTCGTCGCCAAGAATCGCATGTATGGAGCCGATGAGTTTGGCCTTCACTTCCTCGCCACCTTTGTCAAACGGAGCAATCGAGAGCGCAACCTCGGTCTGTGACCGGGATACAACGGATGAATGCGCAATTTCCAGTGCGTCAAGTTGAGCACGAGCAGCAAGCAGCGCGTCTTCGACGTACTTCCTTTCCATCTCGGTAATTGTCAGGACGTCTACAACATCTTGGGTCACGCCATAGTCGTCGGCGATGACGGCAAGTGATAGGCTGCGAACGAGTCGCTTCGGAATGGACAGCGTTGCCGAGTCAAGAAAACGTGGTGTTCCAACAGACGGGCGACTCGCCTCAAGTATTTTGTTCCGTTCCGTGAGTTCGGCAATCCGTAGCCGAAGAGACGCAATCTCCGAGTCGGTTTGGCTCGGTCGGGGAACCGCATCGGGTGGCGTCCGACGCTCGGGGCTCGGAAACTCCGGTCCCGAGTTTGCTAAGATTGCATTGCTGGGTTGTGTTGCCTCGGTCGTCGTGCTTAGCTGAGAGCGGTCTTGTCTTACGAGCATACTCCCCACGAGTAATCCGATAACCCCGCACGCGATTCCAACAAAAACCGTTCTGATCATTGTCATCTTCCTTTCATGGCCAACGTCCCGCATCACCAATCCCAGACCGCTGGCGTGACAGATGCCGAGAGTGAAGCGACCAAGCATCTGGCGTAACGGCGGGTAGGGATTCGGTGCATGCGCTCGTTCGACTTATTCTTGTTTGGGAAAACTGGGGGTCAGTCAGAACTGGGGGAACTGGGAACTGGGGGTCGAGGAACTGGGGGTCAGGGAACTGGGGGTCAGTGTGCATATTCTTGCTTATTTCTTGTCTTCTTCTCCCGCCGTTTGCCTCCTTGTCGGTGCAGACTCCATCTCCTCCTTCTATCCACGACAGCCAACGGCGTCCAGCAAAAGATGAAAGGGGAACTGGGGGTCAGTGTGCATATTCTTGCTTATTTCTTGTCTTCTTCTCCCGCCGT
>CAZEYT010000080.1:0-12890 GCA_964516295.1 uncultured Chthoniobacterales bacterium | reverse complement strand
GCCAGCCCCAGACGAGAAGTTTCGTGTAGTACCATTCCCACGGCGCAATGGCGATGGTGAGGCCGATGAGAAATGTGAGCGCTCCGGCTCCAACAAAGCACCGGGCCTCCGGCTCCCTCGCCGCCTTCCACGCCAGCACGGGCAACAAAATCAGCGAGATCCCGAAATTCACCACCCAAAACATCCAGCCGTCGTTTCCCTGCATCCAACCGGGCAAAAACCGCAGGCCCGAACTTGCAGAGAAAAAGCCGGTCACCATCACAACGAACGCCGTGGCGGGGATAAAACAAACGAGCACAAACCGCAGCAGGCGGGTTCGCGAGGCGGGCGAACCGAGGAAAAGCACCGCGAGCGTCAGACTCAGGAAAAGGAACGTATGGACGCTGAAAAGCGGCATCGTTGCGTAGAGGACGATCTGAAGCCAGCGCGGGACGGATGGCGTCTGAAAAGCGTCCTGCCGCCAGGCTTGCAGCAGGAAGAGTCCGGCGGGAATCGCGTAGAGGAGTCCGCGTTGGGTGACGAGCATGGAGAGAAAAAAATTCTTCCACGCCAGCTCGGACTGGAAGTCCGCCACCGCGCCCGTCTGAAAAATCAAAAATCCCGCCAGCCCGCCATTGAAGAGAAAAGCCGCAAGTCCGAAGGCCCGCCCCCATTGCCACAGCATCCATCCGCAGAGCGCGGCACCGGCGAGTCCGGTCCACACGAGGCCGCGCTCGACCGGAACGCCGAGCAGGAGAAGCAGGCTGTTGAAAAGATCGCTGCCGAGCGGATACGTCATCGGCACCCCGGCCAGGATCGGGCTCTCGGGCCAGAAGGAAACACCGGACGCCAGATAGCGGATGAATTGAAGGTGCAACGACATGTCGCCCAGATTATTCGGGGACAACACGCGCCACTCGTGCGCCGTCGGGTAGATCAACCACAGGAAGGCTCGAAGAGACGCAAGGGCGAAAAGGACGCCCATTGTCCAGTCCCACGCAGTCGGTTTGTCAGCGGCCGCCGAGCGGGTTGAAAAGGCGGCGGCAAGACCGGCGATCGCTCCGGTCGCCAGCGAGCACCACGCGAGAAATGGGGTCAGTCCGCCCGTAAAAAACGCCGTGACCACGGCCAGTGTCACCGACACCGCAACACATGCGAGGGCTGCAGCAGCCGGTCTCATTGCTCCGGCAGGGTCTCCGCATCTTCGGTGATGAACGGGGCATAAATCTCGGAAGCGAGATATACGGTACACTCATCCTGTGCGCTGCGGAGGTGGAAGCGACGCTTGATGTAGCTGCGGGTGAGGAGGGGTTCGACCTCCGCTTCGCGTGCGGTGTCGATCACGACAAAATCCGCATTCCAATCTCCGGGCGGCTGGTCCTTTTTGTGATAACCGATCCGCGAAAAGTCGCCGAAAATCCAAGGCAGGGGATAGTAGCTCTCCAAGGCAATGATGCCGCGGGCGGCGTAGTGGCGTGGATCGCTTTCGGCCGCCGCGAGCACGGGGCTGGTGAGGCGGTCGATGTCCGTGTAGGTCTGAACATAGACATACGGTTCGCGGTCGTCGGTGAAATTTTTGAAATTCAGTTCCGCCGAAATCACCGCCGAGCCGGCGAGAAGCGGTAAAGCCGGGAGCCATGCGAGGAGCGGGCGCTTGAAGTGCGTGGCGAGTTCGAAGGCGGCGGCGGCACCGATGACATAAAACATCCAGATGATCGAAATGATGCACCACGGCGTTTTGTAGGCGATGATCGAATACGCGAGCAATGTGCCGCCTGCCGCGATCGCCAGATAGCGGAGTCGGGCATCGGAAGGTAACACATAACGCACACAGAGAACAAACCCGGCGAGTGCGGGCCACTCGTAACGGAGCATGAGCGCGATCCAGTACCAATTCAGCGGGCCGATGAGATCGTAGGAGGGTTTGTCGTGCCCGTTGGCCTTCGCCCCGGTTTCAAACCAGGCTCCAAAAGTCTCGTAGAGCCCGGTGAGAAGGCGGAAGTTGTGGAAGGTGCCAGAGTAGAAAAAGACAATGACCAGCGCGGAAAGAGCGCCGGCGGTCAGGAGGTCATCGCGGTTCCATGTTCGTCCCGCCAGCGGGAGAGCGGGTCGCGACGGCACGACCTTTTGCCAGAGCCAGAGAACCGGGATGGCGAGAGCGAAGCAGCCGATGTGCAGAATGTAGGTTTCTTTAGTGAGAACAAGGCCGGTGATCGCCCCGGCAGCCCAAAACAGGTGTCGGCGGGAGCCATCCGTCCAGAGGCCAAGAATCGCCTGCAAAAGCAAAATGCAGAAGAGCACCTGCCAGGACTCATGAATCGAATACCGTCCGTAAAAAACATAGGCCGGCGAAACCGCCATCGCGAGAGCGGCAAGACGCGCGACGCCGGAGCCGAACCAGGTCCGGAAGCGAAGCATGGCCCAAACGCAGAGCAGGCTGGCTACGATGGCCGGGAGGCGAAGGACCCAGAGATCGCGTCCGAGCAGGGTCTGCGCGAGGAAGACGGCGTAGAAATGCAGCGGGCCGTGGTAGTTCGTTGGGTCGTAACTGTAGTAACCGGTCTCGGTCATCTGATCGGCGAACCAACCATTGACGCCCTCGTCGAAGTGGGGCGGCTTGATCTCGATCATCCAGACACGGAGGAAGAGAGCGACGACAAGAATCGCAATTTCCGGCCACGGGAGCTTTGACAGACGAACCGACACGCGATTGGGATAAGCGAGTCCGCATGCCTGTTCAAGCTCCACGAGTCAGTCTGGTCATTCCCGCCCGCAATGAAGCGAGGCGATTGCCGCCGTCGATTCGTCGGATTCGCGAGGCTTTCCCTGGGGAGGCGTGGGAATTTTTGGTCGTGGTGGAAAAAAGTTCCGACGACACGGCCGGGCGGGCGCGGGAGGCGGCGGGGGGGGACGCCCGATTTGAGATCCTGGAAAATCCCGAGGCTCGCGGAAAGGGATTCGCCGTGAAAACCGGAATGCTCCGCGCGCGGGGGGATTGGGTTTTCTTCATGGATGCCGACCTGAGTGTTCCGTTGGAATGTGTGACCAATTTTCTGGAAATCGCCGGAAAAGCCGATGGCGACATCCTGCTTGGGAGTCGCCGTCACCCGGAGAGTGTAATCGAGCGCCACCAACCCGCCGCTCGCGAGAGGTCCGGGCGGTTTTTCAATCTCGTGCTCCGTCTCGCGGGAGTGACCCGTTTCACCGACACGCAATGCGGATTCAAAGCCTTCCGTCGCGACGCCGCGCAGGCCGTCTTTTCCAAAGTCGAGCAGGATGGCTTTGGGTTCGACGTGGAGATCGTCGTGTTGGCCGACTTGCTCGGACTGCGGGTCATCGAGTGTCCGGTCCGTTGGGCGGATGTCGAAGGGAGCAAGGTTCGTTGGATGGATGGCGCGAAGGCGCTGGTCGAAGCCGTACTTGCGGCGCGGCGACTCCGGGGCAAATATTCCCGCCATGCCCTCTCTCGGAGTCAACATTGACCACGTCGCCACCGTCCGCCAGGCGAGGTATCGCGAAGATCCCGACCACCCCAACGCGGAGCCGGATCCCGTGGCCGCCGCTCTCGAAGCCGAAAAAGCGGGCGCAGCCGGCATCACGGCGCACCTCCGGGAAGACCGCCGTCACATTCAGGATCGTGATATCGTTCGCCTTCGCGAATCCATTCGCACCAAGCTGAATCTGGAAATGGGGCTCTGCGACGAGATTGTGCGCATCGCGTTGGAAGTCCTTCCGGAGGATGTTTGTCTGGTCCCGGAGAACCGGCGGGAGGTGACCACGGAAGGCGGGCTCGACTGTGCCGGGCAGCGGGAGATTTTACGGCCGGTCGTCGCGAGGCTTCGCGGGCGGGGGATTCGGGTGAGTCTTTTCATTGACCCCAACGCTCGTCAGCTCGAGGCGGCGGCCGACCTTCAGGCGGAATTCGTGGAGCTTCATACCGGGGCGTACGCCAACGCGCGTGGTGCGGCGAGGGAGGCGGAGCTGGAGCGTCTGCACCGTGGAGCCGCCCGGGCGGTTGAGCTCGGGCTTCGGGTCAATGCCGGCCACGGTTTGAACTATGAAAATACGCTCCCGATCTTGGGGCTTCCCGGCTTGGAGGAACTGAATATCGGCCACTCGATTGTCTCGCGGGCCGTGACCGTCGGCATGCCGCAGGCGGTACGCGAGATGTGCGCGATTCTTGCGCAAGCCTGATGTCGGCGTCGTTTCACGCTTTTCTGAGCGAGGCGCTCGAAGAAACCGCACGGGCGAATCTTCTTCGGACTCTGCGGCCTTTGGATTCTGCCCAGACCGCCCGCGTTTTCCGCGAAGGACGGGAGCTCTTGAATTTCTCGTCGAACGATTATCTCGGGCTGGCCAATCACCCAGCTCTCCGCGAGGCGTCCCGCTGCGAGGGGGAACGTGCGGGATTTGGTGCGGGGGCGTCGCGCTTGGTTTGTGGAACGCTGGCTGCGCATGAAGCTCTGGAAGCCGTGCTGGCGGCCTTCAAGAAAACGGAGGCGGCGGTTTGTTTTTCCAGCGGATATGCGGCGGCGATGGGGGTGATTCCGGCGGTTTGCGGGAAGGGAGATGTGTTGATTCTGGACAAGCTCTGCCATGCCTGCCTCGTCGATGCCGCGCGGTTGAGCGGCGCGGAGATTCGGGTCTTTCCGCACAACCATTTGGAAAAACTCGAAAGCCATCTGCAATGGGCGGCGCGGACGCATCCCCGGGCGCGGGTTATGATTTTGGCCGAGTCGGTTTACAGCATGGACGGTGATCTCGCGCCAGTGGCGGACTTCGTGGCGCTCAAAGAACGGTTCGGGGCCTGGCTTTTTCTGGACGAGGCGCACGGAGTCGGCGTGCTCGGCGATCAAGGGCGCGGCCTCGCCGACGCCGAGGGAGTTGCTTCGCAGGTTGAGATTCAGATGGGAACGCTCGGCAAAGCACTCGGAGCGCACGGTGCCTATGTCGCCGGAAATCGGCTTCTGCGGGAGTTTTTGATAAACCGGGCACGGAGTTTCATCTATTCAACGGCTCCGCCGGCCCCCGTCGCCGCTGCCGCACGCCGGGCGATCGAGCTTCTGCAAGAGCCGGAAGGAACGGCACGCATTGCTCGTCTGAAAGAAAACACCGCCCTTTTTTCCAAAACACTCGGGTCGCCCATTTCGCCGAGCGCCATCTTGCCGGTTCTGATTGGCGATGAAAAAGACGCGATGGATGCTGCGGCCCGGCTCTTGGAGGAGGGATTTCTGATTCCGGCGATTCGTTATCCGACCGTTGCCAGAGGCACAGCAAGACTTCGCGTCACGCTTTCTTCCGAACATCGAGCGGATGACATCCGACTTGCGGCAGAAGTTGTCCGACGCGGGAGCAACCGCGATTAAGACAGTTTGTTTTCGGTCGCTTCGAAGCCTTCGACAACGCCCGCGGCGTTGCGGACCGGCTCGATGCGGATGTGAACCCGATAGCGGGAGCCATCTTTGTGATAATTGTACATTTCAGTGTCGCAGGACGATTTCGAGCGAATGGCTTGGCGGATGACATCGATGCACTCCGCCTCGGTATCCGGACCCTGGAGCAAGGAACCCGGCTTGCGGCCGACGATTTCCGGGAAAGAAAATCCGCAGAGATTCGAGAAAGCGGGATTGATTGCTACGACATGTCCGTTAAGATCGGTCCGGACCTTGGCCGGCTCCCGCGCGATTCGGGAAAGGACCGCTTCCCGCAAGGTCGCGGGCGGGACGAGTCGCGGGCTGGAGGCCAGAAGATAATCCGCCCCGAGCTCGACCACCTGACCGGTCGAGCGAGGATCCAGTTTTTCCGAGTCCATACCGCCAAGAGATTCCAGATCTGCAATCATTCGTTGAATAGTATCACCATCCATTACGTGAACGTTGGAATCTCAGATTCAAAATGTCAATGGCGGCCATAGTAGCGGACAATGGCATCGACCAGGCCCGGGATATCGTGGACGCGGGCTTCCACATCGATATTCCAACCGAGTTGGCGCATGGTTTTTGAGGTGATCGGGCCGATGCTGGCGCGGACGAGTCCGTCCGGGACCGGGAGGCCAAGGGCGGCGAAGTTCTCGGCGGTCGAGGAACTCGTGAACGTCACGAGGTCGGCCCCGGATTCGCGAAAGCGTTTGATCCCGCCCGCGACGTCCTTGGTCTCGGGTACGGTGCGATACGCGACGGCTTCGTCCACAATCGCGCCGAGGCGGGTCAGTTCTTTGACCAGGACGTCGCGCGCGCCCTCGGCCCGCGCGAGGAGGATTTTGACGTTTTCAAGACTCGCCTCTTTTTGAAGCGCTTTGATGATTTCCTCCGCGACATACTTCTCCGGCTGGACATCGACTTGCAGGTGAAATGCCTGCACGCGGGCGGCGGTGGCGGGGCCGATCGCGGCGATGCGGGCGGCTCCGATGTCGCGGGCGTCGCGGTAAATCTCGAAGAACGCTTTGAAAAACGCATCCACGCCATTCGGACTCGTGAAGATGATCCATTCATAGCCGTGGCTGTCCGCGACGAGTTCGTAGAATTCCCGTTTGTTGGGGGCGGGTTCCACCCGGATCGTCGGCAACTCATACGCATCCGCCCCCAGTTCGCGCAGGCGCTGAACGAGGTCGCCCGCCTGTCGGCGCGTTCGGGTCACGGCGATGGATTTCCCAAAAAGCGGCAGAGTCTCAAACCAATTGAGCGTTTCGCGAAGGGTCACGACCTCTCCGAACACGGCCACCGCCGGGGCTTTGAAGGCGGCATTCTCCGCACGCGCCGCGATATCCGCCAATGTGCCGGTCAGTGTTTCCTGACGGCCGGTCGTTGCCCAGCGGATGAGCGCCACCGGGGTCGCAGCAGCCATTCCGGCGTCCTGAAGACCGGCGGTGATGACGCTGAGCCGCTCGATGCCCATGAGCATCACTTTCGTGCCCGGAGCTTGGGCCAGCGCGCGGTAGTCGAGCGAGGAACCGGATTTGGTCGGATCTTCGTGACCGGTGAAGATCGTGAGCGTGGTATTGTGCGCGCGGTGGGTCACGGGAATTCCCGCATAGGTCGGACCCGCGATGGCCGAAGAAATACCGGGAACCACCTCAAAGCGGCACTTCGCCGCGACGAGTGCCGCGGCCTCCTCACCTCCACGTCCGAAAATGTAAGGATCTCCGCCCTTGAGTCGAACGACGATTTTGCCCTCGTGGGTTTTTTCGACGAGCAGCGCGTTGATCTCGTCCTGTGTGAGGGTGTGCGCGCCGGCTTTTTTGCCGACGTAAATCTTTTCGGCCGTTTCCGGAGCCCATTCCAGCAGGGCTGGATTGCTCAGATAATCGTAAACAACCACATCCGCCTTCGCGAGGCAGTCGCGTCCCTTCAATGTCAGCAGAAGGGGATCCCCCGGACCGGCCCCGACAAGATGGCAAAAGCCTTTTTTCATCGGACTCAGATTGACCGCATTCGCGCACCAATGCAAAGCCCGGAAAGAAAAATCGGTCAGGGGGCGGCGGGGCCGGTGAGCATTTTGGCGAGGATTCGCGCCTGGCTGGCAAGCTGATCGAGCGAACCATCGTTCCACACAACATGACGGGCGCGGGCGATTTTTTCGGACTGGGGCATCTGCGCAGCGATGATCTGTCGGGCGGTCTCGGGATCGAGGTGCCGGGCGAGGAGGCGCCGGTGTTGGACGTCCGGCGAACACGCCACTGTCACCACCACCGGAAGGTCGTCCTCCGACTTCGTCTCAAACAGGAGCGGGATATCGACGAGGTAATGACGCGTCGAATAAATTGGGTCCCGCGCCCGATGGGTCCAAGCCGCACGCACCAAGGGGTGCAGAATGTTTTCCAAGCGTTCGCGTGCGGCGGCATCCTCGAAAATTCGCTTCCGAACACAGTCGCGGTCGGGTTTTCCATCCGGTCCAAAAACATCGTCGCCGAGAGCGTCGCGCACGGCGGGGCGAATCGCGGGTTCGTTGAAAAGAAACCCCTTCGCCGCCACGTCGGCATCGAAGAGATCTGCTCCGAGTTCGGCCGCGAGGATGTCGCGGAACGTGCTCTTCCCCGAGGCAATGCTGCCAGTGATGCCGATGACCGCCATGAGCCTGCAGCCTAGCCAAAGCTCCGGCGGAAACAATCCGCGATTCGTCCGGCGCAGACTTTGACCCACCGCCCGCGGTGCACTACGCTCGGCGCATGAAGCGTTTTGCGATGGTCCTGCTGGGGGTCGTTTTTTTGGCGACGGTTGGTCGGGCTGATCCCGACGCCGAGGCGATTTTGCAGGCGGCGCGGGTGAACCCGCTGGGCCAGTCCATCACCCTCGATGCCCAACTCCGCGCGGGCAGCACGACGGTGCCATTTCAGATTCGCGTCCGCGATGGCACGGTGACCTATGCGTTTGAGAATCCCGAGCAGGAGATCATTCTGGGTCTTGGGGAAACCGCCGCCACGCTCGAGGAACGACGCGGTGGAAAAGCTGCTCCGGTTTCTCCCGCGCGCTACGATGAATCCGTCCGCGGCGGCCTCCTCAACTACGAGGACCTCGCCCTGCGATTCCTCTACTGGCCAAACCCACGTCTCCTCGGCCGCGAGACGATCCGCTCGCGCCCGGCTTACAAAATCGAAATTGCCGCGCCGGGCAAAGAGTCCGACTACGGTGCCGTGCGTCTCTGGATCGACACGGAATCCGGCGCCATCCTTCGCATCGAGGGCTACGACAAGTCCGGGAAACTCGCGAAGCGCTTCGAGGTGGTCTCCGCGCAGAAAATCGAGGGCCAGTGGATGCTCAAGCAAATGCGGGTCGAGCGCCTCGATCCCGAGACCCGCAAAGTGACCGGCCGGACGTATCTCGAGATCAAAGGCGGCGATCGCTGACCCTCAGATCCAAAGCGGCGTCGGGTATTCGCCGGTGCTGCCAAGCTTTTCCAGCGCCTCCACGACGAGCGGCCGGTCTTCGCGGTATGTCACGCCAAACCACGGGCTCACCACCGGCAGAACCCGCACGGTCGCCCGATCCTTTTCCTCCAAGTCCGCGACGGCGCTTGGGATGTAGAACTCCGATTTCTCCTCATCCCCGTGTTGCGCGAGGAAGGCGGAAAACAATTCCCCCAACCCGGCGAAGACCGCGGGTGTAAAACCCCAGCAATTCAGCGAAACTATCTCGTGCCCGGAAAAAATCCGGCCGGTCGTCTCGTCTTGAATCCCAGCGGCACCACGACCGATCTTGGTGAATTCCCGCACGCCGACCAAAAGCCCGTGCTCCGAGACCTCGCAGACCCCGCGTGAGACCGTCCCATTCGCCGACAGCGTGGTCTCCAGCCGATACCCGGCCATGCAGAAATTCGTCGAGTGGAGCGCCTGCGTCGCCAGGAAATCGCCCACGCCTTCGATGGCCGCGCGTCCGTAGAAGTCGTCGGCATTGATCGCCAGAAACGGCCCATCAACCGCCTCGCGCGCACACCAAATCGCATGCCCGGTGCCCCAGGGTTTCGCCCGTCCCTCCGGCACCGCGTAGCCGTTCGGGAGATCATTGAGTTGTTGGAAAACATAGCCGACATCCACCCGATCCTCGAAACGCGCACCAATCTTCTCGCGGAATTCCTCCTCGAAATCCCGCCGAATCACAAAGACCACACGGCGGTAGCCGGACCGGATCGCATCGAAGACTGAGTAGTCCAGAAGCGTTTCCCCCGACGGGCCGACCGGGTCCATTTGTTTCAATCCGCCATAACGGCTTCCCATCCCGGCGGCCAAAACCAAAAGCGTAGTCTCCATAACGCCCGCCATAGTGTCCGGAGTTCGGTCCCAAGGTCAACCGCGCTCGCGCCGGGGGGGCGTTTATCGTTGTCAAAAGCAGACGCTTTGGCAAAGGTGACCCCGGTGCTCGAACTCAAAGACGTTACGCTGTTCATCGGCTCCGGAGAGGATGTCCGCCCCCTGCTCTCCGATGTGTCCGCCCGGTTTCCTGAGGGCCACTTTGGAGCCATCATCGGCCCGTCGGGTTGCGGGAAAAGCACGCTTCTGAAAGTGATCACCGGCATTGCCACCGGCGACGAGGAAGGTACGATTTTTTGGAAGGGACGCAATGTCGCCGAAGAGGATTTCTCACCCTCCGAGATCGGCTATGTGCCCCAGTTCAGCATTGCGCACGAGGAGCTCACGGTCCGCGAGTGCGTCTCCTATGCCATGCGCCTCCGGGTGCGCGGCATGCACGCCGCCGCACTCGATGAAGCCGTTTCGGCCACACTCGAAGAGGTGAGCATGGCGGAATTTCACGACCGTCCGGTCAGCGTGCTTTCGGGCGGCCAGCGTCGACGGCTCGCCCTCGCCATGGAGCTTGTGAGCAAGCCGGCTATGCTTCTCTGCGATGAGGTAACGAGCGGACTCGATCCCCAATCGGAGGATGAGATCGTCCACCTCCTCCACGGGCTCTCACGCTCCGAGGGACGCGTGGTGCTTTCGGTCACCCACAGCCTCCGGCACCTCGATCTCTACGATTCCGTCCTCGTCCTTTTCCAGGGAGCCGTCGCCTATCACGGGCCGCCGGAATTCCTCACCCACTACTTCCGCACCGAAGACGCGCAGGATCTTTACTCGCAGCTCAGTCTCCGCACCGCGAAGGAATGGACCCAATCGTGGAAAAAACACCGTTCTGCCTTTCTTGAGACGGTCGGCGAGAGCGTTGCCGGGCGGGGCGAGGGCGTCAGCTTTGACAGCGAAACGGAGAGGCTGCCCGACGAGCCCTCCCCCGAGGAAAAAACGCCCGCGCCGGTGTCCGCATCGGGCACCTGCCCGCTCCCGGGACCGGCCAGTCAATTTCTCACCCTGCTCTCGCGGCGGATGAAGATTTTCTTCCGCAATCGCGGACAGCTCGCCCTCCAGATCGGCCTCATTTTCGGCTTCCCCATCCTCGTCGCCATCTTCGCTTGGAACGGACTCCCGGCAGTGAAAAACCTCAGCATGGGACTCGGACTCGATGTCGTGCAGCAACTCGTCGAGGCGAAGGAATTTCTCGTCCAATCCTCGAAAATTGGGAGTCTCATCTCCGGCATCGTCATGTTTCAGGTCGTGCTCCTCACCCTCATGGGAGCCAACAATTCCGGCCGCGAGATCGCCTCCGAGCGCCTGATCTTTGAAAAGGAAAAACTCTCCGGTCTCAGCCCGCTCAGCTACGTCCTCAGCAAAGGCTTTTTCCTCGCCCTCCTCGTCCTGGCGCAATCGCTGTGGATGGGACTCTTCGTTCACTTCGTGTGCGGATTTCCGGGCGATCTCGGGACCCAGCTCGTTTTCCTCGTGCTCGTGAATGCGGCCATGACGTCCGTCTGCCTTGCTGTTTCGAGCTTTCTGCACTCCGCCGAACAGGCCTCGCTGGTCTCAATTTACCTCGTCGGGTTCCAATTGCCGCTCTCGGGCGCGGTGCTCGCACTGCCCGAGTTTCTCGGAAACATTGTCCGTCCCTTCATCGCCGCCTACTGGAGCTGGTCCGGAGTCCTCCAAACTCTCAAAGGCGAACGCTACTACGACATCGTCCAAATGGTCGTCCAGACCTCCCTCTCCTCCGAAGCCCTCTGCCTCTGGGTCCTCTTCTGCCACGTCGTCATCGGCCTCTTCGCCGCCTGGCTCGGCTGCCAACGCCGCCTCATGGCCTGAGAGGGAAAGACAGAATTTACGGAATTTTACAGAATGAACGAGCCTAGGGGGCTGACCGGGTTTTCGATCGAAAACGGAGAGATTCGTCCGGTGAGGGGCGTCCAAACAGAGAGGCCGGGATCGGCACGCCAATGGAACCATGCACAGCTGTCGTCTTGAAAGGCGAGGCGCGGGCGCGTCGAAATCGCCCTTCCATGAAAGCCCCCTACCTGCGTTTTCGAGGGTCGGTCGGACGGTCAAAAGTGGATCTGCACCCGGCCGAGTTTGACGATCCGGGAACTCGGTTCGCGGAACGCGGGCCGGATTTTGTAAAGGCCGCCAAGGCCTCGTTCGAGGACTCCGTTGCGGAAGAGCATCGTGACGCGCTTGGAGGTGCTTCCTTCGGAGGCTCCCACCCGCTTCGCGATCCAATTCACCGGTAGTGCCTCATCAAGAAGCGTCTCCAAAATCGCCAGCGGATCACATGGCAAAGGATCCTGGCGACCTCGCATCTGACATCTCCGAATCCATGCCGCACCTCCTGCCAAAATTCCCGCCCGTCCGCAAGCTCCGAAAACGCACAATATGCATCGCCTCCTCTGCCAACGGGGTCTGACAATCTGCCGACAGAGGGTGACAATCTCCCAACAGATCCTCCCACTCAGCCGACGTAGGCAATCAGTCCACAGACGAAGGAGTGCATTCTGCCGACGGACGTAAACAATCCATATAGGGATAATTGTATTCTGACAACAGAAGCAAACAGTCGTAGTCGGGAGCATTACACGAAGCCGACTGCCTGCAATACGACTCCGGGGGAGGCTTACAATCGTCTAATGGAGGATTAAAGTCGTACGATAGAGTAAAGCAATTGCGTGACGAAGGCTGCTCGTCCTGGGTTGGAGGGGGACCGGCTGTCGTTGGCCTCAAATTCCTATTCCGCAGCGTTGGGCACTAGGACGGGAGCAAGCGCATCTGGGAAACACGCGACCCGCGGGCGGTTCAAACCTCTTTGGCTGACGAAGACGGAATTGGCCCGGGAATTCTGGTAGTCGATTGGGAAATGGAGTGATGCGTCGTCTCCCTCCGAGGTCTTGAAGCTGATTTCAACCGACTCAGGGGGAGCGCTTTCGAAGTAGACTTCAACGAAAACGCCGTCCGAGCCAATATTCCACTTTCCGATGCTCCCGGCATTCACAACATAAGGGAAATCGAATCCTCCGAAAAAGCCACGAAATCGCTTGCCGCGCTTTGGGACCGGATCTGCATCATCCTCAGGTGCTACCAGTGCATCGTCGAAGAGAAGGACCTTGCT
>CAZEYT010000079.1:0-12952 GCA_964516295.1 uncultured Chthoniobacterales bacterium | reverse complement strand
TTTCATGGATCTCGTCGTTGTGTTGCGAGACAGCGGGAGCGGAGTCGGACATCAGTCGCGTTCAAGAATCACATTGATGCTTCCACCATGAGGAATGGCCTTTTCAAGAGCAGCGGAGAGATCCAGTGCCCCTCCTCGAACTTCACGCAAAAACTGGGGGTCAGGAAACTGGGGGTCAGTGTGCATATTCTTGCTTATTTCTTCTCTTCTTCTCCCGCCGTTTGCCTCCTTGTCGGTGCAGACTCCATCTCCTCCTTCTATCCACGACAGCCAACGGCGTCCAGCAAAAGATGAAAGAATATGCACACTGACCCCCAGTTTCCCCAGTTTCCCTGACCCCCAGTTTCCAACCCGTAAAACCCATTCACTCCCGTATTCCACAGCTTATTTTGAGCTCCCGCTGGTTTAAAAACGGGGTCCACCTCATTCCTCGGCATCAAACGCCGCCGGAAAAAGGTCGGGATGTGTGGACGCCACGGCCTGCGCTTCCGCAACAAATCCTCCGGATTGCGTTCCGAGCTTCGGAAGGGCCTGCCGTTGCTCCGGAGTGAGCGTCACTCCAAAGGGGATTTTTGCTTTGATGGATTCCGCTGCCGCAATGATCGCTGAAACGTCTTCGTTCATTAATGTCGCTGAGATATTTGGATTGGGCATAACGGCCACGAATCCCACAAAAGAGGGGCATTCCCCATCCCCTCGGTGCTCTCCGCCGGTCAAATGCCGCTGATCTAAAGTCGGAAGCGCACTTCCCGCACCACCCGCGCTCCGAATCGCGCCTGCAATTTGGTGAGGACCTCGCGCTTCCACGTGCGGTCGAGTTCGTAGCGGACGCTGGGCTGGAGGACTTGCACCGTCAAAATGCCGCTGCTGAGCGAGACGGGAAGCGAGTGACGGGCGAGGAAGTCGCCGACGATGTCGCGCCAGGCTTCCATAATTTGTTGTTCGCTGAGCCGGTCCTTGAGGCCAAGCTTTGGCAGAATTTTTTCCAGCAGGGCTCCAACGGCCAGACAGCGATCGGGTTTGTCCGGCGGTTCGGGAAGGCCGCGCCATTCGGCGAGGGCGCGGCGGCGAAAGGGGTTGGCGGACATGAAAAAGGCTCCCGGGGCGAACCGGGAGCCTCTTGGGACGCTCGGATTACTCGCCGTCGCTGCCGATAGCCTCGACCGGGCAGCCTTCCATGGCCTCTTTGCAGAGGGCCTCCTCCTCGGGAGTTTCGGGTTGTTTGTAGACGTAGCTGTGGCCGCCATCATCATTGCGGGTAAAATTCGCGGGCGCCGTCTCGCGGCAGAGATCACAGTCGATGCACTGGTCATCGACGTAGAATTTCCCGCCCACGTTGTCGCTGTATTTGTTTGCTACGTCTGCCATGATATTTTTGGTGATTGAGGAAATCGCAAAATTGGCTTCCGTCGCTCAGATTGCAATCGTTTTTTGGGTTTCCCGACCATATTTTCCCGCCTGATGCAACCGCTACCAGAAATTCTGCCGCACGAGGGGCGCCATGTCGTCCACCTGTTTTTTCGCATCGAGTATTCGCTTTGGGATGTTCTCGACCAGCCGGCCCGGATTGCAGCGAAGACCGTCCTTGCCGAGCTCGTTCAGGAAATCCGCGCCACGCCGGGCACCCAGCTTCTCCTCCTGACCATGGTCACGCCGAAGGCTGATCTCGGGTTCATGTTGGTGACGCCCGATCTCCAGACCGCCGATGCCTTTTCGAAACGCCTTGCGCTGTCTCTCGGACCCGATGTCCTCTCCCCGGCCTTCAGCTGGCTCTCGATGACCGAACGCAGCGAATACACCACGTCCGAGGAGGAATATGCCCGCACGCTCGAGATTGAAGAAAATCTTCCCGCGGGCTCTCCGGGCCATTTGGAAAAGATCGAGGCGTTTCGCACGCGCATGGCGAAGTATTCCAAAGACCGGCTCGAGCCGAATCTCCCGGACTGGCCGGTCGTCTGCTTTTACCCGATGTCGAAACGCCGGGTTCCCGAACAAAATTGGTATGCCCTCGATTTTGAAGTTCGGAAAAAACTCATGGCGGGTCATGCGCGCGTGGGCCGCACGTACGCGGGTCGCATCCTCCAGCTCATCACGGGATCGACCGGTCTCGATGATGGCGAGTGGGGTGTGACGCTTTTTTCGCGGACCACGTCCGAGATCAAGGCGATTGTTTACGAGATGCGCTTCGACGAGGTCAGCGCGCTTTATGCCGATTTTGGCGAATTTTTCATCGGTATCCAAATGCCCCTCGATGCGCTTTATGCGCGCTTGCAGTTGTGAGCTTGGAAGAAAAAGTCGACACGCTCGAGGCGATCCTCCGGGCGCATGCGCCGCTCCTCGTCGCTTACTCGGGCGGGGTCGACAGCACGTGCCTTCTTGCGGTCGCCCATCGGGTCCTGGGCCGGAACGTGCTCGGAGTCATCGCTGACAGCGCCAGCCTTCCGCGCGAGGCACTCCGCGAAGCGCTCGAGCACGCCCGTCTTTTCGGAGCGGACGTCGAGGTCTTGAAGACAACGGAATTCGAGAACGAGGCCTACCTCGCCAATCCTCCGAACCGTTGCTACTTCTGCAAAGCCGAACTTTTCGCGCAGATGGAAGCTCTCGCCACGCAGCGGGGATTCTCCGCCATCGCCTACGGAGAAAATGCCGATGATCCCGCCGATCTGCGACCGGGCTCGCGCGCCGCGGCCGAGTATGCCGTCGTGGCCCCCCTCAAACTGGCCGGACTCACGAAGGCCGATGTGCGTGAGATTTCGCGAACCCTCGGTCTCCCGACCCACGATGCCCCGGCCCAGCCGTGTCTTTCATCGCGCATTCCCCATGGCACCCGCGTCACCCGCGAGGCTCTCACCCTTGTCGAGCAAGGCGAAGCGCTCCTGCGCTCCCTCGGCTTCAAGGTCTTCCGCGTCCGATTCCTCGAAGGCCCGCCCCCGGCGGCCCGCGTCCAGATTTCCCCTTCCGAAATGGCCTCGCTGGCCCCGGTGGAAACCCAAATGCGTGACGGCCTTGCTGCCATTGGATTTTCGCGGGTGGAGGTCGATCCCGGCGGCTACCGATGATCCCTCCGAAGCAATTCCAAAAGCGGATCTCGCTGCACAACCGTCATGCTTTTTCTGCTGCCGTCCTGAGCCTGTTCGGCGCATGGCTGGGGTGGATGATTCTTTACGGCCTCGTCATGGGTGTTCTTTTAACCGTTCTGACGCTCCGACACAGCCAGGAGGTTCTTTTGGGCGAGCGACTGCTTTCTCTCCCATGGTGGATTCACCCGGTCGTGGTCTCGGCGGGATTTGTCCTTTTGCTCTTCGCCGCGATTGGCCAGGCACGTCGTCGCTATCGTCCGGTCGACGACCGTCCCGTGATCGGATGGCATAATTTTTCCGACATCCTCCTCCTGCCGGCGCGGCTCACCCTCGCGGTCTGGTCTCACTTTGGCGCAGTAATCCATCTCGGGCGTCCCCACCAGCGCGAGGCCTTCGAGTTGCTTCAGTTCATTTACGAGACCGGCCGCGTGCCGGTCTCCTCGTTGGGAGCCGTGTTTCCAAACCGCAACCGTCTCCAGAAAAACCTCGCCGCCCTCCAACTCGCGGGCTGGATTGACTTTCGACCCGGGAACCCCGAGCCCTGCTACGTCATTCCGAGCAGCGAGTCCGACGAGGTTACCGCGATGGTCGCGGAGTCCGTCGCGCCTACAGGAACTTGATCGTCAGCGGAAACGTATAAGGCTCGTTGTTCCCGGCCTTCACCGCTCCGATGATCAGAAAAACCAGCCAGGCGATGAGCACCGCCGGTGCCAGCACGATCCCGATGCACAGCCAGATCGAGAGACCGGCGACGATCCCGTAGATTGTCCACGAGATCTGAAAATTCAGGACCGCCCGGCCAGCGGCATCCACGGCGGGATACTGCGGCTTTTTGAGAAGCCAGATCACCAGCGGGCCGAAGATATTGCCCAGCGGAACCACGAATCCGATCAGGGCGATGAGGTGGGTGGCAATGATCCACTGGCGTTCTTCGGCGTCATTGACGGGAGGCTGCGGCGACGGGATGGGCGTTTCCATAAAGGCGTATGTATCAGAAACTTTCGCCGCCGACAAACCTGCCGTTGCGATTCCTTGGCCGGTGGTTTAAGCCTCCCCCATGTGGCGACTGTTTGTTTTGGCTGTGAGTCTGTGTCTCGTCGCGCCCGTCGCCGAGGCCGGGCTGCCGGAGAGCCGGGTTTTTGTCGGAAAGGAAAAGTTTGAGAAGCTCATGGACCGCGGCCGCGCCGAGAATTGGGCTGCGCTCCCCATCGGCGAACGAACCGCCCGCGTCGGCATGGCCCTGGTCGGCACGCCCTACGTGAACTATACCCTCGAGCTCGACACCCGCATCGAAGCTCCGAGCGTGAACATGAACGGCATGGATTGCTGGACGTTTTTCGAAATCTCCCTCGCCGGCGCCCGCGCGCTCAAGCTCTACGACCGCCCGACCACCAAGGACATGCTCCGCCTCATCGAACTCGACCGGTACCGTGGCGGAAAATGCGACGGCACTTTCGTCTCTCGGCTCCACCACCTCGAAGACTGGCTCCAGGACAACGCCCGCCGCGGCCTCGTGAAAGACATCACCCCGAGCCTCCCGGGCGCCCGCCGTCTCACACGCACCATGAATTACATGGGCGGCAGTGGATCGCGATTCTTCCGTCAGCTCCGCGCCGATCCTTCGATGATTCCTAAGATGCGCCAAATCGAACGCGGTCTCTCCGAGCGCGGCATCTGGTATGTTCCGAAGGCCTCCGTGCCCGCTGCCGAAAAGCAAATCCGCGACGGGGACATCATTTCCATCGTCACCACCTGGCCGGGCAGCTACACATCGCACGTCGGCCTGGCCAAGCGCGACAGCAAAGGTGTCCTTCGCTTCCTCCATGCTTCCAAAAACGCCCGCGCCGTCACGCTCGACAGCCGCCTGAGCACGTATCTGAATCGCTACAAGCTCCACGCCGGCATCATGGTTGCCCGTCCGGCCGATGTGAAGTAGGCGGTCCTCCCTCATCATTCGGCTCGAGGGAATGCAGCGCTTCGGTGAGTTGCTGCACATCCGTCGGCTTGGTCAGGTGCAGGGTGAATCCGGCCTCCAGAGACCGCTGCACATCGGCCTCCATCCCGTAACCACTCGCCGCAATTCGCCGCTACCGCGCGACACCTCGTCAGGGAATCCTCCACCACCCACAACGTCCCGTGCGGCTGAATCGCACCAGACCGATGGACAGCCTCGTTGTCACAGGTTCGCGGAGCTCGCAAGGTCTCACTCATCCACAAATCCGCAGTCTTCGAGCCAGACACCCAGACACTGAAACGTCTGCACCGCCGCCACGGCCATCTCGGGGACACCGCCCTCGCGTGCGGCAAATTGCTCCACCGCTCGCAAAAACGCCCGCCACCGAATCGGAACGTCCGCTCCGTAGGAGAAAAAAACCGCCGCGCATCCGGCGATGCGACGTCCTCGCTCAAGCGACGGAGAATCACCCGTCCGCCCAGGGTCGCTCCCTCCAGCACATACGTACACCCAAAGGCGGCTGCCGGACTTCCGACCTGGGGCAATTTCGCACACCGCGGCAGGTCGGCAATCTCGTTCCGCGACAGTCCCAGCGTGACCAGATCGGCTCGCAACCACGGCGACTTCTGGTGAAACGTATAATCCTCCGCATCAAAGTCCCCGCGCTCGAGCAGCCGCCGCTCCACCGGGTCAAAAAACCCGAGAAACGCAGCCACCAGTTTCCGATAAGGCACCGCGTCCATCGTGAAGGCCGAGCGTTCCAAGCGCTCTTCCAAATGCACATGCGCCGCTCCCGTGGCCTGCCGCAGCCGGGCGACCGCCCCGGCCGGAATCGTCCCGTCCCTCATCACGACAGCGGGAGCCCGGCTTCTCGAAAGGCGTCTTCCAGTAGCGCCCGGCCATTGGTCTCGATCCGCTCACCGTGACCAACCACAATCCGGTTGAAGTCGAGCGAAAAAACCTTTGCCATGGATGACCCAAATGCCGCTTCGTCGGTGATGGCTGCCTTGAAAAGCCGGCTCATCCCGGGAGCATGGTGCCCACCCACCGAGGCGGCCCGCAGCAGGATCTCCGTCCACAGCGGCTCCTCCTGCGCGAAGTGAAAAAGCAGATCCGCGACGATCAGCGTCCGGCTCGCCGCGTGGAACATCACATGTTCTTCGAAAGTCGGAGCACCATCGATTTTCACCACCACCAACTCCTCCCCCCACTCGGGCGGCGGCGGAAGCAGCGCTCCGGTCGGAAATGGTAGCTCCGCGGAAAACCCGTCAGGAGCCAGATACGGGATCGCTGGGAACGCGGCCCGACCCTCCGCGGCGAACGTGTCGTGCCGAAGCATCGCCTCCACCATCCACCCGGGCTCGCCAATCCGGTGAATCTCCGCCACATCCGCGTCCGAAAATGGCGCGGTCGAATGAATCACCACCCGCCCGGAATCCAGGCGCACAACCGTGCAGTTCCGCCCCAGATCAACGCCGAGCATTTTCAGGGAATACCCGCCCAGCCAGAGCCCCGGCGCGACAGATTGAAATCTTGTATCCATTGAATGGGATCGTTCGCGACCGACCGCCCGGACGTGTCTTTCCCATCGCTCACCCACGGAACACAATGTCACCGTCTTCGGGTAGTGACGTCGAAGCCAGACACCGCCCGGTGTCGTTTCCCGGGCGGTTTTTTGGTCCACTCGCATCCCGGCGGTGCGCTGCTTTCTTTCTCCGCTTTGATCACACCCGGCGGCGTCCCGCGAACAATCGATAAAGCAAGAGCAAAAGAACCGCGCCGACCACCGACGCCAGGAAACCCACCGGCTCGCCGTCCTGATACCATCCCAATCCGCGACCGAGAAAACCGGCCACAAACGACCCGGCCAAGCCGAGGAAAATGGTAATAATCCACCCGCCGGGATCTCGTCCGGGCATGAGAAGTTTCGCGATGATTCCGACCAGCAGACCGATGAGGATGGCTCCAATAATGCTCATGGCACCGTTTCGTTTCCCCCGGATTCCGTGGCTGCCTGAGGCGCGGCTCGGGGACAACCGCGGAATGTGTCTTTTCGACGGTTGCGGGATTTGATAGGCACCCACGGATGTCCGGCGAACGTCCACTCACACGAGGCCGCTTGCGCGAGGCTCTCGATCGCTATTTTGAGAAACGCCGGTCGCCGCGCTTCCTGCTCGCGCTCATCATTCTGCTTACCGGTCTCGTCGGCTTCGGCCTCTCTCATTTCCTCCTCAAGGCGGGCGTCACGTCGATGGCCATTCGCTATCCGGTCGCCCTGATCCTCGCCTATGGCGTTTTTCTGGTCGCGATCCGGGCGTGGGCTGCGGTGGAGCGGCGGCGGTTCGATCCCAACGATCCCGAAGTCCAAGAACTCCTCGCCTCGGCCGAGGAACCAATCCCGCGGGCTGTTCCGAAAGACGATTCGAAATGGTACGACTGGCTGGATTTTACCTCGGGCCTTGATGTTGGCGAAGGTTGCCTGCCGGGAATCCTGATGGCCGCGGTGATCGGGTTGATTGCTCTTTTGGTCGCCGCGATTGGAGCCGCCCCCGTGCTCATCGCGGAGGTCTTCCTGGACGTCGTTCTCGCAGGTCTGCTTTACCGCCACCTTCGCGTGGCGGCGACGGAGCACTGGCTCGGCACGGCGATTCGCAAAACCCTGGCCTACGCCCTTGGAGCCGCCGCCCTGCTGGCCATCGCGGGACTCTGTCTGGATTTGCTCGCGCCGGAATCCGATACCGTCGGCAGAGCCATCAAGGAACTCTTCCCGAACCCATAGCCCGCACCACCCCGGCAAGACACCCCCCCCCGCGCCAATTCGACGCCGGCCGCGAATGTCACAAAAATCCACTTGTTTTCGCACCCCTCCCGCGCGGAAGGTTGAGGGACGATGAACTCCCGATCCGTTGCCACCAACGGCCCGTTCCTGCCCGCCGAGTGGGAGAAACACGAGGCCACCTGGATTTCTTGGCCCCATCCCGGCTGCAACAGCTTTCCAGGCTCCTACGAACGGGTCATCCCGACCTTCGTCAAGATGGCCGAGGCCCTCGCGACCTCCGAAATCGTCCGCATCAATGTCCTCGACGCCGAGGAAGAAAAAACCGTCCGCTCTCTGCTCAAAGAGGCCCCACCCGAACGTATCGAATTCTTCCACATTCCCACCAACGAACCCTGGTGCCGCGATCACGGACCGATCTTCGTCCGCAACAGCGGAAAACTCTCGCTGCTGGATTTCGGGTTCAATGCCTGGGGCTACAAACTGTCGCCGTTCGATGAAGACGACGAAGTCCCCGCTAAAGTCGGCGCTGCCCTCGGACTGCCCGTCATCGATCACAACGATTTCATCCTCGAAGGCGGCTCCCTCGACGTCAATGGCGCCGGCTCGCTCCTCACGACCGAAAGTTGCCTCTTGAACCCGAACCGCAACGCCAAACTCGACCGCGCCGACATCGAGAAAAAACTCCGCGACACCCTCGGCGTGAAACAGATCATCTGGCTAGGCGACGGAATCGAGGGCGACGATACGGACGGCCACGTCGATGATATCTCGCGTTTCGTCGCACGCGACAAAGTCGTCACCGTCGTCGAAGAAGACGAAAACGACCCGAACTTCGATCCCCTCCGCGCCAATCTCGACCGCCTCCACGAGGTTCTCCTCCCAAATGGCGACCCGCTCCACGTGGTCACCCTCCCCATGCCCAGTCGCATCGTTCGCGATGGCATCCGCCTCCCGGCCAGCTACGCCAACTTCTACATCGCCAACGAGATCGTTCTCCTCCCCGTTTACAACGAGCGAAACGACGCCTGGGCGGAATCCGTTCTCAAAGAACTTTTCCCCACCCGAAAAATCGTCCCCATCGATTGCCGCGAACTCATCTGGGGCCTCGGGGCCTTCCACTGCCTCACCCAGCAACAACCCACCGCCTGACCCCCCCCAACCCCGGCAGAATCCCCCGCCGAGACGCCAAGACGCTGAGCAACGCAAACAAAATCCAGCCCAAACGCCCTCTCCCAAAAAATCCCCTCCGCGCCCCCGCGCCCCCGCGCCTCCGCGGGAAACCCTCCCCCACCCCGCGCCTCACCCTCTTGGGCGAGACAACAATCCCCCGGAGACATTCCGCACACGGTAACCTCGCTGACGAAGGATTCGCGTCGCGTAGTAGCCCCGCTGGCCCACCCCGCAATACACCGCCACCGCCCGGTCCCTCGGCAGCTCGCCGAGCCGCGCCCGGAGCGATCCCAGCGGGATGTTCACCGCCCCCGGCGCATGCCCGGTCGCAAATTCCCCGGGCTCGCGCACATCGACCAGCAGTTCGCCACCCACTCCCTCCCAATGCACCAGCGGCATGTCGTCCCGCAGCACGTCGGCCGCCACCATCCCCGCATAGTTCACGGCATCCTTCGCCCCGCCATACTGCGGCGCGTAGCAGAGTTCCGCCTCTTCCAGATCGTAAACCGTCCCGCCCAGCTGGATCGCCATCGCGATCACATCGATCCGCCGCTCGGCCCCGTCTTCCCCCACCGCCTGCGCTCCCAAAAGTCGCCCGTCGGATTTTCGGAAGAGCACCTTCATCGAAATCCGCTTCGCGCCGGGATAATACCCCGCATGCGAATTCGGATGCAGATAGATCTTCTCAAAATCCTCCAACCCGGCGCGCCGCAACCCCTTCTCGCTCGCTCCCGTCGACGCCACCGCCAGACCAAACACCCCGCACACCGCCGTCCCCTGCGTTCCGCGAAACCGCGCCGCCCGTCCGGCGATGACATCCGCCACCAAGCGACCCTGACGGTTCGCCGGCCCGGCCAGCGGGATCAACGTCGGCGTCCCCAGCACGAAATCCCGCACCTCGACCGCATCCCCCACCGCAAAGATGTCCGGATCGCTCGTCTGCATCCGCTCGTTCACCCGAATGCCCCCACGCTCGCCGAGCTCCAAGCCCGCCGCCTTCGCCAGCGCCGTCTCAGGCCGCACCCCGATGGAAAGAATCACCACGTCCGCCGCATGACGCGCCCCGGATTCCGTCAGCACCTCCAGACCGCCCCCCGCCACCGCTTCGAATCCTGCCACCCCATCGCCCAAAGCCAACCGCACCCCGTGCTTTTCCAGATGCCCGCCGACCACCGCCGCGATCTCCGGATCCAGCGGCGGCATCACCTGATCCAATTTCTCCACCACCGTCACCTCCAGACCCCGGTGAACGAGATTCTCCGCCATCTCCAGACCGATAAATCCTCCCCCCACCACCACCGCCCGCCGGGCGTTTGTGTTCTCCATCCACGCCCGGATCGCCCGCGCATCCGGCACCGCCCGCACCGTGAATATCCCCGGCAAATCCATCCCCGGCAACGGCGGACGAATCGGCTGCGCCCCGGGGGACAAAACCAACCGGTCATAACGCTCCTCCCCAACGACCCCGCTCGCCACGTCCCGCACCCGCACCACTTTCGACGCCCGATCAATCGCCACCACCTCCGCCCCCGTCCGCACCTCGATCTCGAACCGCGCCCGGAACAACGCCGGATCCGCCAAAAACAACGCCTCCTCGGTCGGAATCACCCCGCCCACATGATACGGCAGACCGCAGTTCGCAAACGACACATACGGCCCCCTCTCCAAAACCACAATCTCCGCCGTCTCGTCCAGCCGACGCAACCGCGCCGCACACGACGCCCCGCCGGCCACTCCTCCAACAATGATCGTTTTCATAGAAATGTTCTCCCACCAGCACTCCGGCAGCCCCGCTCCCCCTCCCACCACAGCACACCTTCACCTCTATCACTCATTATATGCGTATTCAATTGTTTATTGTTAGAAGTGACGTTTTTCTTGACGTACCGGGAGAGGCGTCGTTCCGTTGTTCAATCCAAAATAGTTCAACCGATTACCCGCCGAACTGATTCCACGCTCTATGAGAATTC
This sequence comes from uncultured Chthoniobacterales bacterium, assembly GCA_964516295.1. Taxonomy (GTDB): domain Bacteria; phylum Verrucomicrobiota; class Verrucomicrobiia; order Chthoniobacterales; family Terrimicrobiaceae; genus CAZEYT01. The sequence goes on along the minus strand of CAZEYT010000079.1, from coordinate 1,999 downwards.
CAGCCTTCCCGCGCCTCATCCTCCCAGCCCTCGCCGCCGGCCTCCTCCCCATATCCCTCGCCACGGCGCAAGAAGCCGTGACCACGCCGGTCGGGGTGATGACGTATACTTTTCCAGCGACGACGCAGCTTACGGGCACCTACATCTCGGTGCCTCTCACGGCTTCGCCCGTGTTTTCGGGATCAGTTGCTACGGTCGGAGCCAATTCGTTGACCTTCTCAGGAACTCCTTTCACTGCCGGGGCGCTCTCGCAAGCATCTGCTCCTCACTTCGTTCGATTCCAGTCAGGGGCTCAGATTGGAAGAATAATTCTCGTCACAGCCAACACTGCAAATTCTGTTACAGTTGACGTAACGGACAACTCAACTCAAACCACAAACCTGAACACATCTGGCTTTGCAGTTGCGGAAGGAGATCGCGTCCAGATTATCCCTGGCGATACGCTAGCTAGTTTTTTTGGGGACAATACACCACAGAATCCTCTTGTTTTCGCAGGGGCGGCGGCTCCGTTGTCTGCCGATACGATCAGTGTATTTAATAAGGCAACGTCAAGATACGACAGCTACTTTTTTAGCACATCTCTTGGTTACTGGAGACCGGCAACATCTTCTACACAAAATGTTAATTCCTTGATCCTTTACCCGGAGTCGGGTGTTGGCATCACACGACGAAATGGTCGTCCCGCGACGCAGATCTCTGTCGTGGGCGAAGTGCCAACTATTCCTAGTTTAACAAAAACCGTAGGGGGAAACCAAGGTATAAATTCGTCGACTAGGGTTCCGGTCGACATGACTTTGGGTCAACTAAACATTGCTAATTGGATCAAGTCAAACGCGCCACTCTCTGCTGATTCTTTGAGCATCTTTAATCCCACAACAGCACGCTGGGATAGCTACTATCAGCGGGTCGATGGAACTTGGCGGCGAAATGGTGGTCCAAACACTGACCAGTCATCGGTTGTAATCTCAGCGGGATCCACCGTTGGTATATTGAAACGTGGAGTAGTGTCTGGGCAAGCCTCATTCATTTCGGTGCCTTTACCATATACGCTTTAGCCCGCACAACCCATCTACCTAAATCCCAAACATGAAAAAGGCACTTCTTTATTCAGCGGCTACCTTTCTTGCTATCTCAACATTGCCAGCTCAAACTACTACTTGGACCGATGGGGCAAGCAATCAAGAATGGTCCGATGCAATCAATTGGTCAAGTGGCGTTCCCATCAGCACTTCGAATGTTCAAATTGGAGTGCAACCGACGGACAATCAGATCGGGATAGACACAGGATCTACTGTAATAGCATCGCTTGCATTTGATAACACACTTTCGAGGTCGATGGATATCACTGGTTTCTCATTCAGCGACACGCTTCAAGTTAATGGGGCAATCACAAATAATTCTTCATTCACCCATTCATTTTCTTTGCCAGTCTTCGCGGGAGCAGGTAGTTCCGTTTGGACCGGAAATCTTTCTTTTCAAAATAGTACAACTATAGGCATTGCTCAGGTTACGTTGGCAAATACGATTTCCTTCTCCTCGGGTACTAACCTTAACTTCGATATTACTAATTCGTCCACCTACGGCCGCTTCCTCGGCTCAGGCTCGGCAGCTGTTACCGGAGTGTTTATCAACATTGGCGGGTCATACACTGGAGTTAACGGCGATACATTTGATTTCACCTCAGGAAACTTCTCAGGAGCAACGCTCGTCTCACTCCCAACTCTTACCGGGGGGCTTACATGGGACTCCTCCAACTTCCTCACCAACGGCACCCTGTCGGTGGTTCCTGAACCCGGCACGGTCGCCCTCGCTACCTTGGGCCTGACCGCTCTTGTCATCTTCCGTCGTCGTCGCAAGGATTGATTTTCCGAGGTCGCCCAGCTGAAGAAAATTTTTCTGAAACTTTTTCTTGCAGTCCTTTGAAATTCTGACATTTTGAAAATTGTTCTGGGGGGAACAGCAGGCCGTCGTAACACTCGTTGCGGCGGCCTGCATCTTT
>CAZEYT010000078.1:0-13866 GCA_964516295.1 uncultured Chthoniobacterales bacterium | reverse complement strand
TCGGCGCTCGCCACAGCCGTTCGTCCTCTGGCCGGTGTGCGAAAAACCGCTCCTGGCCTGGTGGCTCGACGAAGCCGTGCGGCAGCAGGCCACCTCGGTGCGGATCGTGGCGGTGGACCGTCCGCACCTGCTCCGGCGTTGGCTCGATGCGCGGGATCTCTGGTCGCGCACGATCGAGGTTGTTTCGCATCCGGCAGCCGGGAAGATGGACCCGACCTTTTCGATGCACCACCTGCCGGGTGGTGCGGACCCGGGCCCGGTGGACTCCCCGGCGGCGTTGCTGCGGCTTTGGTTTGATCTCCAGGAAGAGGCTCTCCGGAGACGCTCGAGGGACGTTGTCCACTTGGATTGCGAGCGCGAGCCGGGCGTATGGTTCGGCCCGGGGGTACGGGCGGACCCTACGGCGAAATTTTTCCCGCCCTGCTGGGTCGGCAGCCTCGCCCGGATCGGCCCCGGTTGCCGTGTGGGTCCCTCCGCCTATGTGGCACCGGGTTCCTTTCTCGACGGCGATGTGGAAGTGCGGCGCGCGATTGTCTGCGCGGATACTTACGTGGGATCTCACACCACGCTCGATGGCATCGCGGTGCAGGGCGGGCTTTTGGTCGATCTCGAACGCGCCATCGCTGTCGAGGTGGTGGATGATTTTATGCTCTCCTCCCTCGCGAAATCGAGCGGCCCGGGCTGGTTCGAGCGGCTGGTGGCCCGGGTGATGGGCGTCCCGTTGCGTCTCTTCGCGCGCTGGCTCGCGCGGGGAGCGGCCCCAACCCAAACCGTCGTCCGCCTCGGTCGCTCGCGGGAAGTGGTGCTGGAAACCTATCCGCGCGGTCCTCTCGCCGTCCGCCGGGCGGCGTGGCTGGCCCAGGTCGCGGCCGGAAATCTCCGACTCACGGGCGTTTTGCCCAGACGGGAGGAAGACTGGAACGCCCTGCCGCCCGAAGCCCGCGCGGTGTTGGAGAATGTCCCGGCCGGAGTGTTTGCCCTTTCGGATCTCTACGACTGTCATTCCGCCGAACAACCCGACGAGTGGATGCACGCCGTCTTCCAAGCGGCAGCACCGGACGCCGCGGGACAAAAACTCGCCGCCCGCTCGCTGTTGCGCGTTGCGATCCTGTCGCCGATCAGCTCATGAAAACGGAACTCGCCTGTCGCGTGCATGTGGAAAATCCGGGCTTCCCGGACGTGACCCGCATTGTGCTGCAATTGGTGGGGTTTCTGCGGGATCAGGCCGCCGGGGACCCAAGATTTCTCAGCGAATTCGAGCTCGCCGCCGCCGAGGCTCTCAACAATGCGGTCGAACATGGCTGCGCTGCGGGTGGCGGTTCGTTTTTTTCCGCGGACCTCACACTTCGGACGGCCGGTGTCACGCTTCGCGTCATGGACCCTTCGGCCTTTTCCGGGAGAGCCGGCGAGGCCGCCCTGCCCGAAGATCCGCTGGAGGAGGGCGGACGGGGCTTTTTCTTGATGTCGCAGATGTGCGATGCGGTCCGGCACGAGACCGATGCCGGCCGTCACGTGCTTGTTCTCGAGAAAAGCTTCCGTAGTGTCGGCTGGAAATACGACCCCGGCGCGACCGAACGAACGCTTGCCGAAATGACGGACGAGCTCGTCGCCAGCTATGAAATGATCAGCACGCTCGTCGGTCTCGGCGAGTGGCTTGCCACCGCTCCGGATATGGCGGCTTTCATGGATGGCGCTCTACGGCGCCTCTGCGAAGTGACCGGGGCCGAGACGGCGTTCGTGCGGTTCGAGAAAGACGGGCAACTCACCTTGGCGGCGCAAAGCGGTCCCACCCATCGTCCGCCCGTTTCCAGCCTTCCGGCGACCGGGCGCGGCGTGGAGGCCGATGTCTTCCGGACGGGACGCGAGATCACCCTGACCCCCGAAGCGGCCCTCCCGGCTGATGAACCGCTCGGGCTCTGTTTTCACAGCGGTTTTGTGACGCCCGTGCTTTTCAAAGAACGGCGATTGGGTGTGCTTTCGCTCGGTCGCACCGTTCCGGCACCCTTCTTTAACGCCGGAAAACTCAAGGTCGCCCGGACGTTGGCAGAGTTTCTCGGGATCAACGTGACGTTGGGCGAACTCCAAAAGCGGCGGGCGGGCGAGGAGCGCGCACTCCGCGACCTCGAGATCGCCGCGCAGATTCAGCTTTCGCTGATGCCGAACCAGTTCTCGCAATTCCGCGGGCTTGATTTGTACGGAACCTGTCGGCCGGCACTCCAAGCCGGCGGGGATTATTTTGATGTGCTCGAACGTCCGGATGGGGCTGTTCTTTGTCTTATTGCCGATGTGATGGGGAAAGGGCTATCGGCCGCGCTTCTGGCCGCCATGCTGCGCACCAACCTTCATGCCCTCGTCGAGAGCGGCGAGGACGACCCTGCGATGATTCTCCGGCGCGCAAACCGTCTCATGTGCCGGGATCTCGCCCACCTCGACATGTTCATCACACTCGTCTGTGCGCGGATCTCGCCGGACCGGGGGGAACTGCGGCTTTCCAGTGCGGGGCATCATGCCGGCCTGCTGCTGCGCGGACGCGCGGGCGACGCGCCTTGCGAGTTGGATGGCGGGGGACTTCCTCTCGGCATTTCCACGGATGCGGTTTATGACGTTTCCATCGCGCGGCTGGACCGTGGCGACCGGCTCTTGCTCTATACGGACGGTATCGTGGAGGCTTCCTCGCGAGAGGGTACGATGTTTGGGCCGGAGCGTCTGCTGCAATCTCTTGGAAGCCATGACAACCGGAGTTGTCGTGCCACGGTCGAGACACTCCTCGCGGAACTGGACGCTTTCACCGGAAAAGCTGCGCCGTCCGATGACCGCACCGTTTTGCTCGTCGCCCGCACCGCCTGATTTTTCCCATGCCTCAAACCATTCTCATCGTCGACGACCAAGACCTCATGGTTCGCGTTCTTCAGGCCACTCTGCAATCCCTCGGCGTCCGCCTTCCCGCGGCCCGGACCGGAGCGGAGGCGCTTCGGTTTTTCACCAGCGAAGGCGTGCCGGATGGAATCATTCTCGATTACAACATGCCCGACCAGGACGGCGTGGAAACCCTCCGGCAGATTCGACGGATGCCCGGTGGAGAGACGGTGCCGGTGATCATGTTGACGGCGCGCGATCAGACGATGATCCGGGCGGCGGCGGAGGGGTTGCGGGTGTCGGCGTTCATGACAAAGCCGTTCAGCCCAAGCACGCTGCAAAGCGAGGTACGGGCGATTCTGGCGAACCCCGGCGGCACGATGGGATCCTAGGTCATGGATTATCTGGCTTTCATTACGGCGATCCTGCTGGTTCCTGCTGCCATTGCGTTGTGGCGCGGCGGGCATCGTATGCCGGGAGTGCGGCGGGGTTTCGCCGGCTCTCTGGCGGCGTATCTTTTGCTGGCTGGATTTCTAGAACTCTGGCCGTCGATCTGGTTGGGAGGCCGCGATGAGGCCGGGGTTGCGGCCATGCTCGCCGCTCTGCGCCTCGCCGCAGCCGGGCTGATCGTCCGGGCCGCGATCCGGGTCCGTCCTTGGAAAGGCCAATGGATCCTGCTGACGGTCCTGGCACTCCTTCTCGGGGCGGGGATCGCCAGCGGGCACCTGGCGGCGGCGGTGGCGGCCGCATGGATCCTCGCGCAGGTTTTTGCGTCCGTTCAATTCTGGCTCGCCGCCCGACCTGAGCGCGGGAATTTTCACCGGGCTTTTCTGGCGTTGTCGATGGCCGGCGTCGTGGCCATCGCCTGGCTGCCGGAGGTGCCGGTGATGGTCTGGCAGCCGAAGGGCTCTGATGTGGTGATCAGTCTCCTTGGAATGGTCGCAGCGGCCATGTGGCTCTGGGGGGCGGGGACCTGGTACCGCGCTGTTGTTTGGAAGCAACTTCCATCCCGTCGCCCGGAATGGAACGGTCCGAGTGCGCGCCGGGGACGCTTGATCGCGCTGGCGTTTGTCTTGGTTGTTGCGGCGGGATGGCCGGGCTTGGGTTGGCTGACCGGCCGCGTGGACGCTCACCTTCGTGAGGATCTGCTGGTGCAATCCCGCCTTGCGATGGAATCGCTTCGATCGACGCCGCCGACCGGCTTGGCAGCGATTCGCCCGGATCAGGATTCACCCGCCTATTTGAGCCTGAAAACGCGTTTGGCAGATTTGGCGAAAGTGGGGGACTATGGCTTTGCTTACCTGTTCGTCGCGGATGGAAATTCTTTGCGGTTCCTTGCGGATTCCGAGCCGGTGGGATCTCCGGATGAATCGGTGATCGGCGATGTTTGGACAACGGCTCCGCCGGAGTTGAGAGACTTTGTTTTCGGTTCTGGGGAGGACCCCTTGGTAGTCGGCCCTTACAGCGATGAATGGGGAACGTGGGTGAGTGCAGTCTCGAAAGTTCCCGACTGGCGTGTGGGAGGACATTCGGTGTGGCTTGGAGTGGACCGGAGTGCGGCGGCGTGGCAGGAGGCCCTGTTTCGTGCCCGCCAAGGCGGCATGGCGGTCATCGCGGCCGTGCTTTTGCTCATCGTCGCGGCGTTTCTTCTTCACCGGGGGAACTTGGAATCCGAGTGGCGGCTGGCCGATGCCGAGGAACGCTGGCGCCATGCGCTTAAGGGAGCCGGCCTCGGAGCCTGGGAGTTCGACTGTTCGCAGCGGGTGTTCCGCACGGATGATCTCCTTCGGGAGCAACTCGGACTGGAGGCCGGAGCCACCCACGCCACGCTCGACGCCTGGACCGCGGCCATGGAGCCGGAATCCCAACGGGCCTTTCTTGAAAAATGGTCCCGGTTGGAGGGGGCCTTGGACGAGGAGTTGGAAACCGATGTGTGTATCGGACGCGCCGGAAGCACCCTTCTGGAAATCCGGCTCCGCGGGCGAATCATTCTTCGCGATACTAATGGAGCGCCATTGTTGCTCTCGGGGACGGCTCTCGACGTGACGGAGCGCAACCGCAACCGTGCTCTTTTGAAGCAACAGCAGGAGGAACTCCGCCGCATGGCTGTCGTGGCTGAGAACACGACGAATGCAGTCATTATCACCAATGCCCGCGGCGAGATTGAGTGGGTGAATCCCGGCTTTGAGCGGATCACCGGGTATTCCCTCGACGACGTCCGCGGTCGCCGACCGGGTCATGTTTTGCAAAAAGAGGACATGGATCCGGCGGTGAAGGCCCGCATGCATGACGCGGTGCGCGAGGCGCGGGGATTCAAGGAGATCGCGCTCAACTACTCGCGCGATGGTCGGGCCTATTGGGTCTCGATCGAGTGCCAGCCGTTGCGGGATGCGGCGGGGGTTCACACCGGCTTCATGGCCATCGAGGAGGACATCACGGAACGCGTCCTGGCCCAGCGTGCTTTGGAGCAACAGCATCGCCATCTGGCGAAGATCAGCGACACGCTTCTCCATCTCGGCGAGGACTACGAGGAGAACCTCCAGAGTCTCACCGCGCTCGCCGGGGAGTTGTTCGGAGCCGACTGTGCACTTTACAACCGGCTGGAAAAAAATCTCCTCGTCTCGCGCGGCCGCTACCAAGCGCCGGATGAGCTTCCGTTGTCAGACGAGGTCGAAGGACACCTGTGTTACGACGTCATCCGGCACGAAGACCGGTTTCTTTACGTCGCGAATTTGTTCTCGACCAACTATGCGGAGACCGACCCGAACGTCTCGAAGTTCCAACTCGACACCTATGTCGGCCACGGCGTGCAGGTTCAGGGCGAAACCATCGGCTCCCTGTGCGTTGTTTTCACCCGGCGCTTCGCGATGGAGGATCATCTCCGCGAGTGCCTTTCGCTGGTCGCCCAAGCTATCGGCCGGGAGGAGCTTCTCCACATGGGTCGCGAAAAGCTCGACCAACTGGCACGGGCGGAAGAGGCCGCCCGGGTCCGGATTTCCACACTCCTCCAAAATCTGAACGATGCCGTGCTCGTCGAGGACCCCGAGCGGCGCGTGGTTTTTGCCAACCCGGCCTTCGAATCCATGTTCGGCGTGCCCGCCACGGACATCGTCGGTCGCGAGTGCACACAGCTGGCGAAACAGGCCGCCGCGGCGTTCGACGATCCCCGGCTTTTCCTCGAATCCACCGAATCCGCGATCGCCAGTGGCGGGATTCTTCAGAGTCAGGTTCTGGGCCTGCGGGACGGGCGGTTTCTCATTCGAAACCTCGCTCCGATCCGCGACGGGGAGGTGTTCCATGGATATCTTTGGCACTACCGCGACATCACCCGCCAACATCGGAACGAGCGGCTTTTGGATGCTGTGGCCCGGCTCGCCTCCCAAGTTCTGGAAAAACCGCTCGACTCCGAGGCGGCCTGGCAGTCTGCCGTCGAAGCCCTCGGAATCCCAAGCGGCGTGGATCGCGTCTATGTCTTCCGTCATCATCTCCATCCCGAGACCGGTCGGGCAGCCTGTTCGCAGCTCGCGGAGTGGGTCCGCGACGGTGTCTCGCCGCAACTCGAAAATCCTGACCTGCGGAATGTCGACTACCTCGCCGCCGGGATCGGTCGGTGGCTGGAGTTGCTCCAGCGCGATGAGGCGGTGACAGGAACCTTCGCGACCTTCCCGGAGTCGGAACGCCACCTCCTCGACCCCCAGCGGATCCAGTCGCTGGTCATCGTGCCCATCCGGGTGCGCGGCGAACTCTGGGGATTTGTCGGCTTTGACGATTGTCACCGCAGCCGCATCTGGGAACAGGATGAACTGGCCCTCCTGAAGTCCGCTGCCGGTCTCATCCAAGCGAGGCTCGAATTGCAGGACTCTGTCGGAGCCCTCGTCCAAAGCGAAGCTAAACTGCGGACGATGTTCGAGCTCTCCCCGGTCGGCATGGCGCTCAATGATCTGAAGACCGGTGTGTTTCTGGAGGTCAACCAAGCTCTCTGTGCCATGGTGGGTTATTCGGCCGACGAGTTCCGGGAGGTCGACTTTTGGAGCGTGACGCCTCTGGACTACACCGTTCAGGAGGAGGCGTCCCTCGACTGCCTCCAGGAAAACGGCACGTTCGGACCGTATGAAAAGGAATTCGTTCATAAAGACGGACACCGGTTTCCCGTGCTGCTCAACGGTCTGCTCACGGTGGACGAGTCCGGACGCGAGCGGATCTGGTCGATTGTCCAAGACATCTCGGAACGGAAGAAATGGGAGGAAAGCATCACCGCCGCCCGCGAGGCCGCGGATGCCGCAAACCGCGCCAAAAGCACGTTCCTTGCCACGATGAGCCATGAGATCCGCACCCCCCTCAATGCCATCATCGGCATGTCGTCGCTCCTCGCGCAAAGCGCTTTGAACAGCGAACAGCGCGAATACACGCAGACCATCGTTTCATCGGGTGAGCTTCTGCTTGATCTCATCAACGACATTCTGGATTACTCCAAAATCGAGGCCGGCAAGATCGAGCTAGAGTCCCGGGACTTTGAACTGGCCAAGGTCGTCGTCGAACCGCTGGAAATCCTCGGCCGTTCGGCCGCCATGAAAGGCGTCGAGCTGTCCTACCACATCAACGCCTCCCTGCCGCCGGTCCTTTGCGGAGACCGCATGCGGCTCCAGCAAGTCATCCTCAACCTCGTCTCCAACGCCATCAAATTCACGCCCTCCGGCGAGGTGTCACTTCACGTGACCCCCGAGAACCTCCGAGGACAACCATTCCTTCGCATTGCCGTGCAGGATTCCGGTATCGGCATTTCGCCCGCCGCCGTGGCCGAGCTTTTCCAACCTTTCCAACAGGCCGACTCCTCGATCACCCGGAACTTCGGCGGCACCGGCTTGGGACTCGCCATCAGCAAGCGCCTGGTCAAGCTGATGGGCGGAGACATCGGCGTCGAATCCACACCCGGACGTGGCAGTTGTTTTTGGATCGTCATTCCAGCCCGACCGGGTCTCGTGAGCGGACTGGCCGCCGAGCCCTCCGAGGTCGGCTCGCTCGCCGGACGACGCGTCATGGTGGTTGACGACAATCCCACCAAGGGCCGCCTGCTCCTCGACCAGTGTCGCCTCTGGAACGTGGAGGCCTGCGTTTTTGAAAAGCCCGCCGAGGCCCGGGACGTCCTGCAAGCGGATCCCACAAAATGGGATCTGGTGCTTGTGGACTACGAGATGCCCGGGATGAACGGCCTGGCCTTTGCCAAGTCTCTCGCCGGCCTCGTGATCCCGCCACTCGTGCTTCTTGGCTCAGCGTTTGACATGCCGTCATCCGTTGACCGGAACCTTTTTGCAGATGTTCTCCACGAACCCGTCCGTCCGGACGTGTTTCGAGGACTGCTGAAAAAATGGCTCTCCGGCTCCCGCGAAAAACGCCCACCTCGGCCAGCTCCTGCCGCCGGCCGCCGCAGCAAGATTCGGATTCTTGTGGCCGAAGACAATGCGACCAACCGCAAGGTCGTCCGCTCCATGCTCGGCGTCCTCGGACACTCTGCCGTCGTCGTCGAAAACGGCCGCCAAGCCGTCGCCGCCGCCGGGGCGGAATCCTTTCACCTGATTCTTCTCGATGTGCAGATGCCCGAGGTGGACGGACTCGAGGCTGCACGCCAGATCCGGGCGTTTCCACCGGGCGAAGTCGGCCGCCCGTGGATCGTCGCCCTCACCGCCAATGCCTTCAAGGAAGACCGCGAAGCCTGCCTCGCCGCCGGAATGGACGATTATCTCGCCAAACCGGTGAAACTCGACGACCTGCGACGACTCCTCAAGACCGTCAGCCAGACTCTCAGTCCGGAAACCTCCGAAAAACGGTAAGCGCACCCCGGCCCGTCGGAAGTCATCCGCGTAATGCCCGGCCCGCGTGCCCTCAAACGGACGCAACGATCGCACTGCCGCCACCGCAGCTTTCAAAAGGAGGTTCTGGATGAGAACCGTTTTCTCCACGCCATCCACCCGCAAATCCGGCCGATAGCCATGCTCGTTCAGGATGCGCTTCGCCATCACCCGGCTACCTGTGCGGTCACCTTGAAGGTTGCTGTGATTTGGAAGCGTATTCGACGCTCGCGTTCGGTCCAACCCGATAGCTGAAAGCGACTTCGCAATTGCCTGCAAAGTGAACAACTGGCTCTAATGTTTCTCCAATTGCACCCTGACCAACAGTCCGCCGCGTCCCGCAAACTTCGTCGGCGTCGCACTTGGCGAGCAACGCGCCCGATTCTCGCTCTCCTCCTCTTCGTCGGCTGCGGCCTCGCTTTTTTCACCAAGCCACAAAAGGCAGAGGTGCAGGCAAATCCATTTGCCCTGTGGACAGATGCAGATCGGATCATCAGTCCATTGGACGAAGTCCGATTCCCGCTTTGAGAAGTCCTTCCCCGGCAACAACACAAAACACAAACCAACCAGACAGAAATCCATGAGAAAAACACCAACAGCAAATAGCATCATCCACTTCATCCGAGCCGGGGTCTTCCTGGCGCTTGTCTCGGCCTGCTCTCTCCACGTCGCGCAGGCCGCGGACCAGAAATTGGCGAGCGTGGACTTGAATAAGGTATTCATCAGCCTCCCAATGACAAAGAAGGCTGAGTCAGAAATGCTCGCCGCCAGAGCGGCAGCGAGGGCTGAGCTGGACCGCAAGAAAGAGGCGACTCTCAAGACCCCGGAAACCGACAAGCAAATCGCCGAATGGAGCAAGGGCAAAGAAACCGAACTCCAGAAGAAGTTCGAAAGCCTCCGCCAGCCGATTCTCGACACGATCATAAAGGCCGTCAAAACAGTTCAGGCTCGCGAAGGTTACTCATTCATCATCGACACCTCCGCAGTGATGACATCACGCGCTCCAGTGGCTTTTGCCGGAACAAACACGCCGGACATCACCGATCTGGTCATCCAAGAGGCAAGCAAGTCTAGCGAAGTTTCATCAGCCCCAGTAGATCCGAGCACAGTCCGTGCTAGAATTCCCGTTGAGATCACTTCAGAGGGTCCATCTGAATTCAAGGATGGCATTGCCTATGCCAGAGACAACGTGGTGATAAAATTCATGGGGATGCAAATCAAAGCAGATCGGATCGAATACGATCCAGAATCCAGAAATGTTCGTTTCTACGGGCAGGAAAACAAAGACTCCGAGTGGAAGTTGATCGCGAACCTCAAATTTGAGGGTTGATTGTGGTCGGCCGGAAGGCGAGCCCTTCGCGGGGGGACTTTTATTGTTTCAGCCGTCGTCTTTGGCTTTCGAGGGCCGGGCCTCCCAGGATTCCGCAGATGCCGCGGAATATGTTTCGCGCAAAGCAGCGGGCGGCGGTGCTTCGGAAGACGTTCTGGTGACGATTGTGGACAATTGGGCCGATAACGATCCCTATTCCACCGCGAAATGGCTTTCCGCTCTACCAGCCGAGCCGGTGACGAACAAAGCCGTTTCGCACTTCGTGAAAATGGCATGGAAGGCGGACCCGGAGAATGTGCTCCCCTGGGCTACGCTGATCAGCGACGAGTCCCTTCGCAATTCCGTGACGAGAAACGTTCTGCGAGAGTGGTCCTCTGTGGATAACGAAGGGGCTTTCCGATGGACAAAATCCCCGGCAGCATCGTCCTTCCCTCCCAACGTTACCGGCATCGTCCACCCCAAACAGTAACGGTGCCAACAACCCTTTGAAAAACTGGGAAAACTGGGGGTCAGTGTGCATATTCTTGCTTATTTCTTCTCTTCTTCTCCCGCCGTTTGCCTCCTTGTCGGTGCAGACTCCATCTCCTCCTTCTATCCACGACAGCCAACGGCGTCCAGCAAAAGATGAAAGGATATGCACACTGACCCCCAGTTCCCCGATCGGCGCTACCTCCTCCTCGGGGATGACCTGCTGATTTTGAAGAGGGTGAGCAGTTCCCGGTCTTGGACTGTGACGTCCTACGAGGACAAGGAAAAAGTCGCCCAGGTGAAGGTGGCGCAAAAAGCGAAAGGAGGAACTCCGTGAGAAGCTCCTCCTTTCTACGAGGCAGATGGACGGGGCGTAAATCCCCCCCGACCTACGCAGCGGACTCCTACTGTGTCGGAGCCACGCCGGGTGCCGCCAAGGTCCTCACAATCCCACTCTCAGCCATGAAGGTCAAGCTATGAACGAACTCGAAGCAATCCTGTGCCGCGCAGCGGTGCAACTGTCCCCGACAGCGACGGGGGAAATGATGTATATGCCCGGGGGCGTGCAATCGATCACGCCGATTGACGGCGGGATCGGGCAGCCGATCCGGGTGGTGGTGGACGCGGCCGGTGCAGCCGCGCTGAACGAGCAGGTCGCAGCGCTCAAGGCTCGGAACAAGCGTCCGTTTTTCGACTTCAACCACGAGGACGGCCCAGCCTCGTTCTGGCCGGAGGAGTTCTATTTTTCCGAGAGCCCGGCCCCGGGCATCTACTGTCGCGGCGAGTGGTCGGCCAGCGGCCGCGCCAGCGTGGAGGGGAAAGAATGGCGGCAATTCTCGCCGGTCTTCCACGTGGACAACAAGCGCGCGAATCCGGCGCGCATCGTCTGCCGGGCGCAGGCCAAGCCAAATATGGGCGGCCTCGTGAACGACCCGGCCTTCCACCAGATTTTGCCCTTGTGGGCGAAAAACGCCGATGGAGCGCATTCCATCTCCAACCAAGAAAACCAAATGAACGAACAAGAATTGGCAGCGCTCCGGGCCAAAAATCAGGAGCTTCAAACCGAACTCGACACCCTCAAGGCCAACCAGGCTGCATTGAAGGCGAAGAACGAAAACGACGCCCTTGTCGCTGCACAGATTGCCGCGAAAGAGGCCGAACTCCGCGCCGGAGCCGCGACTCTCGAAGTCGAATCGCTCAAGGCAAAGAACAAGGCCCAGGGCGACGCCATCGCCGCTCGCAACAAGGCGGACGCCGAAGCGGCCGTGAAGCGCGCCATCGACCGGCACGCCATCGCCGCGAAGGACACCACCGCGCAGACCGCGCTCGTGGCCAAGGCGACGGAGGACCCCGGCTTCATCGCCGTCATTGACGCGATGCAGGGCCAGCAGCTCAGCGGCCGGATGACGCCGTCGGTGCAGATCACGGGCGAGGCTCCGAATGCAAAGCTCAAGGCCTACGCGGAGCTCGTATGCCGGAACTCCACCGTGCCACTCTCGGCAGAGACGGCCAAGGAAAAGGGCCGCCTCGCTCGTGACGCAGCGGCGATCTTCGCCCGCGACATCGAGCCGGATGCCGTGCTCGGCACGATCACCATGGAGGAAGCGATCAAGGCGGCGGACATCACCGACGCGCAAGTCGGCCTCCTGTCCGGTTCGCTCGTGTTGCAGCGTGCGTTGCCGCTGATGCAGTATGAGTATCCGATCCTCAGCTCGATCACGACCGATTACTCGGATTCTCCGGGCCTGTTCAACCAGCAGGAGACGACCCGCATTCTGCTCAAGCCTGCGGTGCAAACCTACAACCCGGCTGCAGACGCCAGCGGCCGCCCGCGCGGTTGGGATACGGTCTCCCCGGCCCAGGCCGTGGACGTGAGCGTGCAACTCGACGAGCACATCGGTGTGCCAATCGTGTTCGGCGTGCAGACGCTGGCCAAGACGATCCGTAATCTCTTCGCGGAGACGGCTCCCATGGCGACCTACGCCATGGGCGAGCGTGCGGTGAACAAGCTCACGGCCCTGATGACGGCCGCGAACTTCGACGCCTACGCGGGCAACACTGTCGGCACTGGCGCGACGACGAACGGTTCGACCACGATCACGGTGGCGAGCACGGCGGTGATGTATCCGGGGCAGGCGATCAGTGGCACCGGCATTCCGGCGAATACATATGTGGCGTCCGTCGTCAACGCGACCACGGCGACCCTGACCCAAGCGGCGACCGCTACGGGGACGGGTCTCACGTTCACGCTCAACGCCGGGAAAGTGCCGACGACCTATCCGACCTACGTCAAGGCGCTGGCGAGCTTCGGTATTGCCGACCTCGGCTTGATCGACGCGGCGATGAGCACCAACGAGGTGCCGCAGCAGGATCGGTTCGTGCTGCTCAACGCGAGCTACCACAGCAAGCTCGCGCAGGAGCCCGCCGTGAACAACTTCTGGGCCGCCACGCGCCAGCCCGAGGTGATCACCAAAGGCAACCTGCCGGAGTTGCAAGGATTCCAGCCGGTCAAGGCTCCGTGGTTCCCGTCGTCGAACAACCGCGTCGGCTTCGCGGGCCACAAGGCCAGCCTCATCCTCAAGTCGCGCCTGCCGCAGGACTTCACGTCCGCCGTGGGAGCGATGGCTCCGGGCTCGGTGACCACCGTCACGGCCCCGGGCGGCATTTCGGTGCTCCTGGTGCAATACATCTCGCTCCAAGGCAACTACGCCGAATGGAGGCCGGAAGTCATGCTCGGTGCTGCCGTCGGCGAGCGCCGCGCGGGCTTGGTCATCACCAGCGCCTGATCCATCTGAGGAGCGCCCCGGTAGAGACCTTCTGCCGGGGCCACCTCAACAACCATCGAACATCCCATGGGAAAACCAAAATCAACACCCGAGCAGGAAACGCCGGAGGAGGCTCCGCGTGATCCGCTCGCCTCGGAGAAAGGCCGCGCCTGGCTCGTGGCGGAGCTGGAACACGCCGAGCACGAGCAGGCCTTGGGGCCGGGCGGCTCGGGCTGGGCGCACAACGAAGGGCTCCGGCCCGCCATTGACGAGCGTGCTGCGTTTCTTCGCGCGCTCGTCGCTCTCCTGAAGTAAGTCATGCCGAACTGGACTGCCATTGCTGTAGATGACCTGAAGGCCTCCGGGCTGGGCTTTGTCGTGGACAAGGCGCAGACAGCGTTTACGGGCGCGGCGGACCCCGTTTCGGAAGAAATCGCCAACGCCACCGCGCGGGTGCGCCGCGCGGTGGCCAGTGGCAACCACCTGGACAGCGATCCGGAGAAAGTGCCCGGCTCGCTCAAGGGCGTGACCGTTCGGCTCGCCCTCTTTGCGCTCATGGAGCGCATCCGTTTTCCCCTCTCCGATGACCAGCGCGAAACGC
>CAZEYT010000077.1:0-13966 GCA_964516295.1 uncultured Chthoniobacterales bacterium | reverse complement strand
CCCCCCCCCCCCCCCCCCCCCCCCCCCCCCTCCGGCCCCGCCGCCGGAGGCGGAATGCGGCTCTCGGTAAGGCTGAGGGGGGCTTAAGGCATTTCTCCTCTCGGCGAGAATCGGCGTTCATCTGCGGTTCCCCGGCAGGAGGTGCGGGTGTCAACGGTCTGTGACGGAAAGTTTACATCAACGGGGTTGCGTGTGGGTGGGGGCGTGATAGCGATGGGGTTTTCCGAGGGGAGGATCATGAAAACAGCGCAAGAGTATATTGATGAGACGCCACTCTGGCCGGATGGGACGCGGACGCCGTCGGTGCCGTTGACGGCGATGCAGTTTCGGATTTTCTCGCTGGCGTGTGCGGGGAAGTTTTTCGAGGGGATGGTTGTGTTCATGACGGGTGTGGCGTTGCCGTTGATCACGCTGGAGTTTGGGTTGACGGCGGCGGATACGGGGTTTGTGACGGCGGCGTCGCTGGCGGGAATCCTGGTCGGGGCCACGGCGCTGGGCGGGTTGGCGGATCTGGTGGGGCGGAAGGTGATGTTCATCGTGGAGATGGTGATTTTTGTGCTGTTCCTGATCGCGTTGACGTTCAGTCCGAGTTTTCCGGTGTTGGTATTCTGTCTTTTTGGAGCGGGGGTGGCGTTGGGGTGTGATTATCCGACAGCGCATGTGGTGATCTCGGAGAGCATTCCTTCGCGGACGCGGGGGCCGCTGGTGCTGAGTGCGTTTGCGTTTCAGGCGGTGGGGGCGTTGTTCGGGTCGGTGGTGGGGTTTGTGATCCTGCACCAGAATCCGGACATCACGGCGTGGCGGTGGATGTATGGGACGGCGGTGATCCCGGCGGTGATGGTGATCATCGGGCGGTTTTTCATCACGGAGAGTCCGCACTGGCTGGTGACGCGGGGGCGGATGGCGGAGGCGGAGCAGGCGGTGCTGAAGCTGCTGAAGCGGCATCCGATTTATCCGAAGCACGTCAAGTTGGTGGATCCGCACGGGGGCAAAACGGCGAAGCCGTCGCACTTTGGCATGCTTTTCACGAAGAAGAACCGGCGGGCGACGATCCTGGCGTCGGTGCCGTGGTTTTTGCAGGATCTGAGCACGTATGGGATCGGGATCTTCACGCCGACGATCCTGGCGGCGATGCTGGGGCACGAGGCGGCGGGGCACACGCTGCAGTCGGTGGTTCACAACGACATGCTGGCGGCGAAGGGGTCGGCGGTGATGGATGTGTTTTTCTTTGCCGGGATCGTGGCGGCGATCGTGCTCGTGGAGCGTTTCGGGCGGATTCAGCTTCAGATTGTGGGGTTCGTGGGCTGTGCGCTTGGGCTCCTGCTGGCAGCACTCTCGATTCGTGCGGATGGCTCGAATGACATGACGCTGCTCTTCTGCGGGTTCATGTTGTTTTATTTCATGACGAACCTGGGTCCGAACGCGATGACGTATCTGATCGCGGGGGAGGTTTTTCCGACGAACATCCGTGGCAAGGGCGCGGGCTTCGCGGCGTCCGTGGCGAAGGTGGGGGCGGTGATCACCGCGTTTTTCTTCCCGATCCTGTTGAAAGAAATCGGAACCGTCTCGCTCCTGTGGCTGCTGGTGGGAGCGTCGCTGATCGGCGGTGTCTGCACGTGGCTCTTCGCGATTGAGACGCGGGGGAGGAATCTGGAGACGTTTGGGGTGGAGTAGGGGCGCTGGGATTTTTGCCCGCCGAGGAGGGGATGAAGTGTGGGAGGTCGACGGGAGTTTTTTTGATTTTGTTTGGCTCAGCGGCGCGGCGTGTCAGCGGGGAAAAGAGGGATGCCCGCCGAGGCTCGGGGTGCGGAGATCGTCTTCCAGGCCGTTGACACAACCGGTGATGCCGTGTTTCAGGACGGCTTCGTTGAAGTTCAGGAGATAGCCGAGTTTCAGCCCGGTGAGGCGGAGGTAGGTTTGGACCTGTTTTTTATGAGCGGGCAATACGTGCTCCACCGATTTGAGCTCCACGAGAACCTTGGATTGCACGACAAGATCAGCGCGAAATCCTTCTTCGAAAAGATGCGTTTTGTAGCGGATCTCGATGGGAACTTGGCGTGCGACTTCAAGTCCGAGGTCGGAGAGTTCGCGTGCAAGCGAAACCTCATAGACGAGTTCCAGAAGTCCGGGGCCCAAATGGCGGTGAACCGTGATGGCGGCTTCCAAGATCTTGGTTCCGATTTCGTTCTCGGTCATAAGCCTCCGCGTCTTCGCGTCTCTGCGGGAAAATCTTTGTAACTGGGCTCAGTAGAGTTCGACGGGGGAGCGTTTGCCGTCTTCGGGGCTGCGAGTGGCGGCGGCTTCGGGGCCGAGGACAGCGACGCGGAGGTCCCAGATTTCCCGGTCGATGGCACGGAAGGCTTCGCCGGAGAAAGGGGTGGGGGGAGCGAGGCGGGCTTTGCAGCGGGCGACGGATTCGAGCGCGGGGGTGAGTTTCTCGCCGAGGGGCTCGATGGCCCGGCGGGCGGCGGCGGCCATTTCGATGCGGTGGCAGATCATGAGAAGGTCGTTCCCGGCTTCGATGCCGAGGCGCATCGTCTCATCAAATCCGTAGTGATTGAGAATGGCTCCCATGTCGAGGTCGTCGGTCATGATGAGGCCGGAGAAGCCCATGTCGCGGCGGAGGAGGTCGCGGATGATGATCGGGGAGAGAGAGGCGGGGCGGGGCTCCGGGTCGAGGCCGGAGACGGCGATGTGGCCGATCATCATGGAATCGACCGATTGGGCGAAGGCGCGAAAGACGGCGAGTTCGTGTTCCTCCATGAGTTCGCGGCTTCGTTCGATGCGCGGGAGTTCGTGGTGGGGGTCAAGTCCGGCGGAGGCGTAGCCCGGGAAGTGTTTGCCGCAGCTGAGAATGCCGGCTTGGCGGAGACCGTCATTGAACGCCCCGGCTTTTTCGATGACCTCGGCGGCGGATTTTCCATAGCAACGGCCGCGAAGGGAATTGTCGGCTTCGTCGTCGAAGGAAATGTCGAGCACGGGGCAGAGGTCGAGATTGAAGCCGAAAATGCGGAGGATGCGGCCGGTGATGTCGCCGTGGCGGCGGATGAGTGCGAGGTCGCCGTGGTCGCGAAGTTGCTGGGCGTTCGGGGGTTCCTCGCCGATGAGCTTGAGTCGCGAGACGCGGCCGCCCTCCTGATCGATGGTGATGATCGGTTCAACGTCTGAAAGATCGCGCAAGTCGTCGATGAGTTTGCGGAGTTGCTCCGGGGACTTGATGTTGCGGCCGAAGAGAATGAAGCCCCCCGGGCGGATATCGCGGTATTGGCGGGCGGTCTCGGGATCGAGTTCGGGACCGGGGACGCCGACGAGGAGAAGTTGACCTGGATCGTGGGATGGCATAATGGCCGAAGGGAAAACCAGATTTGTCCGCACCTGTCGAAATGATTTCACCGCGCAAGATTGGCCTGTATGGCGGGTCGTTTGATCCGGTTCATCACGGCCACCTCATCCTGGCCCGCGAGGTGCGCGAGCAACTGGTGCTGGACGAGATTGTTTTTGTTCCGGCAGGCATCTCGCCGCACAAGCTCGGGCGACCGCCGGTGGCCGGGGCGTTCCGGCTGGAGATGGTGCAGGCGGCGATTGCCGGGGAGCCCGGGTTCTCGTGTTCCGACTGCGAAGTGCGGCGGGAGGGGCCGTCGTTTGCCGTGGACACGGTGCGGGCATTTCGCGCGGCGAACCCAGGGGCGGAGATTTTTTATTTCATCGGCGAGGACAATCTGGCGGCGCTTTCGACCTGGAAGGAAATCGACACGCTGCGGACAATGGCGCGGTTTGTGGTGTTTTCGCGCGGACTGAATGCCGCCGCCCCCGGAATGGAGACGGTCTGTCGGGTCGTCGATATTTCCTCGACCGACATCCGGAAACGGATTGCCAGCGGGCGTTCCGTGCGGTATCTGCTTCCAGAGACCGTATGCGCCATTATTTCCCGCCATCAACTTTATCGGAATGAGTGATTCCGAGACTTTGGCGCGTGCCTGTGCCGCGGCGGCTTTGGAAAAGAAAGCCGAGAACCTTGTTCTGCTCGACCTGCGAGAGGTGTCGACGTTTACGGATTTTTTTCTGATCTGCTCCGGGTCCTCCGAGCCGCAACTGAAGGCGATTTCTTCGTCGATTCGGGAAAATGTCCGTGAGGCGTTTGGAACGAAGCCGCATGCAGAGGATGGGTATCCGTTGAGCCAGTGGGTGGTCTTGGATTACGGCGATGTGATCTGCCACATTCTTCATGGCGAGAAGCGGGAGTTTTACGATCTGGAAAGTCTGTGGAGCGACGCCCGTCGGGTCGCGCTCGCGGAGTAATTGGCATGGACCTGCTCGACGATGTCGAGGTCATGTGTCCGCACTGCGGCGAAATGTTTGCGATTTCCGTGGAGACGTCTTTTCCCCACGCCGAGTTCATTGAGGACTGTGCCGTCTGTTGTCGGCCGATGCTGGTGACCGTTCGGTGCTCGCACGGCGAGGTGGACTCGATTGACACCGCGCCGGCTTAATCGGTTTTTTTCTCCAACCGCAGATTCTCAGAGTTCTCGCAGATTCTCGGGAAATGGATCCATGAACCTGTGCCGTGGTGGAGATGTCTTGCTAACGGTGCACCGGCATCCCGACGGCCTGTTGGCCTGGCGGCTGGCAGACAAGCGCATCGGCTTGAGAAATCATCTGTGAGAATCCTGAAAATCTGCGGTTATCCGGCATGCTTCGTTGTCAACTTTGGGGAGGGACGTGGCGGTGCGGATTCAGCGGGCGGTGGGGAGGCGGTTTTCTTCGATGGTTTTGAGGGCGTCGCGAATGTCGCGGGCCTCGCCCGGTGTGAGATCGCCTTCCAAGGCGCGGCGGTAGGCGCGTTCGGCCTGGTCGGGGAAGCCGCGCTGCGCCCAGGCTTGGCCGAGGTAAATCTGGAGACGTGCCGGAGGGATGCCGGAGCGGTCGGCGAGACGCTCGAGCTTTTCGAGTGATCGAATTTCGGCGGTGTGGTCGCGGGCGGACCGGGCGGTGCGGGCGTGAAGCCAGAGGGCGGAGGGATCGTTCGGCGTGACGGCAATCAGTTCCTCTGCCGACTCCAGAGCGCGTTCGGCGAAGCCGGTTTCAAGTTTTGACAGAGCGGCCAGATAAAGCGCTTGGGGCTGACGGGGATTGGCTTTCAAGGCCTTCTCGGCGAGGAGGCGGCATTGCTCCCACCGGCCTTGGGACGCGGAGACCGAGGCGGCGTCGGCGAGGACATTTGGATCGTCCGGGAGAAGCTCGAGGGCGGCTTCGGCATATTCGCGGGCCGGGGTTTTGAGTCCGGCCTCATCGAGATGAACGGCCATGCGCGCCAGCGCCCGGGCCTGCAGGGCGGCGGGAACTTCGGCGTCGTCCGGGGCGGGAGGTGAATAGCGCGGCCCGGCTCCGCGGAGAAAGAGAAGTCCGGTCTCGTCCACGTGCTGCAAGTGCCAGTCCGGCGAGGAGAGCAGGTGGGTGACGAGCGGCCGGGCTTCGGCCGGACGGCCGGAAATGAGGACGGCGGAGACGGGGTTCTCGCGGGTCTTTTCCCGCCAGGCGACGGGCGAAGCCAGCATCATGGCGCGTTGGTCGAGCGGGAGCGAGCCGAGCAGCTCCGGTGCCAGCGGGGCGAGATCCTGGACCGCCGAGGGATTCACAAAGACCATGCCTCCGGACTCTCGTGCTGCGTCCAAAAGAGCCGTGGAGATCGGCTGCGGAATCCGGGCTCCGCCGGAGGTGATCAGGCCGAAGATTTGCCAGAGGGCGGTAACAGCCAGACCGGTCGGGAGGAGCCAGAACAGAGCGCGGGTCGGCGTCTGAAGGCGTGGGACTTTTTTTCCGAGCCAGCGGAGTCCGAGCCCGGCGGCGAGGAGGAAAGCAAAACACAGCAGCGCGGCGGTGAGGCCCCGGAACGCGGCGGCAAGAACCCAGCCGCCGACCGAAAAGGCCCCGGCGCTGAGGGTATCCAGAAGACCCGCTTGGTGAAGGCCGGCGTGGCCGAGCACCCCAAGGCCAACGGCGCGGAACGTATCCGAGGCGGCGAGGGCGACAGCGAGACCGACGAGAACGGAGATGGCGAGAGAAGGAATGAGACGGGATTTCACGAAGCGAATAGCCATTGCGGAGGAGGAATCCCGGACTATCGTGCCTCCATGTTCCAACGCGCAATCGTAATTCCTCTTACCATGCTCACGTTTCTCGGATTTGGCTCCAAACTCAAGGCCCTCGAAGTCGGCGATCCCGCGCCAGTTGTGACGGCCATCGATCAGGATGGAAAGAGTGTTGATTTTGCGGAGGTTTACGGGCGTGGCATTACACTCGTCTATTTTTACCCGAAAGCCGACACCCCCGGCTGCACGGCGCAGGCCTGTTCGCTGCGGGACTCGTTCGCGACGCTGGAGGGCAAGGACCTGCAGATTCTCGGCGTGAGCCGAGACACGCCCGAGTCGCAGAAGAGATTTCAGGAAAAATACAAACTCCCGTTTCCTCTGATCGCCGATGCGGATGGCAAGGTCTCCAAGGCCTTCGGTGTCCCGGGTATGCTGGGAATGCCGGTAAGCAGCCGTCAGTCGTTCCTCATTCGCGATGGCAAGGTCGTATGGGTCGCCCGCAAGGCGAAGACCGGCGACCATGCCGCGGAAGTGCAGGCGGCCATTGAGTCGTTTACCAAGGATTCCTGAGCCGCCTTACTTGAGGTCGTCCGGGAGGTGCGGCTGGAGATTTTTCACATGCT
Source organism: uncultured Chthoniobacterales bacterium (assembly GCA_964516295.1). Classification (GTDB taxonomy): domain Bacteria; phylum Verrucomicrobiota; class Verrucomicrobiia; order Chthoniobacterales; family Terrimicrobiaceae; genus CAZEYT01. Next base: position 7,254 of record CAZEYT010000077.1, on the reverse strand, counting down.
GCACGGCGTCGCGGTGACAGACAAGGATGGCGTCCTCGGTCTCCACAACGACAAGATCCTGCACGCCGCAGAGCGCGATGGTGCGTCCGTTGGAGACGGCAATGTTGTTGGTCGCGGCGTGTTGAACGACCGGACCGCGGGTGGTATTGCCGTGCGGGTCGAACCCGAGGTGTCCGGGAAGCGCCGTCCAGGCTCCGACATCGTCCCAATCAAACTCCGCCAGCACGGTGACGACCGATATCGCGTTTTCCATGATGGCGTAGTCGACCGAGATTTTCGGCAGCGTGGGGAATTCTTCCGCGATCAGGACGGCGGGGTCTTCGTGAGTGGCGTAACGTTCGATGAAGTCGGCGAGGGCGGGTTGTTGACGCCGGGCCTCGGCGAGGAATGTTCCGGTCTTCCAAAGAAAAATCCCGGCGTTCCAATAGAAGTGGCCCTCCTCAAAATACCGGGTCGCGGTGTCGAGGTCGGGTTTTTCGACAAAGCGGATGAGCTCGCGCCGGTGGCTGCCGTTTTGGCCGGAGTCGAGGTGGCGTCCGGTTTCGAGGTAGCCGAAGCCCGTTGCCGGGTGGGTGGGCGGGATGCCGAGGGTGACAATCGATCCACCGGCCGCTGCGGTGTCGATGGCGTCGGAAAGCTGCTGGCGGAACTTCGCCGTGGCGTGGATCATGGCATCCGCCGGGAGAACAACGACGATGGCGTCCGGCGAAACGCGCGTAGCAATCGCCGTCGCGAGGGCGCAGGCCGGGGCCGTATCGCGTTTGGCGGGCTCGGCGACGATGTTCTTCGCCGGGAGGTTCGGGACTACGGCGCGGGTGGATTCAAGTTGGGCCGCGTTGGTGAGAATGAACGTTTGTTCGCGCGGCACGAGACCCGACAGCCGGTCGACGGTGGCTTCAAGGAGCGTGCGATCATCGAGCAGGCGGAGAAGGTGCTTCGGCGTCTTTTGGCGGCTCATGGGCCAGAAGCGCTCCCCGCTGCCGCCGGCCATGACAAAGGCACAGATGGATGGCTTTTCGTTCATGCCTGCATGATAGGTCGCCGGGCATCGGCGGCCAAAATAAATCGCGCAAAGACTTCGCGAGGCCGATCCGGGACAACCGCTTTTCGCTTGGCGGCAGCGGGCCGGTATCGCTTCATGGTCGGCAGTGAAAATTCAGGCTGCGGTGTTTGATATCGGGAATGTTTTGCTGCGCTTCGACTACATGAAAGCGGCGTGGCGGTTGATGGAAAAAAACCAGCTTGTCGAGTTGCCCGAGCGCACCCGCGTGGTGAAGGCGAAGCACGATTACGAGTCCGGACTCCTGAACCGCGCCGAGTTTCTGGACATCGTCCGGCCGGAATTCCGCGACATCGGGCCGGTCGATGACTTCGTCGGCATCTGGCAGGACATCTTCGAAGAGAACCTCCCGATGACCGCGCTCGCCCGCAAGCTTTCGACAAAAATGCCGGTTTACCTGATCTCGAACATCAGCGACATCCACATCGAATACATATGGAAAACCTACGAAGTCTTCGGCATCTTCCGCGATGCGGTTTACTCCTGCGAGGCGTGTGTGATGAAACCCGACGAGCGGATTTTCGAGATGGCTGTGCGGCGGTTTGAGGTCGATCCCCGCAGGACGTTGTATTTTGATGACATGCCTGAGAACTGCGAAGCGGCGGTGCGGGCCGGGTTCCTCACACACCACTATCACCATGACCAACACGCAGCCGCGGAAGCTTGGACGGCTCGGATGTGCGGCGTGACCCGACTCGAGGACTTATGAAATCCTTCCGCAAAGAACTCTGGTTCGAGGCTCGATCGCGCCGCGCCTTTTTCAATATCACCCCCGATGTCTCCGCCTGTTTGGAAGCGAGCGGCATTCGCGAGGGCCTTTGTCTGGTGAATGCGATGCACATTTCGGCCAGTGTTTTCATCAATGACGACGAGAGCGGTCTTCACGCCGATCTCGAGAAATGGCTGGAAGATCTTGCCCCCGAGAAACCCCACGCGCGATACCTCCACAATCGCACCGGCGAGGACAATGCGGACGCCCACCTGAAACGCACGTTGATGGGCCGCGAGGTGGTCGTGGCCGTGACCGATGGGCGTCTGGACTTTGGACCGTGGGAACAGATTTTCTACGGGGAATTCGACGGAGGTCGTCGAAAGCGCGTGTTGATCAAGATCATCGGAGAATGAACAATCCGTTTCCCCTCTTGGTCGGGCTTCTCGTTCTTGCGCTTGGGTCCTCGGCAATCGGCGAGACCTACTCGGAAAAGCTGAAGGAACTCGCAGCCACGGCCTCGCCGGAGATCGTGGGGCGGTTCATCGAAATCTCGCGCGCGGGAAACACGACCAACCCCGAGTATTTCGTCGCCTCGGCCAATTACTGGTGGAATCTCGCACAGCAACCCTACCTCTCGACCGGGCAGCCGACCGGTCGGGACCTCGCGGTGGCGGATCCCGCAAGCGGCAAAGTGGTGGGTCGCTTCAGCACCGTCGGGCAGGCGGATCCCACGATACCCGGCCGGGCGATTGCCTTCCTGACCGAGGCGGTCGGCAAGTTTCCCGAGCGGGCGGATATTGCCATCGGGCTCGCGTTTACGCTGCGGGCTCAGAATCGTCCCGACGACTGCCTGCGGGTTCTTCTCGCGTTGATTTCACGCGCTGCCGCGGAACCCGGGGCGATGCGTTGGAGGGCTGGCGAGCCATTTCCCGAACCCATCGACCGGTTTCTTTCCCAAGCGCTCCAGAGTTACACGGCGAGCTTTTACCAAACGGAGACCCCGGAGGGGCTGAAGCGGTGCCGGGAACTCAGCGAGGCGATCATTCGGACCTGGCCGGATAACCCGCTCGCCTACAATGTTCTGGCGGCGGTGAGCAGTGTTGAAGGAAACGAAGGAGAATGCGCCCGGCTTTTGAAAACGGCGGCCGAAAAAGCACCGGGTGATGCGCTGATCCAGCTGAATCTTGCCGACAGCCTCCGCCGTCTGGGGGACCGCGACGGGGCCGTGGCCGCCTATCGGAAAACGCTGTCAATTTCGCCCCCCGACGACATCCGCCAGCAGGCTCAGTCGGCGCTCGCTACGTTGGAAAAATAGCCGCCCGCGTCGGCGTGGCGGGTTGTTGGTCACGCAGCCGGGCCGACCCAATCGAACCGCACCGGTTTTTCCACATCCGGGTGGAGGCTGTGATGAACCGGGCAGGCCAGGGCGGCGGCTTCGAGGAGCTTGCGTTTCGGGTGGTCCGGCGGCTGCGGGATGCGGAAGACAATCTCGATTTTCGCGATCCGCCGGGGAGAATCGGCCGACATGGTTTTGTCCACCCCGATTGTCATGCCCGTCAGGTCGATGTCATGGCGTTGCGCGGCGATGCCCATGATCGTTGCCATGCAAAGGCCGAGCGAGGTGGCGGCGAGGTCGGTCGGGGAAAACGCAGCGCCCTGGCCGTGATTGTCCACCGGTGCATCGGTGAGGATTTTCGAGCCGGAGGGTCCGTGAACCGCTTCGCAGCGAAGACCTCCGAGGTAGGTGATGTCGGCGTGAACCATGCCGGACCCAAGCACAAAGGTCGGTGCGGAGCAAGCGGGCCGTTTGGTTGACTCGCGGCCGGGGCAGGCGTTTGATCATGCCCTTACCAACAGAAGGCGGCCGCCCACCGCCGTTCTTAAATTCCCGGGCATCATCAGTTACCCAAACAAAACAGAACCATGGCAAAAGTCCTCCTGAAAAACGTTTACAAAATCTATCCCGGCGACAAAGGCAAAGAAGTCACGGCCGTTCGGGATTTCAATATGGATATCGAAGACCGCGAATTCGTCGTCTTCGTCGGTCCGTCCGGCTGCGGAAAATCCACGACGCTCCGTATGGTCGCCGGCCTTGAGGAAGTTTCCAAAGGCGACATCTACATCGGTGAAAAGCGCGTCAACGACGTGCCACCGAAGGACCGTGACATCGCCATGGTCTTCCAAAACTACGCGCTGTATCCGCACATGAGCGTGTTTGAGAACATGGCGTTCGGGCTGAAGCTGCGGAAGTTTCCGAAAGCCGAGATCCAGAAGCGGGTGAACGACGCCGCGGCGATCCTCGGCCTTGAGCAGCTTCTCGACCGCAAACCCAAGGCCCTCTCCGGCGGCCAGCGCCAGCGTGTGGCGGTGGGCCGTGCGATTGTGCGCCAGCCGAAGGTGTTCCTTTTCGATGAACCGCTCTCGAACCTTGATGCCAAGATGCGCGTTCAGATGCGCACAGAGATTATCAAGCTCCACCAACGCCTCCAAACCACGATGATCTATGTCACGCACGATCAGGTCGAGGCCATGACCATGGGCACACGGATTGTAGTCATGGATGCTGTCGTGAATCCCGAAACCGGACTCAAAGAAGGCGTCGTCCAGCAGATTGACGCCCCGCTCAAACTGTACAACGAGCCCGTGAACACCTTCGTCGCCGGCTTCCTCGGCAGCCCGCCGATGAATTTTCTCAAGGGCACTCTCCGCAAAGACAGCAGCGGGATGGTTTTCAAGGAGTCGCAGGGCGGAGCCGTGGAGATCAAACTCGGCAACCGTCCCGCCGCCGACGCGTTCCTCGGCAAAGACGTGACGCTGGGTGTGCGGCCGGAAGATTGCGATCTCGTGCCGCCCGGACAACCGCCGTCGGAGAGCTCGTTCCAAGCCGTCGTCGACATCGTCGAGCCGATGGGGGCGGAGACGTATTTTTATCTCCAGACCGGCGCTCACACGGTCATCAGCCGGAGCCATGCCACCGTCGACCACCGCGAGGCTGGGCATCGTCTGCGGTTTCAAATGAATCCCGAGCGCGTGCATTTGTTCGATCCCGTCACGACGAAGCGGATCCATTGATCATGGCCGCGGGCGGAGGAGACATCGTTCGCAGCCGGGCGGAATTCGAGAGCGAAGAAGCCCGGCAGATGGCACCTTGGGCCGTTCCCACGGGCGGAACGGCCGGGCGGCGTTTTCCCGAGACGGTGCACCCCTATCGCGCGGAAATCCAGCGCGACCGCGCGCGGATCATCCACTCTGCGGCGTTCCGCCGGTTGGATGGCAAGACGCAGGTTTTTCTGAATGGAACCGGCGATCACTATCGCACGCGTCTCACGCACACGATGGAAGTCGCGTCCATCAGCCGCACGGTCGCCCGGGCGTTGCGGCTGAACGAGGATCTGGCCGAGGCGATTGCGCTTGCCCACGACCTCGGCCACCCGCCCTGCGGTCACACGGGCGAGGAGGAACTCGACACGCTGCTGCGCGCGCATGGAGGCTTTGACCACAACGCGCAAAGCCTCCGCATTGTCGAAGTGCTGGAAGAAAAATACCCGCGTCACCCCGGACTCAACCTGACGTGGGATGTCCGGGAGGGTATTCAAAAGCACGCCGACGGTTACGTGCATCCCGGCACCGGCGAACGCCATGCCTCGCCGTCGTTGGAGGCTCAGGTGGCGGACTTGGCGGATGAGATCGCTTATTCGAGTCACGATCTCGACGACGGCCTCGACGCCGCCCTGCTTCGCCCGGATCTTCTGGCCGGCGTGCCGCTTTGGCAGCGGGCGGAGGAACTGGCCCGCGCGGAGTCGCCGGGCATCGATCCCTTCCTACACCGGGGTTTTGTCATTCGTTGTCTGGTGAATTTTCTCGTCGAGGATCTCGTCCGCCAAACGGTTGCTAACATCCGGCGGAGCGGGGTCGAATCCCTCACAGACGTCCGGCATCACCCGCGACGTCTCGCGGCCTTTTCAACGTCCACACGTCGCGAGCTCTCCGCGCTGCGGAAGTTTCTTTTCAAAAACCTGTATCACAATCCCGCTGTGGCCAACGCGAACCGCCAGGCCTCGCAGCAGATCGCCGAGCTCTTTGCGTTTCTTGTCGCACATCCCGGGCGTCTTGGTCGCAAAGCGTCCGCTCGCATCCGCCGCGACGGACTCGAACGCAGTGTCGGCGATTACATTTCGGGCATGACCGACCGCTACCTCGCCTTGCAACACCGCGAACTCGTTGGCGGCTAGGCCACTTTCCCTTCGTAGCGCCGCGGAAGAACCACTCGGAACGTCGTTCCGACGTCCGATGTGCTGGCGACCTCGAGGCTGGCATCCAGCAGGTCGCAGAGACGTTTCACCATCGACAGTCCGATCCCTTCGCCCGGTGTTTGGTGCGTCGGTCGGGATGGTCCGCTGGCGGGTTCTTCCAAAATGGGAGCGGAGGTTCCGCCGGCCGCGACCGATTGGTCGTTTGCCTCGCGTGTGCTGTCCGTGGCTTGTTTCAGGCCTTCCAAAATCGGGGCTCCGGGACCGGCGAGGATTCCCGGACCGGTATCCCGGACCGAAAACCACCATTTGGCCGAACCCTCCTCGCCCCAGCTGACCTTCACGCTGCCGCGGTCGGTGTACTTCAGGGCGTTGAGGACGAGATTTTGTGCGATGCGGTGGATTTTTTCCCCATCGCCCTCAACCGGCAGGGGACGCGGGCCGTCAACCTCAGGGTCAGCGGTCTTCCGGCTGTGAGCCCGCTCGAGACTTTGCAAAGGGCGTCCAGAAGTTCCGCAGCGTCGAGCGGCGCGATTTTGCGATGTTCCTGCCCGGCTTCGAGTCGGGCGAGGCTCATGAGACCGACAAGCATCACCCGCAGGGAATTGAAGCCACGTTGGACGACGGCGGCAATCTCGGCCCGTTCGGGTGCCGGCAGGCTTTCGGCGGAGAGGATGGCGGCGGCATGGCTCACGGCCTGGAAATTGCCCCCGAGGTCGTGGACCGCCTGGCGGATCAGCTCGCCACGCTGGCGCTCGACGTCGGCGAATTGTTCCAGAGCCAGCTCCAGATCGCGGGCGCGACTGGCGGCGGCTTGTTTCTCGAGGCGGACATACTGCGAGGTGCTCTCGTTGATTGCTCCGTTGACGAGCCGGATGAGTTCGCGGGAGGCGAGCAAGAACGTCTCGGTGGCGGTTCCGGGATGCAGCTTTCGGAACGCGCAGAGTTCATCGAAGAGGCACAAATGAAGTTGACCCCACTCGCGCAGAATCTCCCGCAGGCGGAATCCCTGCTGCCAGCGGTGAAGACCATGTCGGGCTTCGCCCCGGGCTTGAAGATCCTTGGCGTCGGATTCGCGCGTGCTTCCCGGTCGGGCGCTGAGGGCTTCCTCAAACGCGGAGAGGATCTCGGGCATGTGGTCGTAGAATTCATTCCTCGAGAGCGAATCGACCGTGGTCTGCTAACCCGAGTTCCGCAGTTTGAAGAGGCCGATATGGCAACCATGCGGGTTG
>CAZEYT010000076.1:0-14160 GCA_964516295.1 uncultured Chthoniobacterales bacterium | reverse complement strand
GAACGCACGGAGAACCGACCGAAGCCGAGGGTTTCCTTGATGATGCCGAAGATGGGTTCGACGGTCTGCTGCCGCAGTTTGTAGCGCTCCCGTCCCGCTCGAGTGGCGACGCGGTGGGCCATGCGCTCACTAAAGGAAGCTTCGGGACCGGGTTCTGGTGGGTGTCGGCACACAGCAACCCCACTGCCACGTTTTCCTAGGTCGAGCACTCAATCTGACGGCTGGAAAACACCCCGGTCGCACAACTGCAGATCGACAACCCCAGAATCATCGCCGGAGGATATTGCGCGTCTCCCGTTGCTCGTTCGTTGACTCGCGCCGGGCTCACCTCCAAATGCCCCACCGCATCCATGATGAAATGCACCAGATGATTGGCCGGAACCCACTCCCGGAGGTCTGGCGGCAGTAAGAGCGGGGGGTCGTGATCAACAAGCACAAAGCGGGCAGCCACGCCTGCATTTATACCATCGACTGCAAGTCCGACAGGCTGCCAGCGCATAGATCAGCACGCTTTGCGTTCCTGGCGTTCTTGGCGCGACTTGGCTCGCGGCAATTTCCTACGGTGTCGAAAGGAAGTTCAAAAACAAGTGGGGTGGGCCCCTGCAGATGTCCCACCCCCTGTGGTGATTTGGACGGGTGACCGCAGTTATCCCTTTTCGCCAGGATCCGAAATGCCGTGGAGAGAGTCTTTGGATTTTCGCACCGCAACGTACAGAAGTCTGGTGAATCCCTGGGGCACCCACACAACCCGAACAAACATGAATATCACAACAAACAGAACCATCACCGTCCAAGGAAAAGCCTCTCTTTCTCAATCGCCCGACCGGATCAGAATTGTTTTAACCGTCATTGGATCGGACGCGGACTTTTCTGTCGCCGTGTCGAAAGGAAACAGGAAAACCGCGGCGCTGCATGCCGCCGCCGAGGCCTGCTCGATCCCGAAGAGTGACCTGAAGACCGGGCACTTCCATGTGCGCGAAGAAACGGCCTATGAAAGCGGGCGGACCGTTCACATCGGATTTCAGGCGATCCATGAACTTTCCATTGTTCTCCCGGTCGACAAGGAACGGGTCGGCCGGTTTCTTTCCAAGGTTCTGCGCGGGCGCGCACAGCCGAAGGTAAGCCTGGGGTTTGAAGTCTCGGACGTGCGAAGTCTCCGTCAGCGGGTTCTTGCGAAGGCCGTGAAGAACGCCAAGGACAATGCCGAAACCATCGCCTCCGCCACTGAGATCACGCTCGGCTCGATTCTCAACGTCCAGTATGGATATTCCGAACTGCGGATCTCATCCCGCCTCAGCGAAATGGCCATGGAGGCATGCATGGGCGATGGGGAGATCGCCCCGGACATCGAGCCGACGGATGTCGAGATTCGGGACACGGTGACCGTCACATGGGAAATCGTTCCATGAATCCGGTGTGAAACGCCGACGGCCGGGTGGATGCATTTTTCCTCGGTGATGGCCGCAGCCTTGGGCCGCGGGAACGGTCCCGGTATTTCGGATTTCGCATTTTCAGAAATCCCGGTAGCGTTCGGGCATGAGTTACGCATTTCTCGGTGCCGGAAAAATGGCGTCAGCGATCATTCAGGGAATGCTTCGGGCGAAAGTCTGTGGTCCCACGGAAATATTTGCCGCGTGCCCGGAGCCGGAGCTTTTGGAAAATCTGAGCGACGCGACCGGCGTGAATGTTCTTTCGTCCAATGCCGAGGCGGTGGCCGGGGCGGAGGTCGTGATTCTTTGTGTGAAGCCCGCCGATGTCGCCGAGGCCCTCGACCAAGCCGGTCCCGGCCTGGCCGGAAAGCTGATTCTCTCCATCGTGGCCGGACTCGAGATTGCCACTTTGGAAAGACTCGCCCCCGGGTGCCGGATCATCCGGGCCATGCCGAATACCGCCGCCATGGTCGGTCGGGCTGCCACGGCTTTCGCATCGAACGACGCCGCGACGCAGGCTGACGAGGAAGCCGCCCAGAAAGTCTTCGGCAGCGTGGGCGAGGTCTATCTCGTCAAGGAATCGATGCTCAACGCCGTAACCGGACTCAGCGGCAGCGGGCCGGCTTATGTTTATCTGATGATCGAAGCCCTGTCCGACGGCGGCGTCGCGGCCGGGTTGCCGCGAAAACTCGCCCTCGACCTCGCCGTCCAAACGGTCGCCGGCGCCGCGGAAATGATCTGTGCGACCTCCGAGCACCCCGCGGTTCTTCGCGAAATGGTCACGAGCCCGGCCGGCACGACGATGGCCGGTCTGGCCACACTCGAAGAACGCGCCGTGCGCTCCGCTTTTCTCGAGGCGGTTCTCGCCGCGGCGCATCGTGCGGAAGAGCTTTCCGGCCGATGATCCTCCCGCCACTCGGACGGATTCTTGCGGCCCTCGGGCTTTTTGCAACCGCGGCCATCGCCTCCGAATCGACAACGCCGCCGCCGGACTTCGTGCCGACCATCGCCCGCGAAGCCGCCGCGGAAGGAGATGCCGCGTTTGCCGAAAAGGACTACGCCCGCGCCCGCTCCGCTTACGAAAAAGTTCTCGATCTCGTGCCGGACAATCTCCTCGGACTCGTTAATCTCGGCGTGGTCGAGTTTTCCACCGGCAATCACGAGAAGGCCGAAATGCTCCTCAAGCGTGCCGTGCGCATCCGCCTCGAGACGGCCGCAGCCTGGCTTACGCTCGGGATTATCTACATGGACCAAGACCGATTCGAAGAGGCCCTCGCCGCGCTTGCGCAAGCCGTTCTCCTCGATCCGACGAACGCCCGCGCCCGGAATTTCCTCGGCGTCGTCATCGGTCGCCGGGGCTGGATCGACGGGGCTCAAACCGAACTCCGCCGCGCGGTCGAACTCGATCCCTCCTACTCCGATGCGCACTATAACCTCGCCGTTTTTTATTTGGAGGAAAAGCCGCCGAAAACCGAACTCGCGCGCCGCCATTACTTCCGTGCGGTCGAATTGGGAGCCGAACCCGACCCGGCCATCGAGAAAGCTTTGAAATCCCCCCCGGCAAAACAGTAGCTTCCGCGCATGAAGTTTCCGGTCCTGCTCTTTTTTGTCCTGGCCTTGGTCGCACCCGCCATCGCTGCGGAACCGCCGTTGGTCACGGCGAAGTCCGCCATTCTGTTCGACGCCAACTCCGGTCGCGTTCTCTTCAAGAAAAACGAAAACGAACGTCGCGCGGTCGCCAGCACGCAGAAACTCCTCACCGCCCTCATCGTGGCCGAGGCGGGCAATCTCTCCGAAATGGTCCGCATCACCTCATCGGACACCGCCTGCGAACCGACGAAGATCTACGTCAGTCCGGGGCAGAGTTATTCGCGCGAGCAACTTCTCGCCGCTCTGCTTGTGAAGAGCGGCAATGATGTCGCCCGCGCCCTCGCCCGTGACAACGCCGGAAGTGTGGCGGATTTTGCGGAACGCATGAACGCCACCATGCGCCGCCTCGGTGGCGAAAACTCGAACTTCATCAATCCCAACGGTCTCCCCGCCAAGGGCCAGTTCTCCACTGCACGGGATATGGCCCGCGTCGCCCGCGCTGCCTATCGCAACCCCGCCATTCGTGAGCTCATGCGGATCAAATACTACCCCTTCCGCTTCACAACCGGAAAAACCATTACTCTGCGCAATACCAACCGCGTGCTTCGCCATTACTCGTTCTGCAACGGTATGAAAACCGGCTACACGGTCCTCGCCGGTCACTGCCTGATTTCAAGTGGTTCCTACAAGGGCCGCGATGTCATCGCCGTCGTCCTCGGATCGAACAAGGCCCGCATCTGGGATGAGTCGGTGAACCTGCTCGCCTTCGGCCTCGGCATCTCCCCGGCCCAACTTCCCAGCTTCCGGATCGCCTCGCAGTGACGCGTTCCTACACGCTCCAAACAGCCGCCCCGGCGGGTCCGGCGATTGATTTCTCCGCGGAACTCAACGACGAGCAGCTCCGCGCCGTCACCTCGGCACCCGGCCGCGCCCTCGTCATCGCCGGAGCCGGCAGCGGAAAAACACGGACCCTCACCTACCGCGTCGCGTGGTTGCTTTCGCAAGGCGTTCCGGCCCGCTCGATTCTTCTTCTCACGTTTACCAACAAGGCCGCCCGAGAAATGCTCGAGCGCGTGCGCGCGCTCGTTCCCGGCAGCGGTGAGGGCGTCTGGGGCGGTACGTTTCACTCAGTCGGCAACCGCATTCTTCGCTCGCACCCCGAGGCCATCGGATTTCGCCGGGGCTTCAGCATCATGGATCGCGAGGATCAGGAGGATATGGTCTCGGCGGTCGTCACCCGCCTCGGCATAGCAACCGCCGACAAGCGTTTTCCAAAGGCGGAGGTCCTCGCCGACGTTTTCAGCTATGCCATCAACACCGGTCTTCCCATTCAAAAGGTCCTGATCGAGAAATACCGCTACTTCTTCCCGCTCGCCGCCGAGATCGAGCGCGTGCAGATCGCCTATGAAGCACGGAAGCGCGAAGCGAATTCGATGGATTTCGATGACCTCCTCAGCAAAACGCTCGAGCTTCTGATGACCGACGACGAGACCGCGTGCCAATACCGGGGCCAGTTCCGCCACATCCTCGTTGATGAATACCAGGATACGAACCGCCTCCAAGCCCAGCTCATCGAATGCCTCGCCGCCCACCACGGCAACGTGATGGTTGTCGGCGACGACGCCCAGAGCATCTACTCGTGGCGCGGGGCGAATTTCGAAAACATCCTCGATTTTCCGAAACACCACCCGGACGCCGAGGTCTTCAAAATCGAAACCAACTACCGAAGCGTGCCCGGAGTCCTCGAACTCGCCAACGCGGTGATCCTCGCCAACGAGAAACAATTCCCCAAAAATCTCACCGCGGTCCGCAAAGCACACCCGGTCCGCCCCGCGCTCGTCCCGCTGGCGACCAACTCGGACCAGGCGGCCTTCATCGCACAGCGTGTCCTGGAACTCCGCGACGAAGGTATCGATCTCCACGAGATGGCGGTTCTTTACCGCGCGCATTTTCATTCGATGGAAGTGCAGATGGAATTCACCAAGCGCGGTATTCCCTTTGCCATCACCAGCGGACTTCGCTTTTTCGAGCAGGCCCACATCAAGGACACCGCGGCCTTTCTCAAGTTCGCCAACAACCCGCGCGACGAGGTCGCCTTCAAACGCATGGTCCGTCTCCTCCCGGGCATCGGCGGAAAAACCGCGGAGTCCCTCTGGTCGCAATCGAACGCCACGCTCGATGGCGGCACCGATTTCGCCCGGATCGCCGACTTCAAAGTCCCGGCCAAAGCCGCAAAGAACTGGAAGCAATTTGTTCACACGCTCGGCGACCTCGTCCCGGGCGGCGCTCCGCTCACTCCGGGTGCCATGATCGAGTGCGTGCTTTTTGCCATGTATGATGAATACATGCAGGCGAAGTTCTCGAACTACGAGTCCCGGCGGGAAGATCTGAATACCCTCGCCGCGTTCGCCACGCAGTTCGAATCCACCGAGGATTTTCTTTCCCAACTCGCCCTTCTCGGCGGAGTCGAAACCGCCGACGCCTTCGCGGGTGATCCGGACTCGGAAAAAATCACCCTCTCCACGCTCCACCAAGCCAAGGGCCTCGAATGGAAAGTCGTTTTCCTCGTCTGGCTCGCCGACGGCATGTTCCCCAGCTCGCGCAGTTTGGAATCTCCGGCTGCCATCGAAGAAGAACGTCGCCTCTTCTACGTCGGCATCACCCGCTGCAAAGACGAACTTTATCTCACCTACCCCGAACTCCGTCTCGGCGGTGGCTATGGCGACAATTTTCAGCGCCCGTCGCGCTTTCTGTCCGAACTGCCCGAGCATTTGCTCGAATCCTGGGATGTCGGTACCGCTCCAGCGCGTCCGTCGGATGAACCGTTCTAAAAGCCAGGTCTCCCTCCTCCTCGCGGCCCTGCTGTTTGGCGCTGCGGTGTCGCAGGCCACCGAACCGGCGCCGGCACCGCCAAAATCGACGCCCCCGCGGCAAATACCCCCGACCCTCCTGCCGCAAACGCGGATAGACGTTCACCGTCCAGCCACCTCCGCCACGATCTGATCCCAAGCCCACTCCACGCGAGTTCCCACGCCGGTCAGTTCAACCAAGCGAACGCCGTCGTTCCGCCGCCCCGCCCAAAACCGCCCGCGCCCATCCTCATCGATTTCCGGCACCAGAATCACACCACGGAATGCTCCCTCAAACGGCTCCGGTGCCACGAGGATGAGATCCGAAAATTCCAGCAGGTCCGGAATGTGAACCGCTCGCTCGCCAACCAAGACGACCGTCCCCGGCGGTCGGTCGAAACTCTCCATCATGACCACCCTCCGCCCGGCTCCGAATGCGAGAGATCGAACCAACTTCCCCCAGTCCTCCCCTAGGACCGCCTCATCAACCATCACACCAACTGCTGCCGAGCCGCTGGCCTTCGGCTCAACCGACGTGACCGTCTTTCCTCCTCGCGGCGAGATCCCGAACGATCTCGCCATCGGATCATTCCCGCTCCGCCAGAAGCCGCCCAGCCAGAGCCCGCCCATGACCAACGCAAACACACAAACCCCAACGCCGCTCGTCCAGCCAGCCACAAGCCGACCGCCCGCTCGCAACCGCACCGCCGCCAGAAGCCCGGCCACCACGCCGGGAAGGATCCAAAGCCAGGGCTCCTCCATCGTCGTGCTGAATACGCCGCTCACCAAAAACGCCCCCAAGCTCCCCCCAAGCGCCGCACGCAGCCTTGCCCCACGTTCCTCCCCACCCCCCGGCCACGTCCAACACCAAAATGCCAGAAGCACAGCCCCGGCGGCCGCGAATGCCACCCATCCCCACTCCACCAAAAATGTGAGGTAGCTGTTGACCATCGTTCGATAGCCCTCATTCCGTTCGATGGGCTGGTACCACTGCATGAACTCCCGTCCCGAGTTGCCGGCACCAAACCCTCCCGGATTCTCAAAAGCCATCTGCAAACCGGAACTCCACAACTCGATACGATTCCCCACCGAAGCGTCCTCACCCATCGCATCCGCAGCCCGTTCCGCCGTCCCAAAAACCATGGCTGCTGCCAGAACGATGCCAATCAGAATCATCGACGCCCCCAGAGCGGCTCGTCTCCACGGCAGCCGCCAAGCCCAGAAACTCGCTACGACCATCCCGCTCACCGCGCCCACCGCCCCTCCTCGCGAAAACGTCAAAAGCAAACACCCCCAGCACGCAAGAAACCCCAGCCCGGTCCCCGCCAGAACCACCACCTTCCAAACCCGTGCTTTCAACCGGATGCCTGCCAGCCATACCGCCCAAAAAAGCGGAATCAAACACGCAAAAACCACCGCCGCCTTGTTCGGATTTTCAAACCCGAAACTCCACCGCATCACATCGCCATAAAAATACTCAGGGCTCATTCGTCCGCCTCCTCAGATTGCCCCCAAAGCCTCGCAATCTCCGAATCGGGAAGAAAAATCCGTGAATCCTCGGCGATCTCCTCCCGATTCTCCGGATGATTCGCCACGTACTTCCACGTCTGGCTGTCACCAACAAAGGGCATCTCGTCGGCTCCCATGGAAAGCAACTCCTCCGGCTTGGTAAAGCTGCTCCGCCGCTTTCCCAGTTCGCCCTGCGTCCGGTCATCGTGAAACCTAAGGAATGCGAGTGTAAGGCGGGTGACATCCCATGAACCTTCATGAACCATGCCGAGATAAGAACGGAAAAGCGGTGCCGCTCCGGCCTCCCGGAGGCGGTCCACGAATTCCAGGGAATTCGCGAAACTCAAGTCCGACTCACCAATCGTGACCAGCCACGCGACCTCGTTGCTCTTTGCATTGGGTTCATCGAACCAGCTGGACGAACTGATTGCCACCGCCGTCACCCGGTCCGGTGCCCAGATCGCAAAGCGATGCACAAACTGCGCGCCTCCCGAGAGCCCCTGCATCAGGATCCGATTCGGATCGATACGATACCTCTTCGCCACCTGCTCCAGAGCCTCAATCACGGCTTTGCCGGAGAACCCATCCGGATAATAATAGGAGGCCTTGCGATCCCTTACCTCCTCCCCCCGCTGCTTGAACGTCGCCGACAGCACAAACCACCCCCGCTCCTCCGCAAGTTGGATGAGTTCGTTGTTTCCCCTTTCTCCGCGGATCACAAAATCCGCATCTCCATTGAAGACGGGACAAATAAAGAGAAGCCGGTGCACACGGGCCTTGTCGGCCGGTTCATAAGAGCTCGGCACCCGGAGATAGAACGGCACCTGCCGGTTCTGCTCCGAACGCGTACGGATCGTGAACATCTCGACGTTTTCCGGCAGCGGCCGCGGCGTTGGCGACGGTTCCTGGGAAAAAGCGGCAACTGCAGCGCAGAGATGGCAGGCCATCCAATAAAACCAGCAACGACGCAGATCTAAGACACTGTGAGTCATCATTCTTTCTCCCATATCTCCGCAAACTCCCGCGAGGGCAGCGCCACACGCACCTCGGGCAAAATGCTGTCCATCTCATCCCCGCCGACCACCCGGTAGGTTTGCGTATCGCCATAGAGCCTTTCTCTCCGGTCATCAGCCAACTGGGCCGCGAGGAAAGCCTCGGCCAAATCCCGCATCCGAGGCGTCAACGTGTGATCCACCCCCGCGTAGGACCTCCAAACCCACGGGAGGCCCATAGCCAGCCCCTCTTCGAAGAACTCCTTCGTCGGCTCGAACCGCTCCCGATCCGCCTCCCCGCACACAATCAACGCCGGCACACCCCGCATCGCCGCCGTCGGTTCGCTCCACCACCCCGCCGAACAAGCCACAAACGCCTTTACCCGCTCCGGCTTCCAAAGCGCAAACCGATGCGCGAAATGCGCCCCGGCAGAAAACCCGAAAATCAAAATTTTCGCCGTCTGAACCCCTGTCTCCCGCGTCACCTGCTCCAGCATCCGCTCGACCTCCGCCCCGCTGCCCTGCTCCGGATAATAATACCCCCGTCCCTGCTGCAATTCCTCCGGCGTGGTCTTGAAGGTCGGCGCCAATAGCACCAGCCCGTGCATCTCCGCAAACGACTTCCACCGCTCGTCCATCATCGCCGCCCCGCTCCCGTTGTAGCCGGGGATGAGGAGCAGAACTCCAGCCGCAGAGTGACCATCAGGTTCAACCATGCTCCAGCTCGACGCCGCAAAAGTGCGAGAGATGTGCATGGTCAAAAAGACGCAAACCACAAAGAGCCAATTGTCGGAACGGAACTGCAAAATGGAGTTACCGAGCAGCTTTAGGCTCACCAAAGAATATCAATCCGGGAATAAAAGCGATATCGAATTTTTCAGGCTTCACTTGGTCAATAGCCTCGATTCGAAAGAAGAGTGCTACAAATTGAAAGTTTGCATTCTGCAAGGGG
Source organism: uncultured Chthoniobacterales bacterium (assembly GCA_964516295.1). Taxonomy (GTDB): domain Bacteria; phylum Verrucomicrobiota; class Verrucomicrobiia; order Chthoniobacterales; family Terrimicrobiaceae; genus CAZEYT01. The sequence goes on along the minus strand of CAZEYT010000076.1, from coordinate 4,838 downwards.
AGGATTGCAACATAGCTTCCAAGGATACCATTGCCAGAGCCGATTTTTCTCGCGCCTTCGAATGGTTGAATAATCTTCACGTCGCCAGCTTCCCTCCGAATCAACATCCCTCTTAACGTCTCTGCGTTCGACTGGCCCTGATCCTGGGCAATTTGATTGCGCCTCGACAACCACGAACCGAAGACACCTGTGCCGCCTCCTTCCGCCGAATTGTCCTCTTCTAGGTTTTCATTCAGGAAAGCGACAAAACTGCCTAATGCGCTTTGAACGGCATCCATCTCGGTTCGGGCGTTAACAATGATTCCATTCTGTGGGTTAACCGCACTTGATTGGCCTAAGCTAAAAGACACCGAGAGTGCCGTCATTAGGAATGTCAGAGCGAAGCAATACTTTTTCATGTTATTCAACAAGTAATTTGATTCCAGAACTATTTGCCATCCACGTTTCGAAGGATTTTGCATCATTGTAACCTTGAACTCCGATGCACCCGCTGGTTGATGTCGCATCTTTTGGATGAATTCGGTATCCATCAGCGATGGTTACTGGATTGCCGTGCGCGCCGGACAGGAGAAACTTATATGCCACACTGAGTGGTGCTCCAATCGCTGCGTCGTTCGGATCATTCGGGTCATACCCATAAAATGAGCCTCCACCGTATTCTGGAGGTCCCGCGTGGCTGTTGAATCCGCTTTTATCCCAAGCGGCCATGGTGCCTTGAAACTTGATGCCGTTGTAGGTGAAGTCCGCCTCAGACCGGACCCCTATGTCCAAAGAATCCTGAAATCCTGCGACGGGTCGTTTCGCTCCCACACTATACCAACCGCCAGGAATGGCTCCAGCATTGTTCGTTCCTCCAGAAACAGCACTCCAGCTTGTCCCAGAGGTTCCCCAGTCAATCGAACCATCCGACTTTCTGCCGCTTCCGCTCCAAACAGTGATACTTGAACCGTTGAAATGAAGGAATTGCAGCCCATCGGGATCAATTCCGAGGGTTACCATGTTGGCGACGTATTGCCAGTTGTTCGCCCCATCCGGAAATCCGCTCGGGTCGGAGGTTGTCCAGCGGTTCAATTCCGGGTCGTAGTGCCGGAAGAGGAACGCGTATTGGCCCGTTTCCTCGACGAGGGGTTTGCCAGTGAAGAAGGTCTCTCCGCGGGAGCTTGATTGAGATGCGGCTGTCTGAGGCGTCTCGTCGGCCTCGCGAGCCCTGATGGCCGCGAGGCGCTTATCGGTTTTGGCGCGGGCCTGTTCGACCGTTTGGATCGGCGGGACCGGCACGCCTTTGATGTGAAGGACCTCGGCGATGGCGGGTTGGACGGCGCTGAGAAGGATGGCCGCCAAGGCGGCCTGTATGGTTTTCATATGTGGTTGCGTTCAGTTACTGATGGTCGTCTGCTGGATCGCCTGCGTCTCTGGAACGGTCGGCAGCGTGGCAGGTTCGGCAAGGCCCGGACCGGACGGAACGTTGGCTGCGAGTTTCAGCGGTTGGCCGAATGCGGTGAGTTGGGTTAAGCGGGTGACTCCGCCATCGAAGGTGGCGAGGGTGGTTCCGAGGAGGTCGTTCAGATGCCAGGTGATTTTGTCCGGACGGCCGACCGGGTGGGAGGCGATCGGAATTCCCCCGCTGGGGTGGGGTTCGATGACATAAACGGTATTGTTACGTTTCAGCAAAGCGAGGCCGTCCCAGAGGAAGGAATCGGACTTCTGGGACGAGTGGGATACTTGCTGGAAGGAATCTGCGTTCCTCTGCGGGATGTGCGGATCCGTCTCTTTCTCTGTCCGGGCCAATTGTCCGTCGGGCCAGTACGTGAAGTTGACCGTGGAGCCGTCCGGCTGGGTTAGCCGGGTGACTTTGTCGAGCCATCCATATTGGCTGCGGTTGCCGCCTTCCGGACCGAGCATTCGTCCGGCTTTGTCGTAGCTGTAGGTGAGCACTTCACGGGCCAGTTTTTCGAGATCGGTTTCGGCGGGCGAGGCGGCGGGATCGGGCAGGCCAGCTGGCAACTCGAAAACCTTTGCGAGCTGGTTGGCGGCATTATAGGTCATCGCCGTCCGCTGACCTCCGATCACTTTTTCCAGCATGTTGCCGGCGGCGTCGTAGCGGTAGCTTTCGATTTCCTTGCCCGTCGCATCGTCGAGGACTTTGAGAAGCTGTCCGCTGGGATCGTAAACGTAGCGCTGGGTTTCGCCGTTCCAGGAACGCCGGGTGAGCTGGCTGGCGGGATCCCACTCGTAGGCGAGCAGGAGGGGCGAACCGATTTTGGTTCCCGAGTACTCAACCTTCGCCAGGCGTCCGCGGGTATCATAGCCGATATTGGCGACAACACTGGCGTTCGACGGCTTGTCACCGCCATAAAGCTTTTGCGTCACGCGCCCGGCGCTGTCGTAGCGGTACGCGATGGCCGGGTAGCCGTTGGTGACAATGGAGGAGAGGCGGCCTCCAACCTCATAGGCGTAGTGCGTTTGCTGAATGACCTCATACCGCGCCGGCTTTCCGGCGATGTTACCCTTGGTCGGAACCGCCGGAACGAGTTCGCTGAGGACAAGCGCTGTGCGCTGTCCGCGTGAGTTGTGGCTGTAACGGATGAGTTGGTCCTCTTCGCCGCGCTGGAGCGAGAGGGTCTCTATCCGGCCGAGCTTGTCGTAGGTGTATTCAAAAGTCGTATCCGGAGTCTTTGCGCTCAGGATTCGACCTTCTTTGTCGTGCGTGTAGTCGATTTTCTGGCCACCGCCGTAATCGAGTGAAGTCAGGCGTCCGGCGTCATCGTATGCGTGGCGGATGGTTTGTTCGCCGTTCGTGCGCTCAACGACGCGGCCTTTGTCGTCGAATTTCCATGTCAAGGTTCCGCCGAGCGGGTTGGCCTGTTTGATGAGCCGGCCCATCGCGTCGTAGGAAAAGGTGATCTTGTTCCCGTTACCATCGATCTGGGCCGTCCGGCGGTTGAACTCGTCGTATTCGTAGCGTGTCACGCTTCCGTTGGGGGCGTATTCCGCGAGCAAGTTTCCGCGAACATCCCTCTCGACCTTGCGGAATCGTCCAAGCGGATCCTTTTCCCCGGCGATCTGGCCCAGCTCATTGCGGACGTATTCGATCGCCGTCTCCCCATTCTGCTTCACCGCCTGGACCTGTCCCTGCTTGTCGAACACAAATTCCGTGCGAGTGCCATCGGCTGCCGTGCGGGCTTTGATCCGCCCTTCGGAATCATATTCCACGCTCTCCTTCAATCCGTTCATGGACACTGACGTGCGACGGCCGAGCGGATCGTAGGTCATCTGGACCGTTCCGCCTTCCGGATCGGTCACGGCCGCCAGTTCTCCACGATTGTTGTAAGCGTAGCGGGTCAGCTGGCCTGCGGCGTCCTTCGCAGCGACAAGGCGTCCATCGTCATCATAGGCAAACTCACCGACGACTTCCCACGAACGTCGCGTGCCTTTGCGGACACGGATCGGCTTGGGTTCCCAGAGCTCGCGGCGGGCCGGACGCCATTTCGGGTCATAGTCGAAGAACGTGATGATCCCATTGGCGTCGTGAAGCTCGGTGAGCAGTCCGGTCTTCCGATCATAACGGTATTCGGCCACCAACCGCCCACCTTCTTCGACCCGGCGAAGTTTTCCATCATAACGCTGGCCCGGTGCCTTGTAGAAGTAGGTCTTCTGTTCGGGACCCGAATCCGCCTTCGCCGTGACAATTCCGCGATTCGCCGCCATTTCGACCTCATTTTTCAGGCCCGTGCGGCCGGTGATCGTGATCTGATCACTCTTCCACTTCTCACCATTCTTTCCCTCGCGGCCATACGCGTACGTGAAGTCGCGATCCGCCACGAGCCACCAGTTTCCCGGCTTCTTGCGGGCATTTGGATCATTCGCAGGCTTGTCGCCTTCGAATGGTTGGGCGAACTCGGTTTTGAACTCCGAAACGTCCGCCGGATCCTTTCCATCACCCAGAATCGCATGCGTCAAAACGCCCGACTGCTGATGGTAGGCAAAGCGAACCGGCCTTCCCGATGGCGGAGCCCAGCCCGCCAACCGGTCGTCCTTGCCATCCTTCGCATATCCAAACCGATGCTGCTTCCCTCCGACTTCCAAGACAGCCAGGCAACGATTCTCCCCATAGCCCGTCCGAATCAACACCTGCCTGGCCGCCGTGAGAATGTCCCGCAACTGCATGCCATTGAACCGCTCACCGGACCACCCGACCTCCAAAATCCGCCCGGTCGGCGAGGTCACGGATTCCATCCGCCCCCGGTTGTACGAATACTGCCAGCCCTCCGCATTGAAGATCGTCACCCGCCCACCGATGACCCTGGCCCGCCAGTTCCCGTCGAAACTCCGGTAATCACTCGCCCGCTTCGGATCCTCCCGAAATCCCACCATGCCCCCGGATGGCATCGTCCAAACCACAACACCCCTCCCGCGCGGCAGCACCGTGCTCTCCAACTGCGGACACCACCACTGGCTCCCAAACATCCCCTGCCGCTCGCGGTTGTTGAGGTAGATCAACTGAAGCGGGAAACTGAATTCCGGCGACGCGTTGATTTGGCCGAGCGAATACTCAACCGTCCACCCGCCCTCGTGGAGCGCACGGCCGACTTTGGAGGGGGAAAAGGCCCCAATCTGAGCTGGTGCGCTTTGCACCAAGGCAGTCCATGCAAGAACCGCTAGGAACTTGAGGAGCCAATGCCAATACCTCAAATACATCATCACCCCGAGCATTGAATTGCTGATTTTCGAACCTACATTTATAGGCGAAGGCGTGCCTAGCAAACGGATGCCGCTCTTGGTCTTGGAGTGCCCCCGGAGTTTGATCCACTTGCTATGAGAGATTTGGTTGGTGTTTC
>CAZEYT010000075.1:0-14244 GCA_964516295.1 uncultured Chthoniobacterales bacterium | reverse complement strand
CCCCCTCCACCGATGGGAGGCCGGTTCACCTTACTACATCGGGTTTTTCCTCGCCGGGGCCTATCAGGATATCATGGGCGACCTGCACAACCTCTTCGGGCGCGTGAACGAGATGCACATCTACCTCGATGAGGATGAGGACTCCGGCTATTACATCGAGGAAGTCCTCGCCGGCAGCACGGTCGGGCAGGTGCTCACGCTCACGCAATGGGACGTGAACGAACTCGCCCGAAAGATGAAGGCGCAGACCGATGCCGCTATTCGCTCCGACCGCCTCAAGCCCAGCGAAGGCATGCGGTTGCTGGATGACTACGAGAAGAGCCTCACGTCCTACACTTACCTGAATTTTGACGATCAGTATTGAGGTCGGGTGATCAATGGTAAGTGTAAAGAATCTCCTTCATCATTTTTCCAGCCGTGCGCATAGTTCCCGGCTCATGGGCATGGACCTCAACAATTTCTCACCCGCCGGGCGGCTGAGTTCGTAAAGGAACCTGAATGCGCACTCCACTTTATGACGCCCATGTGGCTGCCGGGGGACGAATGGTCGATTTCGCGGGCTGGGAAATGCCGGTTCAATACGCCGGGATTTTGGCCGAACACAAAGCGGTTCGCGAATCGGTGGGTGTCTTCGACATCTCGCACATGGGGGAGTTCTTTGTCCGCGGAGTGGGTGCGACCGCTTGGTTGGATTCCCTCCTGACCAATCGCGCCTCGAAGCTCGCGCCGGGCGAGGCCCAGTATTCGCTGCTCCTGAATGAACGGGGTGGTGTGATCGACGATCTGATCGTTTACCGGCTCGAGTCCGAGGCTTATTTGCTCATTGTCAACGCCGCCAAGATCGACGAAGACGCGGCGTGGATCGAGTCCCATCGGGCGCCCGAGTTGGTCTTTGAAAACCGCAGCAACGATTTTGCAGCCCTGGCGATTCAGGGGCCGGCCTCGCCGGGAGTTTTTGAGAAACTCTTCGGCCGTCCGATGCCCAACGCCCGCAATCGCGTGGAGTTGCAGGACGGCGGTTACGTTGTCACAACTGGCTACACCGGGGAAGTCGGATTCGAGTGGGTCATTCCTGCGACCGACGCGGTCACAGCTTGGAATCGAACGCTGGCCGCGGGGGCGGCTCCCTGTGGATTGGGAGCACGGGACACGCTTCGCCTGGAAATGTGCTATCCCTTGAACGGATCGGATCTTTCCCCCGACCGCACGCCATTGGAGGCCGGGTTGGGATTTTTTGTCGATCTGGAAAAGCCGGATTTCCTCGGAAAAGCGGCACTGGACGTGCAGAAAAAGGGTGGCCTGCCCTCAAGGCTGGCGGCGATGGTGGTCACGGAAAAAAGCCCTCCGATCCGCTCGCATTACCCGGTCTGGGTCGACGGCACCCCGGTTTCCGAGACCTCCAGCGGGGCACTCTCGCCGACCCTCGGGTGCGGCATCGCCATGGCTTATCTGCCGCCGGAATTCGCAAAGCCCGGGCAGGCCGTCGAGATCGAAGTCCGCGGCCGCCGATTCCGCGCTTGTGTTCAGAAAAAACCCCTTTACCAAAAGTAACGCATGAACGTCCCCGACAACCTCCGCTACGCCGAAAGTCATGAATGGATCCTCGTTGAGGGGGATGTCGGCACCGTGGGCATCACCGACCACGCCCAAGCCGAGCTCACCGACATCGTTTTTGCCGAGCCGCCATCCGTCGGAAAAACCGTGGCCGCGGGAGAAGTCGCCGCCGTTGTTGAGTCGGTCAAGGCCGCGAGCGATATCTACTCACCGGTCTCGGGGGAAGTCATCGCCCGGAATGATGCTGTCGAACAAAATCCGGCCCTTCTGAATACCGACCCGTTCGGAGAGGGGTGGATTTTCAAAATCCGTCTCTCCAAGCCCGAAGAAGTCTCCGCCCTCAAAGACCCCGCTTCCTACCGTTCGCAAATCGGGGCATGAGCAGTTTCGCATCGCGTCATATCGGTCCGTCCGAGTCGGAAGTCCAAACCATGCTCGCCGCGGTGGGAGCGTCCTCGGTCGAGGAACTCCTGAAAGAGACCGTCCCGGCTTCGATTCGATTCGAAAAATCCCTGGATGTCCCTCCGGCGCGCACGGAGGAGGAGGCGCTGGCCGATCTCCGCACCATGATGGATCGCAATATCGTCGCCAGATCCCACATCGGGATGGGCTACCATGGGACGTTTACGCCAGCCGTCATCCGACGCAACATTCTGGAAAATCCGGGCTGGTACACGGCCTACACGCCGTATCAAGCCGAGATCGCGCAAGGCCGCCTCGAAGCGCTTTTGAATTTCCAAACCATGGTCTGCGATCTGACCGGAATGCAGATCTCGAATGCGTCGTTGTTGGATGAATCCACGGCCGCGGCCGAGGCGATGACGCTTTGTCGCGAGATCAAGGGCGGCCAGGCCTTTTTTGTGGCGGACCATTGCCATCCGCAGACCATCGCCCTCCTTCGCACGCGGGCCGAGCCGCTCGGGATCGAAATTCTCGTGGGTCCTGCTGGCACGTTGCCGGAGGTTCCGATCTTTGGGGCGCTTTACCAATACCCCGCGACCGATGGCACCATTTTTGACCTCGAGTCCCTCATCACCCGAACGCACGAAGCCGGGGCTCTGGCCGTGGTGGCGACCGACCTTCTGGCACTCACGCTGCTGAAACCTCCGGGCGAACTGGGTGCGGACGTTGTCGTGGGATCCGCCCAGCGGTTTGGGGTTCCGCCGGGCTTTGGCGGCCCGCATGCGGCGTTTTTGGCGACACGGGATGAACACAAGCGCCGCATCCCGGGACGTCTTGTCGGGGTGTCCAAGGATGCCGAGGGACGCTTTGCCTACCGCCTGACGCTTCAGACGCGCGAGCAACACATCCGCCGCGAAAAAGCCACCAGCAACATCTGCACCGCGCAGGTCCTTCTGGCCGTCATGGCGTCGATGTATGCGGTGTATCACGGACCGGAAGGACTCCGGGCCATCGCGCGCCGGGTCCATCGACTGGCCACGGAACTCGCCTCCGGCCTTGTGGCCCGTGGGTTCGCGATTTCCGAGCACTCGTTTTTCGACACCGTGCGGGTAACCGTCGGCAATGGCTCGGCGAAAGCGATTTTCGACAAAGCCAAGGCCGCTTCGATCAACCTGCGGTTGCTGGACGAGTCCACCCTTGTCATTGCCTTGGACGAGACGACCGCGGAGGTCGAGTCGCTGCTCGCCGTATTCGGCGAGCCCAAGGCCGGTGCGTCGACGACGGTTCCGTCCCTCCCGGAAAAGCTGGTTCGTGAGTCGGACTTCCTGACACACCCGGTCTTTCGGTCGCATCACACCGAAACCGAAATGCTTCGCTACATCCGCCGTCTTGAAGCCAAGGACCTTTCGCTGACGACGTCGATGATCCCGCTGGGCTCTTGCACGATGAAGCTTAACGCCACGGCGGAAATGTTTCCGGTGACGTGGGAAACGGTCTCCCTCCTGCACCCTCTCGCGCCGGAGGATCAGGCGTCCGGATATTTCGAGATGGCGGCCCAATTGGAAAAATGGCTCGCAGAAATTACCGGCTTCGCCGCGGTGTCGCTCCAGCCGAACGCCGGCTCGCAGGGCGAATATGCCGGGCTTCTGGCGATTCGCGGATATCACCTCTCGCGCGGTGAGGCCCACCGGACCGTGTGCCTCATTCCGACCTCCGCGCACGGGACCAATCCCGCGAGCGCCGTGATGGCCGGCATGCGGGTGGTCGGGGTCAAGTGCGATGCCTCCGGCAACATCGACCTCGACGACCTCCGCGCCCGCGCTCAGGAACATCGCGAGGTTCTGGCCGCAGCCATGGTGACTTACCCGTCCACGCACGGCGTTTTCGAAGAAGGGATCCGTGACGTCAGTGCAATTGTTCACGAAGCGGGTGGTCAGGTTTACATGGATGGTGCAAACATGAACGCCCAGGTGGGACTTTGCCGTCCGGGCGATATCGGGGCCGACGTCTGCCATCTGAACCTGCACAAGACGTTTTGCATTCCGCACGGTGGCGGGGGACCCGGGGTTGGACCGATTGGAGTGGCGGCCCACCTGGCTCCCTTTGTGCCCGGTCATCCGCTTGCCGGGAAAAATACGGTCGGCCCGGTCTCCCAAGCTCCCCTCGGCAGCGCGAGCATTCTGGTGATTTCCTGGATGTACATCGCGATGATGGGGCCGCAGGGACTTCGCGATGCCACGGCGGTTGCGATTCTCAATGCGAACTACATCGCCGCGCGGCTCGAGGGGTTTTATCAGATTCTCTACAAGGGAGCGCGGGGACGCGTGGCGCATGAGTGCATTCTCGATCTTCGCGAATGGAAAGCCCGGGCTGGTATCGAAGTCGAAGACGTGGCCAAACGCCTCATGGATTTCGGGTTTCACTCCCCGACGATGAGTTGGCCGGTGCCCGGGACTCTCATGGTCGAGCCAACCGAAAGCGAGTCCCTCGCCGAGCTGGATCGCTTTTGTGAGGCGATGATCACCATCCATGGCGAGCTCACGGCGATTGAACGCGGGGAACTCGACCGGTCGAACAACCCGCTCAAAAACGCCCCGCACACCGCGGCCGCCGTTACGTCGGACTCCTGGCATCGACCCTACACGCGCACCCGCGCGGCGTGGCCGGCTCCCTGGCTGCGGGAACACAAATTCTGGCCGTCGGTTGCCCGGATCGACAACGTTTACGGCGACCGAAATATTTTTTGCTCCTGTCCGCCGGTGGAAGGTTGATCCGGGGCAAGCCAGATAACATTTTTGCCGAAGCGCCGTCTAAAAAACGCCCCGTCTCATCGCAGGAGGAGCGTCTTTCGTCGCCATCCAAAAAACCTTAACATCCTGGGTTGCGCAGAAGTGGTCCGGCGTGGCACTTGCTTTCGGTGGGGAAGTGGATTTATTGCACAAAGCGAATGAACGGACACAAAGAGGCGTTGGTGAGACTTCTCCACGATGATGATCCGGAAACGGTTCGTTTGGTAAAGGAGCAGCTTGCCGAATCCGGAGAGGAAAATCTCCGGCAATTGCAAGAGCTCTGTGAGATGGACGACGCCTGCGTCTCGACCCATGCGCGAGAAGTGGTGGCGGAAATCGCCGGGCGCACGGCCGTGGAGGAGTTTTCACTGCTCTGTCATTTCTTTGGCGATGGGATCGACTTGGAGCAATCCTGCTGGGCGCTGGCGCGCGCGTTGGAACCGGAAGTCTGTACGGAGTCTTTTCAGCACAAAGTGAATAACTGGGGGCGTCAGTTTTTGGTCCGGATTGCAAGTGCGGTGAGCAATCGGGAGCGGGTGCGACTTTTGGCGGATTTTGTTTCGGGCGAGCTGGAATTTCGTGGCAACAGCGAAAGTTACTACTGCGTGCGGAATTCCCTTCTGCCGCGGGTGATCGAGACCCGGACGGGAATCCCGATCACGTTGACGATGTTTTACATGATGATCGGTTCGCGGGCCGCGATGAAAATCGAGGGGATCAATCTCCCGGGTCATTTCGTGGCGCGCCATGGAGAGGTGTATTTCGATCCGTTCCACCGGGGGCGGATTTTGACCCGCTGCGACATCGAGCAGATTTTGATCCGGCAGGGGATTGAGTTGCGGGAGTGTCATCTCCAGCCGGCAAGTCCGCGCCAGATGTTGGTGCGCGTACTGGCGAATATTTTGTATGTTTACGACATCACCGGCGACCGCGCGAAGCATGCCTTGGTGCGCGGTTGGATCGATGCCCTGGCCTGCGGGAGGCAGGCGGGATGACAGTCGAGGTCCTGAATACGGGCTCGGAACTTCTCCTCGGCGAAGTCATCAACACGCACGCAGCGTGGTTTGCGAAACAGATTTTCCCGCTCGGGTTGCGGGTCTCGCGCCAGACGACCGTTCCGGACGGTCCGGCCATTCGCGAGGCGCTCCTGGAATCCTTTGCGCGGGCGGACGTGGTTCTGGTCACGGGCGGGCTGGGGCCGACAACGGATGATTTGACGCGGGAGATCTCGGCGGAGTTGCTCGGAATGCGCTTGGTGCCGGATGAAGGCGTGCGGGCGGCCATCGCGGCGCGTCTGGCCGCACGCGGAATCCCGCTGCGGGAGCGGATGCTCCGCCAGACAATGGTGCCCGTCGGTGCGACGGTGCTGCCCAACGGAAACGGCACGGCACCGGGGTTGTATCTTCCCGCCCGGGCAGGGGCGACCTTTTCCACGCCTCACTTGTTTTTGCTGCCGGGACCGCCGCGGGAGTTGCATCCGATGTTCACCACGCATGCCCTGCCGATTCTCCGGGAACTGGCCGGGGGACTTCCCGAGCGCGAGTGCCGGATTTTCCGTGTGGTGGGTATGGGTGAAAGCGAGGTCGAGGAATGCGTCGGCCTTTCGCTGACTTGCGACGGACGTTTTGAGATCGGTTACTGCGCCCGGCCGAACGAGGTGGATTTTCGGATCATCGGTTCCAAGGCCGACTTGGATGACGTCCAAGATCAGATCCTCGCGGCGCTCGGCTCGTGCCTTGTCTCGCAGCGCGGCGAGGCCATCGAAGAGTGGGTGGTCGGGCGTCTGCGGGCGTCGGGCCGGACCGTCACCACCGCGGAATCCTGCACCGGAGGGCTCTTGGCGCACCGCATCACCAATGTGCCCGGTGCGTCGGAAATTTTCCTCCAGGGCTTCGTGACCTATTCCAACGAAGCCAAGTCGCGCCTGCTCGGCGTGGACCCGGCGTTGTTGGCGGCTCATGGAGCGGTCAGTGAACCGGTGGCTGCCGCAATGGCGGAAGGGGCGCGTAACGCGGCGGATGCCGATTTTGCCCTTTCGCTGACCGGGATTGCCGGGCCGGGTGGGGGAACGCCGGAAAAACCGGTCGGGCTTGTGTTCATCGGCTTGGCGGCCCGTGGGGAGCCTGCGGAGGTGGGGAGGTTTAGTTTCCCCAGCGACCGGGAGACATTCAAGCAACTGGCGAGTCAGGCGGCTTTGGACCGCTTGAGGAAAAAACTTCTCGCAGCGACCTGATGTGTCGGTTTCGAGGGTTGCGTTGAGGGCGGCAATCCGTTACCCCCTCCCGCATGGTTGCCACTGACGAACTTCAACGCCCGGTCCTGGAGTTCGCGTCGCAGGATTTTCCCGTGCTCGACGAGCATCTGACAATCGGCGAGGCCATCGAGTGCGTTCGCGCGCGGGGCATCCGGGACAAGATCATTTATTTTTACGTCGTGGACCAAAACGGACGCCTGGCTGGCGTCCTTCCAGCGCGGCGTCTTTTGACCGATCCCGTCGAGACACCGGTCGCGGAGGCGATGATCCGGCGGGTGGTGGCCATTCCCACGCGGGCAACGCTTCTTGAAGCGTGCGAGTTTTTTGTGCTCCACAAGTTTCTCGCGTTCCCCGTGGTCGATCCCGACGGGCGGATCGTGGGCGTTTTGGATGTGGGAGTTTTCACCGAGGAGGTCCTCGATCTCGCCGAACGCGAGCAGATGGACGATCTCTTCCAATCCCTCGGTTTCCGGGTCTCCGAAGTCCGGAGTGCGTCGCCCTTGCGGGCTTTTTCGCTTCGCTTCCCGTGGCTCCTGGCAACCATCGCGGGAGGGACGGTCTGCGCCTTCTTGGCGGGGGCTTTTGCCGAGACGCTGGAACAGCGCATCGTCCTGGCGTTTTTTCTCACCCTCGTGCTGGGATTGGGGGAGAGCGTTAGCGCACAATCGGTCGCTGTTACCCTTCAGGCCATGCACAGTTCAAAACCCACCCTGCGGTGGCTTTTCCAAGCGGTGCAAAAGGAGTTCGTCACCGCGTTGCTTCTCGGCCTGGCGTGCGGCGCGCTGGTGGGAAGCATTGTCGGGATTTGGAAGGGCGACCTTCCGGCGGCGATCTCGATCGGGGCGAGCATCATGCTGGCGATGATCACGGCCTGCCTGCTCGGGGTCATCATCCCGGCCGGCTCCCGGTTCCTGAGGCTGGACCCACGGATTGCCGCCGGCCCGTTGACCCTCGCCCTGGCGGATATCGCCACGCTGACCTTCTATTTTGGACTGGCCAAATGGTTCCTCCTGCGCATAACGTAGAAGGTTCTCGTTTACGTCATCCATGAAAACCAAGCGCACCACAAAACCCGCCTCCAAACCCGCCGCCGAGCGGGGCAAAGTCATGAACGGGGCGGAAATCCTCGTCGAATGTCTCGAGCGCGAGGGAGTGGACGTCATTTTTGCCTACCCCGGCGGCTGCTCGATGCCGATCCACCAAGCCCTCACCAAAACAAAAAAAATCCGCACGATTCTTCCGCGCCACGAGCAGGGTGGTGTGTTTGCAGCGGAGGGCTATGCGCGCGTGACGGGCCGGGCCGGTGTGTGCATGGCGACATCGGGTCCGGGTGCCACAAATCTCGTTACGGGCATTGCCGACGCCTTTATGGACTCGATCCCGCTCGTCGCGATCACAGGCCAGGTCCCGCAGGAAATGATCGGCCGCGGGGCGTTTCAGGAAACCGATGTGTTCGGCATGACGCTCCCGATGGTGAAGCACAGCTATCTGGTGTGGGACATCAATGAGATCCCGCGCATTGTGAAGGAAGCCTTTCACATTGCCCAATCCGGCCGCCCGGGTCCGGTGCTCATCGACATTCCGAAAAACATTCAAAACCAGACCACGCAGCCGATTTTCCCGAAGAGCGTGAACCTGCGCGGGTACAACCCGGACAAGAAAGCAGACGATGTCGCATTGAACGAGTTGATCGGCCTGATCGACTCGGCGAAGAAGCCGATGATTTATTGCGGCGGCGGGGTGATCTCCGGCGCGGCCTCGGCCGAGTTGCTGGAATTCGCCGAGCGCACGCAGATCCCGGTCGCAACAACCCTCATGGGTATCGGTTGTTTTCCTGAAAATCACCCCCTGTCTCTCAAATGGCTGGGCATGCACGGAACGGTGTATGCCAACAACGCGGTGAACGAGGCGGACCTCCTTCTGGCCATCGGCGTGCGGTTTGACGACCGCGTGACCGGCAAGGTCGAGAAATTCTGTGAGCACGGCACGATTGTCCACATCGACATCGACAATTCGGAGATCAACAAGAACAAGCTCGTCCGACTGCCGATTCTCAGCGATTTGAAGTATGCACTCGGCCGCCTGAACAAAATTCTGGACCAGGCCGGCTACAAGCGGCACCCGAAAAATCACGGTCGGTTTGGCGATTGGTACAAGCAAATCGACGCCTGGCGCAAAGCGCACCCGCTTTCCTTCAAGGATACGCCGGATGCGATCCAGCCGCAGCATGTCATCCAGATGCTTCATGAGATGACGAAGGGCGACGCCATCATCACGACCGGGGTGGGTCAGCACCAGATGTGGGCCGGCCAATTCTATGACTTTGTCCATCCGCGCTCGTTTGTGACCTCGGCCGGTCTTGGGGCGATGGGCTTCGGATACCCGGCGGCGATGGGAGCGAAGGTGGCCCGTCCGGACAAACAGGTCATCGACATCGACGGAGATGGTTCGTTTTTGATGAACGTTCAGGAACTCGCCACGGCACACATCGAAGGCATCGCGGCCAAGGCCATCATCCTGAACAACCAGCATCTTGGCATGGTGGTGCAGTGGGAGGATCGCTTCCACGGAGGGAATCGCGGACATACCTTCCTGGGGGATCCGAAAGACCTCAAGCGCATCTATCCCGATTACGTCCAACTTTGCAAGGGCTTCGGCGTCAAGTGCGAACGGGTCATCCACAAGAAGGATCTCCCTGCGGCCATGAAGCGCATGCTGGAGTCGGATGAAGTCTATGTGTTGGATGTGATGACACCTTACACCGAGCACGTTTTGCCGATGATTCCCTCCGGCAAAACTTACAAAGACATCATTACCGAGTAATCGACAGCGAATTCCTAAATAAAAAGGGCCGCATGGAAACCACGCGGCCCTTTTTTTTGAATTGGATGATTACTTCTTCGGAGCGGCTCCGGCGAGACTGAGGGAGACTTCGATTTCTTCCGCGACTTTGTCGGTGTTCTGACCTGCCTGGATCTGAAAGTCGCTGCGGTTGATGGTGAAGTTTGAGCGGACAACCAGGAGATCGCCTTCCAAGTCACCGCCACGGGCCTTCAGTTTCCCCGGAAGGTAGGTGACATTCACGGGAACGGTGATGTCCTTCGAGATGCCCTTGAGCGTGAAGGTGCCTTTGACATCGGCCGTGCCGGTGTTGCCGTCGCGTTTGACGTTGGAGACTTCTTTCAGTTCAAATGTGACCTCCGGGTGCGTGGTGACATCGAGCCACTTTTCGCCGTGCATGTGCTCTTTCATGACGGGATTCGGCACGTGAAGGGTCTCACCGGCAACGACGATCTTGCCTTTGACATTGGCCGGATTTTCGGTGTCGGCTGTGATCGTTCCGCTGATACCGCTGGCGGTTCCGTTGATCGACTCCAGCGGGGCATCCAGCTTGAAGACGATGTTGTTGACGCCCTTCGGATCTTTGAAATCGAAGGTGAGGGTTTCTGCCGGCGCGGCGAGGCCGAGCGAGATGAGGGTGGCAAGGGTAACGAGTGGTGTTTTCATGGTTTTCTTTTGGTGGGTATGAAGGAAAGGGCGAAAAGCGTGAGGGAGGCGCCGAGCCCGACCGCGACAAAGTCAACACCCGGGACGAAGCGATTTTCAATCACGGGAAACTGGAGACCGGTGATCTCATCGGTCTGCATGGTGGTCACCGATGTTTTGGTCCAACCACGGTCGGCCCCGAGAACGAACCACGTGAGCAACACTGCGCCCAGAACCAAAGTGGCCGCGAGACGCGCAAGGGTTCGTAACATGCCCGGCAACTTAGGGACGCCGGGCGCGTTGTCCAATGGAAAATGACCGCCCTTTGCATCGCGAAGGTACCCGCGGCGAGCGGCCGGTCAGACTTTTCCGCAGATCGAAACGTCGAGTCCGAGTTCGTTCATCGCAGCGGCCTTGGTGAAGAGGGCGCGCCGGGCGGCGGCTTTGCCGGGAGCGTAGGCCACTTGGATGTGATTGCTCGGGTGCCGGGCCATCATTTGATCGCGTGATACCCCTTGCAGCACGGCATGCATGATCGGCCATTGCGAGGTGGTGAGGTTCCAACGGTCCTGCGTTTCCTCTTGGGGCAGTTCCACCACTTCGGCGAGACCGGTGTCGAATTTCAGCTTGCCGTCGGCCACAAAGACGCGGCTCCAAACGATCCAGCCGGGTTTGCTGATGCCTTTGAGCGTTCCACCGCCGAGGCGGAAATACATGGCCGGTTGGCGTTCGCTCGAGGTGCCACTCCACCCTCCGATGAAGTGCTCCGGAGGCGCCGCGCCGCTAATGAGGAAGACCCAAACGTAAGCGTCCAGATGGTCGTCTTTGTATTGCCGGCCCCAGCGGAGGTCGTGGAGGGTATTTTCGGGCGAGTAGCCGAGTTCGCGCCAGATGCGGTAAGTGATGAGTCCGTCGAGACCGGCGCATTCGTCGACTTCATTGAAATGCGGGAGGGCTTCGCCGGCGAAGAGTTCACGACCATCTTCCGACCAGACGGGCGGGCGGTCGACGTTGTTGAGTGTCCCCTCGACCAAGTCCGAGGCCGGGGCGAGATCTTTGAGCCCCTGTTGGTATTGAATGCCAATGGTCGCGCAGCCGAATTCGTCGGCGATGCGGACGGCGGCGATATACATCTTGCACTGTTGGAGGACTTGATGCTCGGTGAGGTCCGTCTCTTCATTGCCGCCGAGACGGAATTGCAGGCCGCGTTCTTTGTACCAATTGAAGACGGCCCACGCTTCGTCATCGCGGACCGAGAGCATTTTCGCGTAGAGCGATGACTGGCTGAGACGTTCCTTGTAAATGCCGGTCTGGTGCAAGAGCTCGTCGGGAATAATGGCATTGTACATTCCCATGCAGCCTTCATCGAAGACGCCGAGAATGGCTTTGTCGCGACGGAGTTTGCGGGCAAACTTTTTGCCCAGCGAAAGCGCGCTGTCGGGAACATCTGCTTTTTTGAAGGGAACAACATGCTCGATAGCGTGCTTGACGCGACCTTTTTTCAACCAGCGGCGGAGGCCGTCGACGAAGAAAGCGTCGGTGAAATCCTCGCTCCAGAGGGTGCTGAATTTGACGCCCGCTTTGGTGAGGGAGCCGTTGAGGTTTAGCATGCCGACGAGTCCGGGCCAGGTGCCGCTCCAGTTGGCAACGGTAAGAATCGGTCCCTCATGGGAGATAAGTCCATGAAGGATGTGGTGGCTGTATTGCCAGACGGCCTCGGCAACGATGAGCGGTGCGTCGGTCGGAATCTCACGGAAGACTTCCATGCCATACTTCTGGCTGTCGATGAAGCCATGGCCTTTGGCCGGGTCAAACGCATGGGCGCGCTTGACCACCCAGCCCTCGCGCTCCACGGCCTCGACGATCTGTTTTTCCATCGCCGCTTGGGCGGCTTCACAGTTTTGGTTGGCGGAGGTACGAAGGTCGCCGTTGGCGATCAGGTAAACGGTTTTCACGGGTGGAGAGCGAGAGAGGCAAAACCATAACGGGCCGCGGTGCAAATTGAAGCGAAATGTTGCCCAAATGCGGGACGGCGGTTCGACTTCGGAAAACGGACTGGATTCGTCGGACGATCCGTGCACGATGCCTTTCTCGATCGATGCCGACTTTTTTTGTTTCGCCATCCCTCCGCACGTGGGCGGAGATTGATTTGAACGCCCTCCGTCATAATCCGAAAGCGGTTCAACGCCGGATTGGGGCCGGGCGGCGGATTATCGCGGTGGTCAAGGCCGATGCCTACGGACACGGTGCCGTTCCCGTGGCGCGGGCGATCCGGGATGAGGTCGCCATTTTTGCCGTCGCCAACACGCGCGAGGCCTGCGAGTTGCTCGAGGCGCAGATCGGGCGGGACTTGATGCTTCTGAGTCCGTGTATTCCCGGTGAACGAAGAGAGGTTGTGGAGGCCGGGGTCATTGCCACGGTTTCTTCGGCCAGCGAAGCGGCGGCCTTTGCTGCGTTTGGCCCGGTGCGCGTGAATTTCAAGGTCGATACGGGGATGGGTCGCGCCGGCGTTTGTGAATCCCGTGCCGCCGAGGAACTTCTTACCGTGAAGCGGACGCCCGGCGTGGTCGTTCATAGCATTTCCACACATTTGCCGGTGGCCGACGAGGACGAGCCGTGGACCCGGAAGCAATTGGAGCGGTTTGCGGGGAACCTCGAGCACCTTCGCATCATCGCGCCCGAGGCCGCGGTGCATTCGCTCAACAGCGCGGGGGTCTTTCGATTCCCGGATGACGCCGGGGATTATGTGCGTGTGGGATTGGCGCTTTACGGAGCGGGTTCTGTCCCCGAAACCGCGGGTGAGTTGCGTCCCGCGCTGTCATGGAAAGCTCGGATTTCTCTCGTCAAAGATTTACCGGCCGGCCGCGGGGTCAGCTATGGAAGCACGTTTGTCGCAACGGAACCCATGAAGACGGCGGTCGTTCCCGTGGGCTATGCAGATGGCTTCCCGCGCCAACTCTCGGGGCGGGGGGCTGGCGTGCTGATCGGGGGCCAATGGTGCCCGGTTCTCGGCCGGGTGACGATGGACCAGATCGTTGTGGATCTCCGGTCGGTTCCAGAGGCTCACGAGGGCGACGAAGTAGTTCTGATCGGTCGCCAGGGCAATGCGGAGATTGCCGTGGAAGAATTTGCCGAACGCGCTGGCACGATTCCCTGGGAGATTTTTACCGGTCTCAAAGAGCGTGTGGTTCGCTTGTATTCCGAACCCGGGGTCAACGTCCCGCTGGAAAAATGACGGGCGGATTTCCGTCGAAATAGACCCACTCGGCATCCATCCCGCGGGCGCGGTCCCGCCAGCCGGGGTCCTGGCGCAGGATGGATTGGAGGGTTTCAAACGATCCGCGATATTCAAGTCCGTGGCTCCAGAGATGCCCTTCGTAGCCGCAATAAACCGGCCGTCCCAGGAGGATCACCGGATGATTGTAGCGTGGATCAACAGCGATCCGGTCGGTGGGCGGAATAACGGCCAAGGCGTGCTGCACGCGGGCGAGTTCGGCGCGATTGGCAAGTGTGTAGCCATGTCGCCCATCGAGACCGCCGACGAGACTCACCGCGCCCGAGAAAAACAAAAGGATGCATGTCGCCACCCGCAGCGGTTGAGGCAGAGGGGCGATGACGAGCGACCACAGCCAGGGCACGCAGACCAGCCAGCCCCAGACGAGAAGTTTCGTGTTGTCCCATTCCCACGGCGCAAAAGCGATGTTGAGGCCGATGAGAACTGTGAGCGCTCCGGCTCCAACAAAGCACCGGGCCTCCGGC
>CAZEYT010000074.1:0-14520 GCA_964516295.1 uncultured Chthoniobacterales bacterium | reverse complement strand
GCCAACCCGCATGGTTGCCATATCGGCCTCTTCAAACTGCGGAACTCGGGTTAAGTGGTGCCAAAAAATCGTTGGCACTACATTTTCTCCCGTGCCGGGTTTCATGTGAGTTCCTGAAGAACAGGCAGCAGGGCCACTTCGACGGCGCGAACCGCTTGGGAGGCGTGCCCCTTGATTTCGCCCCGCAGCAGGAACCGGCTGCCTTGAAGGACGACTTCGCCGACTTCTTTGGTCCGGCGCATCCGCACCCCGATGACATAATGCACTGGCGGATCCATTTTCCCAAGCGCTTCCAGCGTCGCCTCGCTCACGAAGCCCCGGTCGGCCACCAAGCACATGTCCCTCACCCGGAACTTCGCCCTCATGCGCTCGACCACCGGAACCAGGCTCTTGGCGTCGGCCGTGTTTCCCGGCCACATCTCGCAGCAGATCGGGCGGCCCTCCACGTCAAGCGCGATGCCCACGATCATCTGATGCAGGTCGGGACGGTGGTCTTTGCTGTGAGCGTGCCGCCCGAGGCTATTGTCTCCCGCTCCCTCGAAGTAAATGGAGGTCGTGTCGAAAAAGACCAGCCCCACTTCGCTGAAGAGGTCGCGCCCACGGTCAAAGAGGCTTTCCTCGATCAAGTCCTTTGTGCAGCGCGGGCTGCCCAGGATACCCGGCCCGATCTTGGTGATGGACACAGGCTCTGTCTTCCCGGCGGCATGCGGGTCCATGACTTTGATCTTTTCGCAGTAACGCAAACCGCCCCTCATCAGGCTTTCGAGTTGGCCGCTCGCTTGGAGGACATCAAGCCGCCCCAGCGTGGCAATGATCTCCTGCCTCACGGTCTTGCCTCGCCGCACACTATGGGCGATCTGCAGGTATCGGTATCCTTTGCCGGGCTTAACTCGGAAAAACATGGCTCGGTCTTATGGACTCCACACATCCATCCAACCTGTCAGCCTGCAATCAATATCAAAATGCTAAACAGCAGACACCGTTGAACTACATTTTCGACGCGGACGCCACCGCTCGCCCGCAAATCCCCATGAATAAAGGATCCTTGCTTTTTGTGACCCTTCAAACTGTAGAAGACGGGTCTGGAACAACGATTTGCGATCTGTAAACTACGCTTCTGTTTTACTACGTTCTTTTTTAAGACGATGTATGTCAGGATTTTGTTTGGGATTCCAAGGAGCGATAGACGCCGAGAGGGTCATCGACGAGGTCCTCGGTGACGGTGAGGGATGTGATTTTCGAGGAGGGAGCCCGGAATTTGATATCGCGAAACGTGCGCTCCAGAACGGTCATAAGTCCGCGAGCTCCGGTTTTTTCGTCGCGGGCCATCGCGGCGAGTCGACGGAGCGCCGCGTCGCGGAACGTGAGACGGATGCCATAGGCAGCAAACGAGCGGACGTATTGGTGGAGCAGGCTGCTCTCGCTGCGGCGGAGCACTTGGAACAGGTCCTCGCTGTCGAGGCCATGGCAGGCGACCCGCACGGGAAGGCGTCCGATAAACTCCGGTTCCAGACCGAACTGGATCAGATCGGCCGTAGTCACCGTGGAGAGAAGCGTCCGTGTTCCCGTGCTCCGCGGCAAAGGCTGTTTGGTGGATTCCAGACGATGACGGATGATGGGATCCAATCCGGAAAACGCCCCACTGGCGATGAAAAGAATGTGGCGGGTGGAGATGGTCTCCGGTCCGCCGGGGGCGTTGCCACGCGAGGCCGCAACGGCCGCCTGCATTTGTCCGGAGACATCGTTCGGAGATAGGAGGGGCACGTCGCCGTCCTCCATGAGCTTCAGAAGATTGGTCTGAACTCCGCGTCCGGACACGTCACGGCCGCCGCCGGCACCATGACCGGCGAGTTTGTCCACTTCATCGAGATAAATGATTCCATAGCCCGCCTTGGCCACGTTCCCACCAGCCCGACGAACGAGGTCCCGGACAAGATCGTCCACATCGCCGCCGACATAGCCGGTCTCACTGAATTTTGTCGCATCGGCTTTTACAAAGGGCACTCCGATGAGCTCGGCCGCGGAACGAATGAGATGGGTTTTTCCGACTCCCGTGGGTCCGAGAAGAAGGACGTTCTGTTTCTGATAGAAAGGCGCCTCCCGTCCCTCGAGCGACAGTCGAACGTGTTGAAAATGGTCGCACAGCGCGACGCTCAGCACTTTCTTGGCCTCTTCCTGTCCGATCACAAAGCGCTCCAGATGCCGTGCCACCTCCCGGGGTTTCAGGGAAAAAGAGAACTGCTCGGTGGGCGTTGCCGAAGCGACAACCACCGGCTTCGCTCCACGCTGGCGTGCCGGGCGAACCGATCCTGTTGACGGGGGAAGGAGCGGGCCGGACGTGTATTCAGGGCGTTTTTTCATTTCTTAGTTTACGAAGGGTCTGAGTCCCTGGAAACCCCGACTCTTTTGAAATCCGGCAACCTGCAAAAGAAAAAGGCGCACCCCCGGGCGGTTGAGACCGGGGGTGCGCCGCATTTCCAGAGTTTTCAGTAGCGGTAGTGTTCCGGCTTGTAAGGCCCCTCGGCCGGCACGCCCAGATACTCCGCCTGATCTTTGCTAAGTTTGGTCAGGACGACACCGATCTTTTCGAGATGCAGACGCGCGACTTCCTCGTCCAGTTTCTTGGGCAGACGATAGACGGTCTTTTTATACTTGTCTTTGTTCTGCCAGAGATCGATCTGTGCCAGGGTTTGGTTGGTGAAGGAATTCGACATGACAAAGCTCGGATGTCCGGTCGCGCAACCGAGGTTGACGAGGCGTCCGTCGGCCAACATGTAAATGCTCTTCTTGCCGCCCGGGAGATAGTAGCGGTCGTACTGGGGTTTGATCGTCTCGATGCGAATGCCTTTGTGCTTTTTGAGCCGTTCCACCTGGATCTCGTTGTCAAAGTGCCCGATGTTGCAAACGATCGCCTGATCTTTCATCGCCAGCATGTGCTCCAGGGTGATGATATCTTTGTTACCGGTGGTGGTGACATAGATATCCCCGATCCCCAGGGTGCTTTCCACGGTGTTGACCTCGAAGCCTTCCATCGCCGCCTGGAGTGCATTGATGGGGTCGATTTCGGTGACAATGACGCGCGCGCCATAAGCACGAAGCGAGTGGGCGCTGCCTTTGCCAACGTCGCCGTAACCGCAGACCACGGCCACTTTCCCGGCGATCATAACGTCGGTGGCGCGCTTGAGTCCATCGGCCAGCGACTCACGACAGCCGTAGAGGTTGTCGAATTTCGATTTGGTAACCGAGTCGTTGACGTTGATGGCCGGGACAAGGAGTTTGCCCTGCTCGGCGAGTTGGTAGAGACGGTGAACGCCGGTGGTCGTTTCTTCCGAGACGCCTTTCCAAGCCTTGGCGATCTTCGACCAAAAGCCGGGACGCTCTTTGGCCACGCGGCGGAGGAGCGCTTTGACGACAGAGACTTCGTGATTCTCCGCAGGTTCATAGGCCCACTTGCTGCCTTTTTCGAGCTCCACACCTTTGTGAATGAGGAGGGTGACATCGCCACCGTCGTCGACGACGAGTTGGGGTCCGAGGTTGCCCGGGAAGGTGATCGCTTTGAGCGTGAGTTCCCAGTATTCTTCGAGCGTTTCGCCCTTCCAAGCGAAGACCGGTGTTCCGGTGGCCGCAATGGCGGCGGCGGCATGGTCCTGCGTCGAGAAGATGTTGCAGCTCGCCCAACGGACTTCCGCGCCGAGCGCAGCGAGGGTCTCGATGAGAACGGCGGTCTGGATCGTCATGTGAAGCGATCCCGTGATGCGCACGCCTTTGAGCGGCTGTTGCTTCTGATATTTTTTGCGGATCGAGACGAGACCGGGCATTTCGTGCTCGGCGACCGAGATTTCCTTGCGACCCCATTCAGCGAGCGCGATGTCGGAGACGATGTAGTCTTTGCCCGCCGGGGTGGCGGCAGCGTATTTGGCGAGGTTGGCCGTAGCGGCCTGGACTTCCGCAAGCACAGCGGCTGCGGCTGCGGAGGATGTTTTTGCTTTGGGCATATCTAAGGAATCGAAAGGTTAGCGGGCGGCTTTTTTGAGAGCGGCCACGCGGTCGGTTTTTTCCCAAGTAATTTCCGCGTCGTCTTTGCCGAAGTGACCGTAGTTCGTCGTCTTCGAATAGATCGGGCGGAGGAGGTTGAGCTGTTTGACGATGTCGGCCGGTTTGAAGCTGAAGACGGTGCTCACGGCTTTTTCGATCTTCTGCTCGTCGACTTTGTTCGTGCCGAACGTATCAATGTGAATGCTGACAGGGTTCGGGTAGCCAATGGCGTAGGCGAACTGAACTTCGCAACGGTCGGCGAGACCGGCGGCCACGACGTTTTTCGCCACCCAGCGGCCCATGTAAGCCGCGCTGCGGTCCACTTTCGACGGATCTTTGCCGGAAAATGCTCCGCCTCCGTGACGACCCATGCCGCCGTAGGTATCGACAATGATCTTGCGTCCGGTGAGACCGGAGTCGCCTTGCGGGCCGCCGATGACAAAGCGGCCGGTGGGATTGATCAGGAACTCGGTCGTGGCGTCGAGAAACTCCTTGGGGATCACCTTTTTGATCACGTTCGCGATCAGGAAGCGGCGGATCTCCTCATTTTTCACGTCGTCCGTATGCTGGGTCGAGATAACGACATTTGTAACACGAACCGGTTTGCCGTCCTGATAAAGAACCGAAACCTGGCTTTTCGCGTCGGGACGAAGCCACTTGACCTTGCCGCTCTTGCGGATGCGGGTGAGTTCGCGACCGAGTCGGTGGGCAAACATGATCGGAGCCGGCATGAGCTCGTGCGTCTCATTGCAGGCATAACCAAACATTAGACCCTGATCGCCCGCTCCCTGTTCCGCCGTGGCTTTGCCTTCCGCGGCTTTGGCATCCACGCCTTGGGCGATGTCCGGGCTCTGGCTGGTGAGAAGATTGTTGATGAAAACGCGGTCCGCATGAAAGACATCGTCGTCGTTCACATACCCGATTTCGCGAATGGCTTTGCGAATAACGTCGCCAACGTTGACTGCGGAGTCGAGCGCCGCGCCTTTGAGCTTGGGAACGGTAATTTCCCCGCCCACAACAACCGTGTTGCTCTTCACGAAGGTCTCACAGGCCACGCGGCTGGTTTTGTCGAGCGTCAGGCACGCGTCGAGAATCGCGTCCGAGATGGTATCGCAAACTTTGTCCGGATGGCCTTCGCCAACGGACTCCGAGGAAAAAATATAACGGCGGGACATGATGATGTGGGATTTGGAATTTACGTATCGAGATATCACGATATTTTGATATGTCCAATGGCGTCAATCGTGAAATGGCTTCGGGTTTTGTCGGATCCCACCCGGTTGCGACTTCTGCTCTTGCTCTCGGAGGAGGAGCTGACCGTCGCCGAGTTGCAGGAGATCCTGTCCATGGGCCAGTCGCGCATTTCCGTGAACTTGGGACAGCTGAAGCGCGAGGGATTGGCCGCCGACCGGCGCGTGGGGAAAAATATTTTTTACTCGGCGAAAAATGCGACATCCGAGCCCTTGCAGACCCTGCTGGCCGCCGCGCGGGGGGATCTTGCGGAAAGTGCGCGGGACCAAGGCGCGCTGGCACTGGTCTTGCGGAAACGGAAAGACCGGGCCGCCGAATACTTCAACCGGCTCGCCGGGCGCTTCGGTCGGACCTATGTGCCCGGCCGAAGCTGGCAGGCGCTCGCCCATGCTTTGTTCCGCTTGCTGCCGCCGATGGTGATTGCCGATCTGGGGGCTGGCGAGGGCACGCTCTCGCAACTGCTCGCACGGACTGCGCGGCGGGTCATCGCCGTCGATATCTCCGAAAAAATGGTCGAATTCGGCAGCGCGCTCGCCCGGGAACACGGATTCAAAAATCTCGAATACCGACTCGGCGACATCGAGGCCCCGCCGATCGATACGGCGACCGTTGACCTTGTTTTGTTCAGTCAGGCGCTCCACCATACATCCAGTCCGGCGAAGGCGATCACGGCGGCGCACCGGATCCTCAAGCCCGGAGGACGACTGATAATCCTTGACCTTGCGGCCCACACCTTCGAGCAGGCGCGGGACCTTTACGCGCACCAGTGGCTTGGATTTTCCGACGCCGACATGCACCGGATGATTCGGAAGGCAGGTTTTTCAAAAATCGAAACCGCCATCGTGTCGCGCGAGCCCGAGCCTCCCAATTTCCAGACCCTCCTGGCCACGGCAACGAAATAGCGCGGGGAATTGTTTTGCGCGTCCGCCGGGCAGCCGCTAACGATTCCCCACGGCATGTATCCCACCACGTTCCAAAAAAAGCTGCTCTGGCTCGCGATCAGCGCGTTGTCCTTTGTGGCCATCGGGTGGGTGATCGCGACGGTTGGCGGTCTTTTGATTCGCGCGATTTCGTTTCTGCAGCCGGTGCTGATCCCGGTCGCGGTCGCCGCGATTCTGGCGTTCCTGCTCGAGCCGGTGGTTCGCTGGTTGATGCATTTCCGACTCTCGCGGCTCTGGAGTATTGTGATCGTGTATTTGGCCGTGGCCGGTCTCTTGATCGGCATTCTCGTCTGGATCGTTCCGGCGGCTTACAAGCAGGGAAACTCGTTCGTCACGAACTTCCCGGAATACGCCACTAAGGCCCAAGGCCTCGCCGTACGGACGATGGACAGCCTCGACAAGGTCCTCCAAAGCCCGTTTTTGAAGAATGCCGCCCACCCGGAGGAGGCGCCGGATCAATTCAGCGCGTTTGCCTCGAAGACGATTAACGACAGCGTCTCCTGGATGCAGCAAAAAGTTCCGGATCTTGCGGTGGAGTCTGGAAAATTTCTCCAAAGGAGCGTCGGCGGATTTCTCGGTGTGTTCGGCGTGCTTCTGAGCATGATTTTGGTTCCGATTTTTCTCTTCTTTTTTCTGAAGGAAAGTCCGGCCATCGCGGAAAACTGGACCCGCTACCTGCCGATTCGTGCTTCACCGCTGAAGAGCGAGATCGTCGCACTGCTCAGCGAAATCAACACCTATCTCATCTGCTTTTTCCGCGGTCAGTTGCTGGTGAGCATGATCGATGGTGCTTTGATCGCCACGGCGCTCCTGATCATGGGCTTGGATTTTGCGATTTTGATCGGCCTCATGGTCGGCGTGCTGGGACTCATTCCCTATCTTGGTGTTTTGATCAGCTGGATTCCGGCGGTGATCATCGCCGCCGCGCAGTTTGGTGATTGGGGTCACCCGATCGCCGTGACCATTATTTTTCTCGTGGTCAATAATCTCGACGGCATCGTGATTGCGCCAAAGATTGTCGGCGACTCGGTCGGTCTTCATCCGCTCACGGTGATTATTTCCGTGCTGGCGTGGAGTTTGATTCTCGGCGGCCTCCTGGGCGCGTTGCTGGCAGTGCCGCTCACGGCGACGCTGAAGGTCGTTCTGAAGCGCTATTTCTGGGATCGTCCGGGCACAACCGTCTCGTTTAGTTCGCCAGATCCGGCCAGCTCGTAAGCCACGCGGCGCGACTGGAGCCAGCGGACACCAAACATGTCCATCGTTGCCCGAATGGCGCGATTGCCGAGCCCGTATTTGCTGACGCCGAACTGGCGCGGCCGGTGATTCACGGGGATCTCGACCAGCTGAAAGCCCGCATTTTTGACCAGAGCGGGGATGAAGCGGTGGACGCCTTTGAACGGGACGAGCGCGGCGGCGCATTCGCGACGCATCGCCTTCAGCGTGCAGCCCGTATCGCGGACACCGTCGCCGGTGAAGCGACTGCGGACGAAATTCGCGACGCGGCTGGTGATTTTTTTCGTCAGCGTATCCTGCCGCTTGGCGCGATAGCCGCAGACGAGGTCCGCGCCTTGGTCGATGGCCGTGAGCAAAGCCGGGATGTCTGCCGGGTCGTTTTGAAGATCGCCGTCGAGAAGTACGATGACCCGCCCGGACGCGGCGCGGATCCCGGCCAACATGGCTGCACTTTGGCCCGCATTAGTCGCAAATTGCAGGAGCCGCACCTCCGGCCCGGGGACCACCCGGGACGGCGTTCCATCGGTCGACCCGTCATCGACGAGCAGAAGTTCATAGCGTCGCCCGGCGAGTGCCTGCCAAATTTCGCGTTGAAGAATCGGAACATTGTCCGCCTCGTTGAAAAGCGGCACGACCACGGAGATATCCGGACCGCTCAGAGCGGCAGGGTCTGGTAGTTGAGACATAGGAAAATCGTCCACTCGCGGCTTTTGTATCGCAGAGTGCGGAGCGGGATCACCTCGCCGAACGCGCCATCAATCGTCTGCGGCAGGTCGCGGCCAAGGTAGAGGGCATGGCGGCCAATGAAGGGATTCACGCCCTTTTGTTCGGTAAAGTATTCGTCGACCACCACGTCGCTCTCGATGAAGTCGGCATAAGACGGCCAGAGCCCGAATTGATTCGGCAGCCCCGGGGATTCGGGGACAAAGACCGGGGGATAACCGGCTGTCCGGGTCGTTTTGACATGCAGGCCGAGAATGGCGGCGGCACCGGGGTCTTCCGCAATGAAGAAACTCTCACCCTCCCCGGCCGGCAACTCCCGAGCTGCCGTGCGGAGCTCGGCGGCGATGGGTGCCCACAAGCTGCGGTCGGTCGATTCTTGGGAAAGCGACCACGCGGTAACTCCGAGAGAGGCCACTGCCAGCGTGGCGAGGGCAGCGGGTCGGCGCTCGATCAGGAACACGGCCAACGCGATGGCGAGAGGAGTGAGCGCAAGGAGGGCCGCCGTCGCCGCGTCGAGGCCGCGGAGTCCCTCGTAAAACCACCACACGGCCGGGAGTCCGCCTGCGGCGATCAGGATTCTCACGCGAGAACGTCGCCGCCATCCGACAAAAAGTGCCGCGCCACCGGCCAAGAGCACAAAGACTCCGATCCACGAAACATGGCCGCCGACCAAGGCGGATGGGAGAGCCGTCCATTTCCATTCCCACGCGGTCTGAAGTGTACCGCCGGCCACCGGAACCCATTCCAGCGCGGCATTCCAAGCCAGCGGAAACCAAAGGGCGAGCCCGCAGGCGACCAGGATGCATACTAGCCCCACTCCGTCGCGAAGCGTGCGATGACGCGGCGATGCGAGAGTTCCACCCAAGAATCCGAGAACGACAAGGACGGCCTCGTAGCGGAACCAGACGGCCACCGCGAAAAACCCTCCGGCGAGGACCCAGCCGAGCGAGCTCCCTTCCCAAGCGCGGAAAACCGCCGCGGTCCCGAGGAGCACAAAAAACATCGCCGGAAGAAGCGGGCCGACCGTGACCGCGGCATGGTTGAAAACCGGAGCGGCATTGACGAGGACCAGTGCCCACCCGCCAGCGCCGTCGCCGCCGATCCGGCGACCGATGATCCATACCAACCAACCGGCGAGACCGGCAATCACCGGCCACAAAAGCCTCGCTCCGAGCATCATCCCCCACCCGCTTTTTTCGGTGAGCCAGACGACCCAGGCCGTTCCCGGCGGGCCGTCGAAAAACGCCGGAGCCAGTCGCGCGGCGCAAAGCCATTGGTAGGCCTCCGCCGGCGACACGTCTTGGAGCATGACCCACACGCCGCGAAGCAGCGTGAGCGCCACAAGGATCATCACGACGTGGAACGTTTTCATTGGGTGACCAGTGCCGGGTGTTGGGCGTGGAACCTCGGAAAAAGCCCTCCGCCGTAGCGTCGCCACAGACCGTCGAGGAGCGCGACGACCACCAAAGCCAAGCCGGTGCCAATGAAGACAGAAACCAAGACATCCAGCGGCCAATGTGAGCCGACATAAATCCGGCTGTAGGAAACAATCAACGCCGGGAGATACATGAGCCAGCCCCAGCGCCGGTAGAAGATCGTGATCACGGTCGCGAGCGCGAAGTTATTCGCGGCGTGTCCGGAAGGAAACGAATTGCCATGCGGCGGCAGGATGCCCGGTGTGGAGTATTCTTCCTTCAGCGGCAGGCCGAGGGCGAGAAATCGCGGCGTGGCCCGGGCAAGATCCAACGTCCGAGCTCCCTCGAGCACTTCATGCGGACGCGGACGACCGACGATATCTTTGAGCGAATCGACGACAATCCCGTCCGTGACGCCGATGGCCACGCCAATACAAAACAACATCGCCCGCGCGCGGAAGCCCCCGAAAATCAAGACCAACACGCCGGCGACCGCCAAGACCGGCCACCAGAAATCCCAACTCGACGCCGCGGCCATCACGTAGTCGAGCTGCGGGCGCGCCCACGTGTGGTTGATAAGGAAAAAAATCTGCTGGTCCATGAGGCGGCGCTCCGTGAGCGAGGGCAAATCCTCCGGGATTCCCCGCCCTCCTGACAAGCTTCGATGTCCGCCGTGCGATGGGAAACGACTGCTTCCGCGCTAGACGTAACGAGCGGCGTCGCCGTCGCGGTAGGCCATCCAGCGGCGGTAGGGCTGGTATTTGCCCGATTCGGTCGCATCGAGGCACCGCTTCTCGAGCGCGATCCGTTCCGCCTCGGACAGGAGTCGCACCCCGGAGGCCAGCGCGGCATTTTTCCGCAACTGGGCGACCGACTGCACGCCGGTAACGACTGTGCATATCGGGAGTGACAGCGCATAGCTCAGCGCTTCCGAGACCGAAAGAACGCCATCGTGGATGGGTCTCGCGTTTCCCCCGAGCGTCTTCATGGCCAGCGGGGCGATCTTTTGTCGGATCAAAACAGGGAGAACGCGGCGGACGAAGGCGTTTGAATTCGCCTCGATCGGTGAGATGGGCAACTGGCAGGCGTCAAAAGCGTAACCGTGCGAGAGCATGGCGAGATGGACATCGGGATCGGTGTGGCCGGTGAATCCGACGTAGCGAACTTTTCCCTGCCTGCGGGCGATGTCGAGCGCTCCCATGACCCCGCCCGGCGCAAAAGCGCGCCGGACCTGTTCCTCAGTGGCTACAGCATGCACCTGCCAGAGATCGAGGTAATCCGTCTTCAACCGGCGGAGCGATTCGTCGAGCATCTTGAGGGCCGAATCGCGATTCCCTGTGTCATGGGTGCAAACCTTCGTCATCAGAAAAACCCGGTCCCGCCGTCCCGCGAGAAGCCGTCCCATCAATTCCTCGGCGCGGCCACCGTGATAGTCCCAGGAATTGTCGAAAAAATTCACCCCCGATTCCAAGGCGAAGTCCACGATCCGCGCGGCCTCGGCATCGTCGGCGACACGAAGGGTGTGGCCGCCAATGCACAATGTGGAGACTTCGATTTCGTGTCGCCCGAATTGGCGCAGGGGAACAGCGACCGGTTCACCGCTCCACCCGAGACGGGATCCGACCAAGAGACTCGCCCCGGTAATCCCCAGCCGCTTCAGAAAATCCCGCCGTCCGCCCGCGAATTCTTCTGATTTCATTCACCCAGCCTCGGCTCAAAATCGGACACCGTCAAACCGGGCCTCCCCGGTTCTTGGCGTCGCCACGAAAATTTCCCTGCGTCCCGGCCGTCGCCGTCTGCTAGCGTCCGCGCGATGGATGATTTCTGGAACAACTGGCAACCGGGCGAACGTGCGACTCTCTGTTTTGTTATTCGGGACGGACAAATCCTCCTCATCCGAAAAAAACGCGGACTCGGTGCCGGGAAAATCAACGGTCCCGGCGGACGCATCGAGCCCGGCGAAACGCCCATCCAAGCCGCAATTCGCGAGACGGAGGAGGAGCTTCTTGTCACTCCGACGGGAGTCGAAGAGCGGGGCCTCCTGCATTTTCAATTCGCCGACGGCTACAGCCTTCAGTGCACGGTTTTTGTCGCGTCCGACTGCGTTGGAACTCCCACGGAGACCCCGGAGGCAGATCCGCTCTGGATGCCGATCGACCGGATTCCTTTTCACGAAATGTGGGCCGATGACATCCATTGGCTCCCCGGTGTGATCCAAGGCGGGACTTTTCGGGGATTTTTTCACTTCGATGGAGAGAAAATGCTCAGCCATCGTGTGATTTGGGAATGATCGAAATGACGGAAAGCGCTCGTATTCAAGCGCTTTCCCATTTTCTTCAAAAAAATTTGAAAAATCTCTTGCGGGGCTCGGGAACTTTGTTAACGTCGACTCATTCAACAGTGTTCTGGGGGGAACAACAGCCCGTCGTAGCATTCGCTGCGGCGGGCTGTATCTCTTTAAAAAAAAGTCAGTTTTTCTTCTTCAGGATCGCTTCGAGTTCCGCCTTTTTTCCGCGGATGACGACCAGGAAGCACACGCCTTTGTCCTCGCGGAGTGCGGCGGCGTATTTGTAATCGAACTCCGCAAGGCGCCAGCTTCCCTCGGGTGCGATCGAGATCCCCAGCGGAGCAGGGTCGAAGATCAGGAAAAACATCATATTTTCCGGCACGGCCAACACGGCCACCGGCTGGTTTTCCACCTTGAAAATACGGGCACCGGCCGCTTCGTAGCGGGCAAACTCCGGAGGCACCCGAAAACGATCGAATCCCTTGAGCAAAAACCAGTCTTCCAACGCGCCGGCCGGCTCCTCGACGACTTCAAATTGCTCGGTGCGGAGCTTCACTCCCTCCGCGGCAATCGTCAGCGCCTCTTCGGGAAAGACCCCGGCTCGCCCAAGAAAATGCCAGGTCAACAGACCGACCATGAGAAGAAATCCGATCGTGACCGAAAGCATGGCCGGATCCCGCGGGTTGAAGCGCGAGCGGGCCGGCGCATGCACAGCCTGGCGACCGAGTGCGCGAAGCTCCTCCGAGATCGTCTCCGGCACGGGAATCGCCCGCAAACCGGATACTCCCTTTTCATCGACCGCCACTTGGCGCTCGAAGTCCCTTCGAAGCTCGTCCGATTTCTCGAGAGCCGTCACCGCCTTTCGACAATGACGGTTCGTCGTCATTTCCGACGGACCATGACACGCAAGCCGGGTGCGGGCGGTGCGGGGATTCATGAGGCCGGCTCCGACACGTAGCGCGACCGGGCCTCACCCAGCGCAGCGGCAAGTTCCGCCTCACTCTGACCGAGGAGACCCGCGAGATGCTCGCCCGAAAAAAGTCCAAGGCACAAAAGTGACCAAGCGCTCCGTCCAGGCTCGGGGAGCCGGTGAAACGCCATCGCCTTTTCTTCAGCCGGGGTCTTGGGCGAATTCGATGTGGGCCGGTTTCGCCCGGCGCGGAAGATGAGGGAGAAAAGAATCCGCTGGGCCCGGTGCGGATCCGCGGCATCCGTTCGATGAGACAGGGCGTTCAGAGCATCCCGCACCAACAAGGTCGCCGATTCTTCATCCGCAGTCAGCACCAAGGCGTAGCGCCAAGCGTCCGGGAGAAACGGCCATTCGTCAATTGCGACTGTCATGGAACGCAAGGGTATAGACCCTGCCGCGTGGCACCTCAAGGCCGATTGCGGAGTGCGAAGCCCGAGAATCCAAAATGCAGACGATGCCTCAAACGAACCGCCCGAAGCGCGACGAACCGTCCCGACCGGAGACACGATGGGCCGTCTTTTCCAGCGACGCAATTCTCTCGCCCGGCGGAGCGTTCCGTTTCCAGCTACTGGCAGGCTTCGCACTCGCCGCCATTGCGCATCGCTTCGATGGAGCAGGCCGCTTTTTCCTCGGCGGTGAATTCCTTCTTCGGACCGGCCACCACACCACGAAGTTCTTTTTTCACATTGGTCGTGGGACCTTCGATGCTGGAGGCACCCAGCGTGCGGAGGTAGTAGGTCGTCTTGAGCCCGGTATGCCAGGCGCGACGATACATGTGGCTGAGGACCTTGAGATCCGGCTCGCTGAGGAAGAGATTCACAGACTGTGACTGGTCGATCCACTTTTGTCGGCGGGCTGCGGCGTCGATGACGAATTGCGGTGGAATGCTGAAGACCGTGAGATGCTTGCGAACGAGCGACTCCGGAATGCCCTCGATGTTTCGGAGCTCGCCCTCGAAGTATTTGATCTGATCGAGCATTTCCTTGTCCCAGCGGCCGAGTTTCTTCAGGTCGCGGACGAGTTCGGTGCTGAGGATCGTGAATTTACCGCCGAGGTTTTCCTTCACGTAGAGGTTCTTGTAGTTCGGCTCAATGCAGGGCGTGGTGCCCATGATGTTCGAGATCGTCGCCGTCGGCGCAATGGCGATCACGTTCGAATTCCGCATGCCTTGGGATTTGATTTTTTCCCGCACGGGAGCCCATTCCATCTTTCCACCGCGAGGCACATCGATCTTGAGACCGCGCTCCTTCTCGAGGAGATCCACCGTATCCTGCGGCAGGAGACCGCGGTCCCATTTGGAGCCGCGGAACGAACTGTAAGTGCCCCGCTCGGCGGCGAGATCGCTCGAGGCTGAGTAGGCATAGAAAGCGATGGCTTCCATGAACTCGTCGTTGAAGTCGAGGGCGGCTTCGCTGGCAAATTCGATCCCGCGTTTGAAGAGTGCATCCTGGAGTCCCATCACCCCGAGCCCGATGGGGCGGTGGCGGAGGTTGGAGAGCCGGGCGGCCTCGGTCGGGTAGAAGTTGATGTCGATGACGTTGTCGAGCGCCCGCACGGCGACGTTGATCGTCTCGCGAAGCATGTCGTGGTCGAGCGTCCCATCGGCCCGAACGTGGGTGTCGAGCACCACGGGCCGGCTCAGATCAGCATGGAGATCCATGGCCT
>CAZEYT010000073.1:0-14817 GCA_964516295.1 uncultured Chthoniobacterales bacterium | reverse complement strand
CCGTCCGATCGCTTCACAGGCCGCGCGCATCCGCGGCGTGGGATCGAAGCCCGGTGCGTTCTCCAGAGGACGGTCGAAGTGAAACTTCTCGGTATCCGCAGCGGGCACGCCCAGAGCCAGAAGAAGCGCCTCTTTTTCAAGCGTCAGGTCCATCAACGGAACTGCGAGAGGCGTTTGGAAGTGCCCGGCCGTTTCGATCAGGACATCACCGAGCGCGGTGCCATCCCGAACAATCTCCGCAGCGTTGGCATGGCGGTGAAGGACTAGGTGGGTGCCGATCGGTGCGCGATGGGCATCCGATGCAAGCTTGAGAAGAAGGGTTCTTGCAGGTGACATGGGTGGAAATCGGAAGATCGCGCTTCGTCGGAACGGCCCGTCAAAGTCCGTATTCCGAAGGAACGAAGCGGCCGCGGTCAGCAAAGGCCAACTGGTCGGCGATGAAGTCGTCTTCGGAGTCCGGCAAGCCGTCGAGCGTGTCGTCAAAGATGTCGAGCCAGTGAGTTTCGTTTGCTGCGATTCGCAATTCCCCGGCCTGCGACGCCTCCCGCATCAGGGCGACGGCCTTGCGGGCGGCGGCGATTCCCGCGCGGTAGTGGGTCTTCGCGCCGACGATGGCCTGCGCAATTTCGATTGAACACGCCGGAGAGAGGATGAACGCCTGTGGGTCGAGTGCGGCGTCGGAATCGACGAGCCAGCGCTGAAGGGTCTGGACGGCACCATCGCCTTCCGCGCGGGCCCGGTTCATCAGGCGGCAATCGTAGGCAAGTTGCTCCATGTAGCACGTGGGAGCCATGCCGCCGAGGAGCTTGATATTCTGGACACTCTCATTGCTCCACGTGTCACAGGTGGCGGCGGCGAGGTTTCCCATCGGGCTGAGGTGTGCGCAGGCGGAGGTTTTGCCCTCCATGGCCATCGGGAACCCGGTGATCGCCTTCAGAATCGGGTTTTCATAGCCGCAATCCTTCCCGGGCCCCACCGCCCCGCATTCGTAGGCCACCAGCGAACGCACGGCCGTAACGGCGCGCACCACCGCGGCAAACACTCGTGGAATCATCTTTTGCTCGGCAAGGACCATCGCGGTATTCCCAAATCCGCAGGCCGTGTCCCCGGCGCAGATGGCACCATGCGGAGTGACGATGTCACGAATGCTCGTCCAAAGAAATTCCATGTCCCGCACGCCGAGGATACAAAGCGAAAACAGACTCGCGGCGAGGTCGCCGTTGAGGAGGGCTTCATCATGCAGTTCCTTGCCCCCGACCGACTCAATGCTGATCAACTCGGCTCCGGCGCGGGCACTGGATTCGAACAGTTCCTGCATGGCATCCCAGTAGCGCCCGCTGCGCATGATGGGTGGCCGCTCGAATTCGCGGTTGTCGTTCGGCGTCATTCGCAGCACCGACTTCAGGCCGCTTTTCTGCTCTTCGGCGCGCAGACCGTCCATGAGGATCTCGACGATCTGGAGACCCCACGTCGGGTTTTCGGTCATTGGAGGGAGCGTCTCGAACTCGATCACCACACCCGGGACTTCAAGTTCCGCGGCGCGCGTCAGGGCGCCGCTGATGATTTGGTGGTAATTCTGCCTTACCGTGGCCAGAGTTGCTTCCTCAAGATGAATGGGAGGCAGCGTGAAGTTGAGTTCGGGATAAACAACACCTCCCCCGATGCTCATTCCGCTGCGTGTTTTGACCGGGAACTTCGCGGCCCCGAACACCAAGTCTTCGGGGCGGGAGATCTCAAGCTTTTGGTAGGAGATAGATTTCATGTCCGGTGCCTTCAGTTGCCCAGGATGGAATTCGCTTTGTCGACGGCACTCGCGGCATCGGCGCTGTATCCGTCGGCTCCGATTTCGTTCGCAAATTCCTCCGTCACCGGAGCACCTCCGACGAGAATCTTCACTTCGGTGAGCCCGGCGGCGCGGATGGTTTCCACAGCCGTCTTCATGGCAGGCATGGTGGTGGTGAGGAGGGCCGAGAGGGCGATGATGCTGGGATTGTGCTCCTTTGCGGCGTCCACGAACTTCTGCGGCGGGACGTTGGTGCCCAGATCAACGACACCGAAGTTGGCGCCCTTCAGCATCATGGCGACGAGATTTTTACCGATGTCGTGGAGATCGCCTTCGACCGTGCCGATCACGACGGTGTGCTTCGGCTTGATCCCGGCACTCGCGAGCAACGGCTCGAGAATGGTCATTGCCTCCTTCATGGCGCGGGCGGCGATCAGCATCTCCGGGACAAAGACCTCGTTCCTCTTGAACTTTTCACCGACGGCACTCATGCCCGGGACCAAGCCCTGTTCGACAATGTCGAGAGGCTTCATGCCGGAGTCCAGCAACTGCTGGGTCAGGGCTTTGGCGTCGTTGCGTTTTCCGCGTTGAACGGCGTCGCTGAGGGATTCGATGGGTGTCATACGTGTTGGGGAAAAGTCGTTGGACGTGTGGAGCGGATCACTTGAACGAGGAGGAACATCACGCCGAGGAACAACCAATCGCCGGCCATCGTCCCCCGAAGGAACGGGAGTCCGGCGAGATAGCACTCAAAGAGGCCGCCGAACGTTTTGGCATAGGGAAGACCTCCCAAACCCCGGCCGAAGAGCCAGACTCCGAAATTACTGAGAAGGAAAAACACAAAGGGCGTGGCCAGGGCCGCCCCCAGTTGTGCCGGGAGACCCCGCCCTCGCACCGAACACCCCAGAGCCGCAATCAGAGCAAAGGCGGCATAGTCGACGGTTCGAGGCAGGTAAATGGCCGGATAACCGGCAGCAAGGTTCAGCACGAGATCGCTTGCGAGGAGAGCCAACACTGGGATTCCGACCGCAGCCCTCCAGCCGATCCACAGGCCGGCAGCCAGTGCAAAGGCTCCAAAGGGAGAAAAGTTCTCGGGATGTGGGATTAATCGGAACGTGACGAGCGCCGCCGTAATGAGCAGAGGAGGAAGAATTTTCAAAGCGACAACATCTTAGGAATTCCGTTGGTCCGCGTCTTGGATGGATCGCGGATTGTTTGGGATGGATCGACGGAGATTCTCTCAACGGAGTCCGCCGAGCCGCGCCCGGTATTCCCTCGGTGTGACACCCCGCTCGCCGCGGAATACCCGCGTCAAATGGCTTTGGTCGCAAAAACCGCAGGCGACCGCGATCTCCGCCAGTTCCACGCGCGGATCCGAGAGCATCTCGGAGGCCCGCTCCACCCGCGCACTCCTGACCAGTGCCCGGAACGAGCGACCGGTTGACCGCTTAAGAAGCTCGTTGAGGTGCGCATCGGAAACACCAACCGCTGAGGCGACAGATTCCCGGCTTAGCCGCGAGTCCACATGGCGTCTCATGTAATCCAAGGCCCGCTCGACAGCTCTGGGGAGAGATGCCTCTTTCGGAAACGCCGCCATCAACCCCTCCAGCGTCTCTCGCAGCCACTTTGCCAAGATTTCGTCATCCAAGGCGGATGCGAGTTCCTGTGTCGCCGAGAACCCGAACTTCAAAATGGAATCGCTGTCACCACCGGCTTCAATGGCCCTCCGAGATAGAATGACCACAAACTCCAGGAGGAGAAACTTCAGAAAATCACTCCTCTCCTCGCCGATGCTGTAGATATGCACCAGCACATGATTGATCAAACGCCTGGCCTCGCAGATGTCTGCCCTTTGAATGGACGCAATCAGGTCGGGCTCAATGAGAAGATAGAATTGGTGAATGGCCTCAAAGGCCCTCCCGTGGGGAAGTGCAATGGCGGGGAAATCGTCCGGCGCTGCGCGTGAGGTCATCAAATGCTCCCGGCTAGAAGGGTGTTGAAAACCACCGATTTGTCTCCACCGGCGAAGGTCGCCTTCGTCCAGGGCGTGTTTTAAGTTGCATTTTTCTGGCGTGCCTCTGCGAACCGCCGTCCTTCTCAGAATTCTGCCCACACTCGAGGGTCGTGACGGCTGCGCCGATTTGCATACGATGCCTTAGACGTTCATCTTTCGACTCTCAGGCTTGGCCGAACTCGCGGGGGGCCTGAGACTGAGACGGTAGCTCGACGACCATTGCGGGAAGCCTTTGATTTCCACGCGGAGGTTGAACTCGTGGGCGGGCGTTTCGGTCGGGAGATGATAACGAACGGATGGACCGGCTTGGCTCGACCGTTCCGGAACGGGTGGAAATTTCCAGGTGAGCAATTCGATGGCGGTCCCATTGAGTTCAAGGAATGCGGTTAAATGGCCGCCTGCGAGGATTTCCGGCGAGTCATTCAGAATCCAAAGTTCCGAGGTGAAATCCTCGCCGGCCGTCCACTGGAATTTCGGAATCCGTGCGCTGGCGACAACCGGACGACAGGCGAGGCGGACCGCCTTGAGCGCCGCCTTGGGCTCGCACGGCCAATGGACCAAACTATTGTTGGCGGCGCAGGGCCAGGGTTCGTTGAAGCACCAATTGAGCGCCATGGAGCACGCCGGCCATTGGCGGCGGGCTTCTTCGTAAACGGATCGGTAGCCTTCACTCTGGAGCCACTCGCCGCGGGCAAGGAGTTCCCTCAGGGAGGCGGAGGGTCCGAACAACCGGTCCAGCGTGCTCACGCACAGCCAGGTGTCGGGGTAGGCATCCCATGCGCCGAATCCGTGGTGAAGCTGCCAACTTCCGCCCGGACGCGGCGGCCACAGCTCGTCGGCCGGAAGGAAGCGCTCGAGCGCGGCCAGCGGCGCCGGACCCGGGCAACCGAATTCGGTGTAGGCCGTGTTTTTCGACCGCTGGAAGATCTGGAAAATGTCGCGCCCGTGTTCGTCGAGGAACCGATAGTCGCCGTGGCCGACCCCCTCGATGGGCGAAGTCGGGAGGAAAGGCGTGAGCGGGTCCATTTCATAGCAAATCCGATTGAGCAGGCGGAGTGGCAGCGACTGGTCGGTCATGCGCGACCAGGCGTTGAAAAGCTCGTTGCCGCCACACCAGAGCGCCAGCGACGGGTGCTGGCGTGCACGGCGGACAACGGAGCGTGCGGCGGCTTCCAGTTCCGCGAGATAACCCGGCTCGTTCGGGTAAACATTGCAGGCGAGTGGAAAGTCCTGCCACACGAGCAGACCAAGTTCATCGCAGCACTCGTAGAAGGCTTCGCCCGGCGGCCAGGCCCCGCCCCAGCAGCGCAGGATGTTGAAATGGGTTTCCTTTGCAAGACCAAGCAAACGATTGTAAGTCCCCGCATCGATTTCGCTGGGAAAGATGGAGGGGTTCACCCAGTTCGTTCCTTTGCCAAAGATTCGTCGTCCGTTCACCTCGAGAGTGATCGGCGGGAGGCTCCGCGATTTTGGAAAAGTGGAGGGCTCGTCCCAGGTGCCCGGCGCTTCCACGAGGCGCACGCGGCGGAATCCAATCCGCTTCCGCCATGGCTTCCCACCGGCAACCGGAGCGGCAATTTCCAAGGTGTAAAGATGAGGAACGCCCTGATCATGCGGCCACCAGAGACGGGGTTCGCGCAGGGGCGCCGTCTCGCCGGTGTGACCGGTGAGAACTTCCAAGCCCTGCGGATCCAACAACCGCCATTCAAGCGGGCCAAAGGGTTCCGATGTCTCCACGTCGACACGGATCGTTGCCTCCGAGAAGTCTTCGGCGAGTGCGGTGATGGCGTCAACGTGAGTAATCCTCAGCTTGGGACGGATCAAAAAGCCGACCGGACCGGCGATCCCCAGCGGGATGAGCCGGGGGTGCCAATCCCATCCGTAACTCACCGCCGGCTTGGTTGTTGCATTCGCCTGGGTGCGATCTACGGGTGAGGTGCAGCTCTTGGGGGCCGGATGGAGCACGATCTGAAGTTCGCGCCCTTGCCAGGCAGAGACATCGAGATCGAAACTGGACTCGAGCCCGGTGGCCGAATCGACGGGTTTTCCATCAACGAAAAGCTCTGCGTGATGATCGATGCCGCGGCAAACGAATCCGAGCGAGTCCGATGCCCCGAGGTCTTCGACAACCGGGATCGTCGTGCGGTAGACCCAGAAAGAATCCTCCAAGCCCGCATAACGCAGGACATTCTCGGCGACATTCCGATCGGCCCATCCTTCGGCGCGTTCCCAGTCGAGTTGGACTGCGCCCGGAAGGCGGGCGGGAATCCAAGCCGGCGGAATCGCTCCGGGATTTTCCATTCGAGCGAGGGACCATTGGGTGGGAAGTTGCATCGGATCAGAGAACGACTTCGACGTTATAGATTCCGGGCGGACGTGTGCCAAGAATACGGTCGGCGACCAACTCGCCGTCGCAGTGCACCGACACGGGATTCTTCCCTCCTCCGGCCCGGTTGATGAGATGGATGTTGTAAGTGGCACCGCGGAACGTGCGGGTCACGCGCGCTTCCGGCAGGGCGGCCGGCAGGCACGGATCGATGAGAAGCCCATCGTAGTGGCGGCGTGCACCGAGGATCCACTCGACCAGAAGCTGGGTGAACCATGCCGTGGTGCCGGTCCGCCACGGATACATCGCCAGCCCGACATGCGACGGCGTGAGGCTGTAGCAGTTCGTGAAGGAAAACGGCTCGCAACGGGAATTGGCCACAGGATTCGACGGGCTGCCGGGTGCGACTTTCGAGTAGGTGCGCCACGCTTCCTCTGCCCGGCCGAGCAGGCAGTCGGCCACGCCTTTGAATCCGGCGGCATGATTGTAGCAGCCGCCATTCTCGGCGTAGTAGGGGCGGGAGGCGGAGAATTTGCCGACGCGTTCTTCGAATTGCGTAAATGGCGGAGCCGCGATCGAAAAACCATACGGTGTCTCGACGAGGCGGTCCACTGACGCCATGCACAGGGCCGCGCGATCTGGCGGAGCGGTTTGCGAGAGGATCGCCCAACTCTGTGTGTTCATAAAAATTTTCCCCTCGGCGTTCCGGCTGGAGCCCAGCGTGTAATCGCCCGAGCACAGGGTGCGCACATACCATTCGCCGTCCCAAGCCACTGTGTTGAGCAGATGCTTGAAGTGTGCGTGCCAGTCGAGCGCCTCGCGTTCCACGGTCTCCTCCCCGCGGCGGCGGGCAAGCTCGGCGACCTCGAGGAGCCCGAGACAAAGTTGCTGGGTGACCATGACACTTTCCCGCGCACCGGTTTTTTCCGAGGGCTCGAGTCCGTCGTTCCAATCCGCAAAATGCTGGTCACAGAGCCCGTTGGCGCCCGTGTCGTGCACGAGAAATCGCATCGCGCGAAGCATGTGTTCCCAGACGGTTTCCTCGCGCGGATCGTCGGAGTAGGGGAGTCGCTCGTCTAGAAACGCCAGTTCGCCGCTTTCCTTCAGGCACCAAGGCACACAATGCAGGAGCCAGGCCGGTTTGTCGGAGTATTGGTGGCGGTTCCACGGTCGGAACCCGTGGGGCACGCTGCCGCTGAGGTATTGGGAGGAAATCGCACGACGGAGGTTCGCACGGGCCATCGGCCAATCGAAGAGCGCCACGCCCATGTCATTCTGGAGGTTGTCGCGGAAACCACTTTTGTTGATCAAATACGAGACCATCGCCTTCTTGGCAAAGTCGTTGATCAAGCCATCGCGCGCTGCGTCTCCCGTCTCGATGCGGAAGGTGGCGCTCCGCTTGTTTTCACCCGCGGTCCGCGCCTCGAGCAGTCCATCGATCACTTGCGGTGTCATTCGCTGGCGCACGTCGGCGGCCTCGGCGGGATTCGCCGCCGCGCCGATCAGGAAATCAGCGCGCACCGAAGCGCCGGCCTCGAGCGTGAACCGCACCTGCACGATGCCCGCGCAATCCGGGCCATTCATGCCCCGGCCGTCGGCGTTCCAACCATGGAGGATTTTGGGGTCACCAAGCGCGTAACTCTCGCGTGTGAAAAAATCCCGGTAGCCGCTCGCGCCGACAAACGCCGGGCTTGTTGTCACCAGATAGCCGTTGAAACGCGGCGTCGGGACCGCACGCTCACGGTTGGTGATCCAAACACCGCCAAGTTCCGGGCGAACTTCCGATTCGTTGTCCTTCCACACACCGCCGCCCTCGGAGTTCGTGCCCGTGAGCTGAAACATCGCATAGGCAAAGAGCGAGACGGTCCGCGGTTCCGGCGTCGTGTTCTCCACCACGACCTTCCAGACCTCGACCGGCTCATGCTCCGGGACGAAAACCGTCTGCGTCACCCGCAGGCCCGCCGCTCGGCCGGTGATCCTTGTGAAGGCGGCATGAAACACACACGAGCGATCCTCCACCGGCGTCGCCACGGGATCTCCCCACGGAGTAAAGACCGTGTTCGTCGCGTCGTCGCGGACATAGAGATATTTCGCATCGTAGCCGACGAGTTGGCACGTGTTGCCCTCACGGTCGCGCACACTGACCGGACCGTCGCCGAGATTCGACGTCTCCGCATACATCTCGTTGTCGCCGGGAAGCGTGGTGTGGACGTTGCGCCACTTGCGCGGCGGGTCTGATTCGAGCACGAAGGTTTTTTCCACCGGGTCGAATCGACCGAAGAGATCAGGTGCGGGCATAATCGCTAAAGAGTCCAACGAATCGCCAGAGGTCGCGTCGAGGGGCAGTTTTCAAAATCCGTTCATCAGGTGGAAAATTTGGCAAAATAGCGCGTACAACTTCAAACGCAGTCGCCAAAGCAGCGCTCGGGACTTATGGAGAGACTCTCTCTCATGATTCCGAGTCACATCCTTGCCAACCTCCGGTCGGTCGGTTTGATCAAATCCGGCGAGCCTGTCTTCACGCCTCTCGCGGGCGGCGTTTCGTGTGAGATTCAGTTGGTCGAGGACTCCGGACGCCGCTTCGTCATCAAGCAGGCCCTGGAGAAGCTCCGCGTCAAGGACGACTGGTTTGCCGATCCGGCGCGGAACCAATTTGAGCAGGCCTACATGCGGTATGCGGATGCGGTTGTCCCAGGCAGTGTGCCGCGGGTCCTCCATGCCGATTGTTCCGCGGGCTTTTTTGCGATGGAGTACTTGGGCGATGGGTGGCGGAATTGGAAGACCGAGTTGCTCGCCGCCCGCGCAAATCCGCTCCATGCGGAACAGGCGGGCGATATTCTCGGGCGCATACATTCCAGTTCGTGGGAAAGTCCGACCTTGCGCGAGGAGTTTGCAACGACGGAAAACTTCCGCCAACTCCGCATCGAGCCCTATCTCCTGACAACGGCGGCACGGAATCCGGCCCTCGAACCGTGGTTCCGAGCCGAGGCGGAACGGCTTGCTTCCGCACGCGTGGCTTTGGTGCACGGCGATTTTAGTCCGAAGAACATTTTGCTTCATGTGGGCGGCCGCTTTGTGGTGCTGGACTGCGAGGTCGCGTGGTTCGGAGATCCGGCCTTCGACGTCGCGTTCCTGACGAATCATTTTTTCCTGAAAGCGATCCACCTTCCGCAACATGCGGGGGATTTCCTGGCCCTTGTGCCCGCCTTTCTCTCCGCCTACCGGCAAGCGCTCGGGAGAGAACGATTCGCGGATGTCGAAACCCGTGCGGCCCGCCTCCTCCCGATGCTGCTCCTCGCTCGGGTTGACGGAAAATCGCCCGTCGAATACCTCGTCGACAACGAACACAAGCAACAAGCCATCCGCGACTTTGCCCACCGCATCGTCCCGACGGGAATCCCTACTTATTCCGAACTGACAGCCCTCTGGGCAAAAACCTTAGACAACCTGTGAAAATTCAAAACTTAGACGCCTTCCAAATCTACGACTCCCGCGGCAATCCCACCATCGAAGCCGTGGTCACCTTGGAGGACGGTTCGACCGGTACCGGGCTGGTGCCTTCGGGGGCATCGACCGGCCAATTCGAAGCCCTGGAAATGCGCGACGGCGACACCTCGCGATTCCGCGGAAAATCCGTCTTTCGCGCGATCAGCCACATCCGCGAAGAGATCGCCTGCGCCGTCATCGGACGGGACGTCTTCGATCAGCGCGGACTCGACGAATTGCTCATCGCACTGGACGGAACCCCAGACAAGAGCCGTCTTGGCGCGAATGCGATCCTCGGCGTTTCCATGGCTGCGGCGAATGCGGCGGCGTCGTCGCGGCGTGTCCCGCTCTTCCGCTCGCTCGGCGACGGCAATCTCCTCCCGCTCCCGGAAATCCAGATTCTCGGCGGCGGAGCGCACGCGAATTGGCGGACGGATTTTCAGGACTGGCTCGTGATGGCCACCGGAGCGCGCAACTACGACGAGACCTTGGAAATCACGTTCAAT
Source organism: uncultured Chthoniobacterales bacterium (assembly GCA_964516295.1). Classification (GTDB taxonomy): domain Bacteria; phylum Verrucomicrobiota; class Verrucomicrobiia; order Chthoniobacterales; family Terrimicrobiaceae; genus CAZEYT01. The sequence goes on along the minus strand of CAZEYT010000073.1, from coordinate 4,702 downwards.
GTTTTCCACGCGGCAGGCGACATCATGAAAAGCCGCGGTGCCTTCTATGGATGCGCCGACGAGGGCGGCTACTGGCCGGAATTCCGCAGCAACGAGGAAGCCTTCGAAGTGTTTGCGCAAGCCGTCGAACGCGCGGGCTACACTTTGGGCGTCGAGGCGAGCCTCTCGCTCGATATCGCCGCTAGCGATCTCTATGACGAAGCCAGCGGAACTTACCGGCTCCGCCTCGACGATCGCACCCTCAGCTCCGGGGAGTTCACTGACTTCCTCGTCCGTCTCTGCCGTGATTACAAGGTCGCATCGATTGAAGACCCCGCCGCGGATACCGACTGGGAGGGATGGAAACGTTTCTCCGACGCATGCGGAAGCCATACCCAGATCATCGGCGACGACCTCTTCACAACGAACCCGGAGCGCATTCGCGAGGGCATCCAGCGGGGTGTAGCCAACTCGGTTCTCATCAAGCTCAATCAAATCGGAACGGTCACCGAGACGATGGATGCCATCCGGCTCACACAGGAAGCCGGCTGGGCGCCCGTCGTCAGTGCACGCTCCGGTGAAACCGAGGATGCCTTCATTTCCCATTTGGCGGTCGCCACCAACGCGGGCCAGCTCAAAGTGGGTTCGTTCTCGCGCAGTGAGCGCATGGTGAAATGGAACGAATGCCTCCGCATCGCGCGATCGCTCGGTGAGCGCTCGCGGTTTGTCGGAGCCTCAGTCCTTCGGGGCGGGAGGTGGGCATGATCGTCCCGCTTGCCTACGGATCGGGGTTTTTGCCGGTCGAGTTTCCGGACGCGCTCACCACGGTGATCGAGCCGGTCCACACCCCGCCGCTGGCGGACGAGCGCGCGTCGCTCTTCTCCGCGTTGGAAAGCCCGATCGGCGCCCGCCCGCTCCGGGAGTGGATTTTTCCCGGGGCCAAGGTCTGCATCAGCTTCAGCGACATCTCGCGCGCCACACCGAATGAACGGATCATCCCGTGGCTTCTGGAGTTCCTCGCAGATGTGCCGCGAGACGACATCACACTGGTCAACCAAACCGGCACCCACCGCCCGAATACGCCAGAAGAACTCGCCCGGCTACTGACGCCCGAGGTGCTGGCGAATTACCGGGTGATCAATCATGAATGTGAAAATGCGGAAATGCTCCAGCAGGTTGGCGTGATGCGCAATGGCACGCCGGCCCTGCTGAACCGCCATGTCGTGGAAGCCGATGTTCGCATCGTCACCGGCTTCATCGAGCCTCATTTTTTCGCCGGATTCAGCGGCGGTCCGAAGGGGATCATGCCCGGCACCGGCGGGCTCGAAACGATCCTGACCAATCACAGTGCCCACAACATCGGCCACCCGAACGCGGCGTTTGGAATCACCGAGGGCAATCCGCTCTGGGAAGAACTCCGCGACATCGCCCTCATGGCGGGTCAAAGCTTCGTCGTCAATGTGACACTCGACACCGAACGCCAGATCACCGGCGTGTTCGCCGGCGACCTCCTTGGCGCCCATCGCCAGGGCTGCGAGTTCGTGCGCCGAACTGCCATGCGGGAGGTGCCGCATCTCTTCGACATCGTGGTCACCACCAACAGCGGCTACCCGCTTGACCTGAATCTCTATCAAAGTGTCAAAGGTCTCCGCGCCGGCGCCCGCATCCTCAAGCCCGGCGGACTCCTCATCATCGCTTCCGAATGTCGGGAGGGCGTGCCGGACGGCAGTCCGTGCGACACGCTCATGCGCAGCGCGCCCAATTCTGCCGAACTCCTCACGCGCATCGAGTCGCCGGGCTTCCGCGCCCCGGAGCAATGGCAACCTCACATCCAAGCCATGATCCAGCGCGATGCCGAGGTGCTCGTCCACTCCACGATCCCGGATGAGACGCTCCGCGCGGTCCATCTCACCCCCTGCCACGACATCGCCGCGAAGGTGCGCAGTCGCCTGGATCAACTCGGCCCCGCTGCCCGCGTCGCCGTCCTTCCTCACGGCCCGCTTTCGATTCCTTACCTTCGATCCTGATTTCCGCGAAACTCCACAAACGGTCATCTCCCTGGAAGCCCCGTAACCTCATCAATAAAGACAAACCTCCACCACCATGCCCACCGCCATCCAACCCCGCGAAACCCTTCTCTTTATTGGCGACAGCATTACGGATTGCGGGCGCAATCAGTTGGATGTCCCACTCGGTGTCGGCTACGTTCGCATGTTCTCCGACCTGCTTACGATTCGTGAACCGGCGAAACGCGTGCGGATTATCAACCGTGGGATCGGAGGGAACACGGTGGACGATTTGCGCTCGCGCTGGAGCGACCACGTCCTGGCGCACCGCCCGGATTGGCTCGTCGTCAAAATCGGCATCAACGACATCAACCGTTGGCTCTGCGCTCCCGAAACGAATCCGAAGCAGTCTCTCGAGCAATTCACCGCGATTTATCATCAAATCGTTGCGCTTGCCCGCTCGGCATTGCCCGAGACGAAGATCCTTCTGATCTCCCCGTTCTTGGCGAGTCGGGACACAACGCCGGATTCCTATCGGGCGCGTGTGCTAAGGACCATTCCCGGCTATGTCGAGGCGGTGCGGGCCACGGCAGCGGAACATGGATGCCGGTTCCTCGATCTCCATGCGGCCGTCGCGAACCTGCTCAACAACCTCCCGCCCGACGTCTTTGCGGAGGATGCGATCCACCCCGGCCCGGCGGGCGCTCTTTTCATTGCCGAGCAGGTCTATGCGGCGCTTTCTTAGACCCTACAGCAGATCGTCCTTCACAACCTTTCCTTATGACATCGACCCACTGGAACTTCGCAGACATCTTTGGCACCGCCTTCGGTGTCCTATTCCTCATCGGGCTGCTGGCCCTGTATCTTTACTCGGTGCTCTACAGCTATCGTGACGCCAAGGCGCGTGGAAAATCCGGTCTGCTCATCGCCCTTTTGGTTGCCTTCGTCGCCTGGCCGTTCGGCTTACTGATTTGGCTCCTCGCGCGGCCGTCGGAAACCATCGGCACTTGAAAAGCGGCCAGCGGGGCTGACGGGATTTTCGTCAGCCCTATTTCTGCATCGTGCCCCTCGTGCTTCGCGAGGAGTCGGGTTGGAAAAATAGCCGGGCACCCGGAAAGTGGACCAGACGTGCAAGTTCGGAAAGGTAAGCGTCATTACTTCCCCTTCTGGGTGGAGCGGGAGTGAGGTGCCTTCTCGCGGCGCTCTCTTAAGCCGTAAGGCCGACTTTCATTTCAGCGCGGTTTTTTTGAAGAAATCAAAACCCGGAAAGTTTCCAGAAGGCGATTATTTTTTGTCTGCATCGCCTGGTTCGGCGTCATCTTTCTTCATTTCGAGTGCGGGTGAAGCGAACGATATTTGCGACATGGAAGATCGAGAACCCAATCATAAGCGGGTAAACGACCCAAAAGCTGGTGACTTCTCCAGCCGCAGTCACGTCGGTGTGGGTAAACGGCGTGAAGGCCAAATTGTGAATCGTGTTGAACGCAGGTCCCCATACAAAAACGAGGAAAACCGCCCAAAACATAAACACGCTGTTCGAGTAAATTCTCGAAGGAATCAGACGACCCACGGCCCCTATTGCTAAATCTACGAAATACGGAGCAAGAGCTACGAAAAAAATGGCCAACCTTCCGGGCGATGTGGCCCAACTGACATAGGCAGCTTTAAAAAACTCCCCCCTCCAAAATCTCGGAACAAGTCGAATGTCTTCAAGTTGCCATCCAAACATAATCCCCACCAGAAAATGCGCCGCCTCATGGATTGGTGAGTATATTACTAGCGTAAAAAGCAAGAAAAGCGGAGTCGCCAACCAGTATAGTCTGCGTCATTTTTACGTCCGCCATAAGGTGCGCGATAGCGCGTTCTATCGATGGCCTTGTTGGCTCCGATTGAATTGGTGAATCTCGTAGGAGAACGCGAACCGGAAAGGTCCGCCAGAAACGAGCGCGCGAATTTGAGCGAGCAAATCGGCGGAGATGCGCTCGTAATCCCCGCCCTTACGAACAGCACGCTCTACATTGGATTGAGTCGACAAGTATCCAACGAGCTGCTCTGGAGTGAAGTCGATCAACAGGGTGCCGCGATCTTGTCCCAGGCAGACAATTTCGGGATCGTCGCGCGGAACGACCGAGGCGATACGGTTTCGTGACGGCGATGGGAAGGAGGCGAGATAAGCGTCACGAAACCAAACATTGAAGTCGGGGCTCGAATCATGGCCTGCGAACGCGAAGTTGAAGATCACCCAGGTGCTTTCTTCTCCAGAAAACGCCTTATAGCACCTGATGGCTTCGATAGGGTCGAACCAATGAAAAGCCATTCACGTGCTGATGAGATCGAATGGCTCATCTGGCTTGAATGCGTCATACGATACGCAACGCGTGGTCACCCCCTTCCCTCTCGCAAAGGCAAGCATCTCGTCGGACGTATCGATTCCGAGCACTTCGTCGCACACCTTGAGCAGAGGGACCGTGGAATCACCAGTCCCGCAAGCGACATCAAGACCGCGGCGCCATCGGCGCGGTCCACAATGACGGCCCAGCCAATCGACGACGATGCCATGAACTTTCGGCCGGAAGGTATGGTAGCGGCACGCCGCCTCGTGACTGGAAAAGAACGCGGTCATTTCCCCCTATTCTAGCCAACGTGCTAGCTCAGCGGGCGGGGGGGTGTAAAGATTCTTCTGTAATTGGGTTCTTCGCGAGCTGAGCGCCCCATCC
>CAZEYT010000072.1:0-14994 GCA_964516295.1 uncultured Chthoniobacterales bacterium | reverse complement strand
GAGCCGGACACGATGCTCCCCTTCTCTACCGCGCGAAGACCGGCGAGGTCGAAAAACTCAGTCCGAAAGGCATGGCTCTCGGGATTGACAGCGGAGAGGTGTTTAATAGAGTCTGTGGGGACTTCCAGTTCGGGCTGGAAAGCGGGGATTGCGTGCTGCTCTACACCGATGGAGCCACCGAAGCCCTCGACCAAGAGGGGTTGGAATATGGTCTGCCGCGGCTCGTCCAAGGCCTCCAAGCCAGCGCGAAACACGGCGCAGCACGGGTCGTCCGCTACCTTGCCGAGGATGTCCGAAGCTTCGTCGGCAACCACCCGCAGCACGACGATATTACTTTGATAGCGATTGCGAAAAAATGAACGAACCCAACGAAAACGTGGAGACACCTTCCACCGATGAAGCCTCTTCACCGGACACCCCGGTTGATGCCCAGGCGGAAATTCTGAAATTCAAAGACCTCGCCCTCCGCGCCGCGGCGGATCTGGACAACTACCGCAAGCGCGCCAATCGTGAGAAAGAAGAGGCGATTCGCTATGCGAACTCCTCGCTTCTCGAAAAACTGCTCCCCGTCCTTGACAGCTTCGAGCTCGGCCTCGACGCCGCCCGCAAGGCTTCCGATCCCGTTGCCATCGTCGAAGGCATGGGCATGGTCCAAAAGCAGCTTCAGGATTTTCTCCGCGATCAGGGCGTGGAGGCGATTCCGGCCGAGGGCACAACGTTTGACCCGACCCGCCATGAAGCCGTCGCCCAGGAACACAGCACCGAAGTTCACGAGGGCAACGTCGTCCGCCAACTCCGGCGGGGCTACAAACTGAAAGATCGCATCCTCCGCGCGTCGATGGTTACGGTTTCCAAGGGGCCTGCGGAATGACGAAAAAGCGCGACTACTACGAAATCCTCGGCGTCGACCGCGGGGTCTCGGAAGACGATCTGAAGCGAGCCTACCGCAAACTCGCTGTCAAATTTCACCCGGACAAAAACCCCGGAGACCACGAAGCCGAAGAGAAATTCAAGGAACTCGGCGAGGCCTATGATGTCCTCATGGATCCTCAAAAACGGGCTGCCTATGATCGCTACGGACACGCGGCGTTCCAGCAAGGCGGCATGGGCGGCGGTGGTGGCGGATTTCACGATCCGTTCGATCTTTTCCGCGAGGTCTTCGGAGCCGGTGGCGGCTCGGGGGGCATCTTTGACCAGTTTTTCGGTGGCGGCTCGGACGCCCCCGGTCGGCAGCGGGGCTCGGATCTCCGCTACGACATGCAAATCACGCTCGAAGAAGCCGCCTTCGGCGCAGAAAAAGAGATCGAGATTCGCAAGCTCGACACCTGCGAGGTGTGTGACGGATCTGGCGCTCAAAAGGGATCTCGCGTGGTCACCTGCCCGACCTGTCGGGGACGCGGTCAGGTCGTTGCGTCGCGCGGCTTTTTCCAAGTCGCCCAAACCTGTCCACAATGCCATGGCACAGGCCAGATCGTTGAAAAACCCTGCAAGAGCTGTCACGGCGAAGGTCGACTCGAAAAGACCTCCCGCGTCAAAATCCGTATCCCCGCAGGTATCGATGATGGATCACGCTTGCGGAGTTCGGGCGGCGGAGAAGCCGGAGTGCGTGGCGGTCCGTCGGGAGATCTTTACGTGGTCATTCACCTCAAAGAACACGATGTCTTCACCCGCGATGGAATGGATCTTCATTGCGAAGTTCCTCTCCCATTCACAACCGCAGCCCTCGGCGGTGAGATTCGCGTGCCAACACTCGAGGGTTCGGCGTCCCTCAAAGTTCCGGCCGGCACCCAGGGCGGAACCGTTTTTCGCGTGAAAGGAAAAGGCATGCCCGGTCTCCAGAGCGCAGCGAGGGGGGACATTCTCACCCGAGTGCAGGTGGAGGTTCCGACACGGCTCAATCACGAACAACGCGAAGCGCTTCAGAAGTTTTCCGAACTCTGCGGCGAGGAGAACAGTCCGATTCACAAGAGCTTCTACGAGCGCCTCAAAGACCTCTTCACCGCATGATTCTCACTCGCGCCCAGATGCTCGAAGCGGAGAAGGCCGCTTTTGCAAAAGGGGCGCGGGCGGAGGATCTCATGGAGGCCGCCGGAATGCGCCTCGCCGACATGGTCCGGCAGTTTCATCCGGATCCAGGCACCTGTCATGTGTTTGCGGGAAAAGGCAACAACGGCGGGGACGTTCTCGTCTCGGCCCGCCATCTGGCCGCTGCCGGCTGGACGATTCGCCTGGTTCTCCCGGAGGCTCCCCTCGCCCCGTTGGCCGAAGTTCAGCGTATGGCACTCGAAACAACGCTAGGTAACGCGAAGCCTTGGCCGCCCTCGACGGCGCTCGTTGTTCTCGACGGTCTCCTCGGCATCGGCGCACGGGGAAATCCGCGTGAACCCATCGCCAACGCCATCCATGCCATCCGCCGTCTCCGGGACCAAGAGGGAGCTTGGGTGCTCGCGGCCGATCTTCCCAGCGGCCTCGATCCCGATTCCGGTAAACCATCGGACGTCTGCGTGCAGGCCGATGCGACCCTGACGATCGGTTTTGCGAAATCGGGACTCGTTGCCGACACCGCACCCTCCGCCGTTGGGCGCCTGGCGGTTTTTCCCTTGGAGGGGGTCACGGCTCCAGTCGAGGCCGACCAAGCCGGGTTGGTTACGCCTGATGCGCTTCGCGGCCTGTTGCCGCCGCGGCCATTCGATATGCACAAGGGCCTCTGCGGGCGCATTGCGATCCTCGCCGGTTCGTCGGGCCTCACGGGAGCCGCCCGCCTGAGCTCTGCTGCTGCTGTTCATGCCGGCGGAGGTCTCGTTACGTTATGCGTTCCCCGGGACGTCTATCCCATCCTCGCGACCTCGGCCATCCCCGAGGTGATGGTTCGCCCGATCAATACACTGGACGAGATTTTGAGAGACCGATGGGACGTCATCGCACTCGGCCCCGGACTGGGCGACGCGCATCGCCCTGAGATTTTGGAGATCCTTCGCAGGGCCCCGTGTCCCTGCGTGGTGGACGCCGACGCTTTGAATGCCGTTTCTGCGACCGGAACGGCCATGCTCGCCAACTGTCCGGCCCCCCGCCTTCTGACGCCCCATCCGGGAGAAATGGAGCGCCTGTTCCCTCGCGGAAAGCGCTCCCGTCGACAATGGCTCGAGGATTTCGTGCAGGAATTTCCTGTTACTCTCCTCCTCAAAGGCTCGAGGACTGTCATCGGAGAAAAAGGCTGTCCGCCGGTCTTCAACACGACCGGAGATCCCGGCATGGCCTCGGGAGGAATGGGCGATGTGCTCACCGGTGTCTGTGCCGCGCTGATCGGCCAAGGCAAACCCCTGCGCGAAGCGGCGATGCTCGGGGCGTGGGTCTGCGGGCGTGCAGCCGAGCTCGCACTCCTTCACGGCTCGTCGCGGGAATCCCTGTCCGCATCACGGATCATCGATCACCTCGGCAGAGCCTTCAACGACCTCCGCGCTGACGTCCTCTGACCAACGATTCAGGCCGGCGGAAGCTCCGGTGGTTTGACAGAACCGTTCCGTTTCGGCAGCAACCGCTTGAAAAGTTTCCGCGTCTCCTCGATGGGCGATTCCTCGATAAAATAGGCAATCGCCGCGCGGCCGATGGCGTAGGTTCCGGCTCCCGCAACAAAGCCTGAGACCGCATTTCCCCACACCGGAACAAACCGCACCAACGCCCGTGCCCCCTCCCGCAGCACCAATCCCGCTCCGATGTTAAAGCCAAGGGCCCCGATGAACTCGGCAACCAACCTCGGACTGAACGGCTTGCCGGTCGTGTGAATGATCAGGCCGACCATCAGCGTCTGGAGCGTCGTCAAGATCGGCATATCCGCCAGCGGAATCGGCTGCACCGCAATCACCCCGCAAACGGCGCTGAACGATTTGAGAAGCGATCCGGCAATGTGCGCCTGCGCCCTGCGGGCTCCGGTCACCCGGGCAAACTCCAATTGCGCCGAAAACGGAAGAGCCGCACAAATGATCTCGTCGCACGCGGGATCTTTCAGATCCAGGACTTTCGGAACGCGGCGCGAAAGCGAACGCTCTGCGGCAAGACGGGCTTGGAGGCGAAACGCGGCCTCGCCCACGGACGCGATTCCGATTACCGGAGCCGCCAATGTTGCTGCCCGGTTCACAGCGCGGTCCCACGCCTCGCCACCATCCAACTCGTCGCCGAAGAAAAGAACGACATCCGGCTCGTAGCGTCGCAGTCCAGCTTCGACCAGATCTCCCGGAATGTCATCGCGCCCGTCGAGGATCTCAACGGCTCCGAGCGTCGGCACACGATAGGGTCTCCACCCATTGTCCGGCCCGCCAAGTTCGACCTCCGGCACCCCCATCGCCGACAAGATTTCCCGGGTCGTTCCCCCACCCGATCCCACCAGAAAAAGACGCGCCGCGCGGTGGTCCAGAAACAACTGCCGGATCGGCAGCAATTCCTTGAGAATCGGCTTTTGCAAACCGCCGGGGAGCTTCTCCACCAGTCCGGTCAGGCGATCATAGACCGCGATGAGGGATTCACGGTTCAAAATGCGCAAGATCCGCAAGGACGAGGTCGGTGTGCTCGCCGGGTTTTACCTTCCGAAACACCGATTTGATGGTTCCGTCCGGCCGGATAATGAAGGTCGTCCGCTCCGTGCCCATGTATTTTTTTCCATACATGCTTTTTTCGACCCAGACCCCATACGCATCGACGATCTCATGCGATTCATCGCTCAGGAGTGGAAACGGAAGGTTGAATTTCTCGATGAACTTCATGTGGCTATTCGGGGAATCGACGCTCACCCCGAGGACGACCGCATCCCGATCCTGCAAATGGGAAAAACGATCACGGAGCGTGCAGGCCTGGGTCGTGCAGCCGGGCGTATCGTCTTTCGGATAAAAATAGAGCACCACTTTTTTTCCTCGGAAATCCGACAGTTTTACAGGAGTTCCCTCCCCGTATTCCCCGCCCACCGCCACGGAAGAAAACTCGGGAGCCACATCGCCGGGAAGCAATTCTTTCGCCATAATGAGCCGCATCATTCCACGGGATTCGCAGACGCGCAAGGACGGGGCGAAATTCGAAAATCCGGCGATTGACTCAGCCGCGACATCGCCCATCATGACCCACTTTTTCTCTCCAAAATGATCGAGCACCACGTCCTCAAAATTTCCAAGGAACTCAACCTCACCGCCCGCCAGGTGGCGGCCACGGCGGTTCTCATCGAAGAAGGGGCCACGGTCCCATTCATCGCCCGCTACCGAAAGGAACGCACGGGTGAATTGGACGAGGTCCAAATCACCTCGATCCGCGACCGCCTCGAGCAACTCGAAGAACTCGACAAACGCCGCGAATCCGTCCTCTCGTCGCTCAAAGAACGCAACCTCCTGACCACCGAGCTCGAAGCCCGCATCACCGAAGCGGAAACTCTCTCGCGGCTCGAAGATATCTACCTTCCCTTCCGCCCGAAAAAGCGCACCAAGGCCACCGTGGCGCGCGAGCGCGGACTCGAACCGCTCGCCGAGATCCTCTGGGCGCAGAACAACCAGACCGTCCCGCTCGAGGAGGCGGCCGCATATGTCAGCGTGGAAAAGGAAGTGCCGGATGCCGAAGCGGCACTCGCCGGGGCTCGGGACATTCTCGCCGAACGGATCAACGACGACGCCGATGCACGCGCCAAACTTCGCCAGCTCTATCTCGAAAAAGGCGTCCTCAAGTCCAAAGTCGCCTTCGGCAAGGAAGAAGAAGGCGCGAAATTCAAGGACTACTTTGACTGGAGCGAACCGGCCGCCACCGCACCCTCACACCGGATTCTTGCAATCCGGCGCGGAGAATCCGAGGGCTTTCTTTTTTCCCGCCTCACGCCGCCGGAAGATGCCGCCATCGCCATCCTCGTCAATCAATTCGTCCTCAACAGCTCCCCGGCCGCCATGCAGGTCCGGCTGGCCGTTGAGGACTGCTATAAACGGCTTCTCGGATTTGCGATGGAGGCCGAGGCCCGCATGCATTTCAAAAAGAAGGCCGATGAGGAAGCGATCCGCGTTTTCGCCGAGAACCTTCGCGAACTTCTCCTCGCCTCGCCACTGGGCCAAAAGAACGTCTTGGCCATCGATCCCGGTTTCCGCACCGGCTGCAAAGTCGCGATCCTCGACCGTCAGGGAAAACTCCTCTACCACGACGTCATCTACCCGGAAAAAAGCACCCGGGAACAAATCGAAGCCGCGGAGTTCCTTCATTCCGTCGTCAAAAAATATCAAATCGAAGCCATCGCCATCGGCAACGGCACGGCCTCGCGGGAGACGGAAGCCTTCATCACCAAATGCAAACTCCCGGGCTCGATTCCCGTCGTCATGGTCAATGAGTCCGGTGCCTCGATTTACTCCGCCTCCGAAGTTGCCCGTGAGGAATTCCCGGACCTCGACCTCACCGTCCGCGGCGCGGCATCCATCGGCCGCCGCCTCATGGATCCCCTCGCGGAACTCGTGAAAATTGATCCCAAGTCGATCGGCGTCGGTCAGTATCAACACGACGTCGACCAGTCAGCGCTCAAGCGTTCCCTCGACGACACGGTCATTTCCTGCGTGAACAATGTCGGCGTCGAGCTCAACACCGCGAGCAAACACCTTCTCACCTACGTCTCGGGCCTCAACTCTCGCACCGCGGCCAGCATCGTCGAACACCGTGACAAAAACGGTCCCTTCCGTTCCCGCCAGGAACTCCTCCAGGTCAGCGGCCTCGGTCCCAAGGCTTTCGAGCAAGCCGCGGGCTTCCTTCGCATCCGCGACGGCAGCCATCCGCTCGATGCGAGTGCCGTTCATCCGGAACGCTACCCGCTCGTCGATGCCATCGCCTCCGATCTTCAGTGCACCGTCGGTGACCTCCTCAAAGACAAAGCCCGCCGTGACCGCATCGACCCACGCAAATACGTGACCGAGGAAGTTGGCCTCCCCACGTTGAAAGACATTCTCGACGAACTCGCGAAGCCCGGTCGTGACCCGCGCCAGCAGTTCGAGGTCTTCAAGTTCGCCGAGGGAGTGGACACCATGGAAAAACTCCAGCCGGGCATGAAATTGCCGGGCATCGTCACCAACGTCACCGCCTTTGGGGCGTTTGTTGATATCGGAGTCCACCAAGACGGCCTCGTCCACATCAGCCAGCTCTCGGATCAGTTCGTCAAGAACCCAGCCGATGTGGTCAAAGTCGGTCAACGCGTGCAAACGACCGTTGTCGAGGTCGACCTCGCCCGCAAACGCATTGCTCTCTCGATGAAGACCAAGCCGGAGCTGACCCGCCCCAAGCCGGGCGAACGCCGCAACGAGGCCGGTCCACGCGACCGCAACCGCCACAGCACGGGGCGGAATGCCGCGCCTCAGGTGGATTGGTTTACGGCGGCGCTCAACAAAAAAAACTAAGCTTAGACGACCGATCCCGCCGCGTGCCCGCTGGCCCAGGCCCACTGGAAATTGTAGCCGCCCAGCCAGCCGGTCACGTCCATCACCTCGCCAACAAAGTAAAGGCCGGACACGTCGCGGGCTTCCATGGTCTTTGAGGACAGGTCGCGCACATCGACCCCGCCCAGTGTTACCTCCGCCTTGGGATATCCCTCGCTGCCGGGAGGGCTCAACCTCCAGGCCCTTGCCGTGACCTCGGCGGCGGCGATCTCTCGATCCTTGAGCTGTCCGAGCGGTTTGTCCCAACCGTACGCCCCACACCACGCGTCCGCGAAATTCCTCGGCCAGTGCCGCGCCAGCAAGGCTGCGAGTCGGGTGGAAGACTGGCGGTTTGTCGCGTCCGGTTTGGGAAAATCCTGCCCGGGGAGCAGATCGAGGGTCACGGTCTCACCATCCCGCCAATACGAAGAAATCTGCAAGACCGCTGGGCCACTGAGTCCACGATGCGTAAAGAGAACCGCTTCCGAAAACGCCGTCTCTCCCCGTCGAATCCGCACGGGGAGCGACACGCCGGCGAGTTCTTTCCAGTGCGCCAGATCATCCGACGACAAAACCAACGGCACCAAGGCCGGTCGCATCGGGGTCAGCCGAAGTCCGAACTGGCACGCGAGGCGATGTCCCCAATCGGTCGCGCCCAACTTGGCAAACGAAAGACCGCCGGTTGCAACGACCAGTGATTCGCAATCGATCCGCCGCGAATCTCCGGCGCGATTTACCCGCAGCCGAAACGCCCCGTCGTTTTCCACGGCTGCAACCGAGGTGGAACAGAGAACCTCCACCCCGCCATCCGCACACTCGCGCAAGAGCAAGTCGATGATCTCGCGCGAACTCCCGTTGCAGAAAAGCTGGCCGAGCTTTTTCTCATGCCAGGCGATCCCGTGTTTTTCGACAAGAGCGAGAAAATCCTGCGGTGTGTAGCGCGCCAGTGCCGAGCGGCAGAAGCCCGGCTGCTCGGAAAGATAGTTTGCCGGACCCGCTCCGAGATTTGTGAAATTGCACCGTCCACCGCCGGAGATTCCGATCTTCTTTCCGACGCGGTCGTTGTGCTCGACCAGTAAAACCCGACGCCCGCGCTGACCGGCCACAGCCGCACAGAAAAGCCCGGCAGCCCCACCGCCCACAACCACCACATCGTATTCGGAATTCACGCCGGACATCACGCGACCAAGCCACGCGGTTCGCGACGAAAAGGCAAGCCCAAGCCAAATCGTTTGCATTCCCGCAAGGCCGCAGCACTCTTTCTCTCATGAGATTTTCCGCTCTCCTCCTCGCCGCCCTGCTCTCGATTATACCTCTCGCCGCCGCAGAGAAGCGCCCGATTCTCCTCGTCCTCACAAACCACGGACAGATGGGTGCAACCGACACGCCGACCGGATTTTTCCTTTCCGAAGCGGCACATCCATATGAGGTCTTCGAAGCCGCCGGATATTCGGTTCGTCTTGCCAGTCCCCGCGGCGGCGTCGCGCCTCTGGACCCGAAAAGCCGCGATCTCGATGACCCTGCAAACGCCGCCTTTTGGAAAATCTACGGAGCGAGGGACGGAGACCGCGACGGTGTCAAAAACACGCTCGCTCTCGACCAGGTTGACCCGGCCGACTACTCCGCCATCTTCTTTGCCGGAGGACACGGAACCATGTGGGATTTTGCCGATTCAAAGGACGTGCAGTCGGTCACTTCAAAAATCTACGAGCAAGGCGGTGTCGTCGGGGCCGTCTGTCACGGTCCGGCCGCGTTGGTGAAGGTGACTCTCTCTAATGGAAAACCGCTCGTCGCAGGACGCAAAGTCGCGCCCTTCACGAATGCGGAGGAGGACGCCGTCGGTCTCACGTCAACCGTTCCCTTCCTCTTACAGACCGAACTTGAGAAAGCCGGAGCCACCGTCATGCCGGCCGCCGATTTCCAAGAGAATGCCATCCGCGATGGTCGCCTGGTCACCGGCCAAAACCCGGCCTCGGCCAGGAAAACGGCGGAGCTTGTTATCGAAGCACTCGAAAAATCCAACAACTAGCTTCCCGCGCGAAGTCGCTCGCTGATCGTCGCCGCCAACTCGCTCCCGACTCCGCCGACACCCGTCAGTTCGTCCACCGACGCTTTGCGGATTCGTTCCACCGAGCCAAACTTGGCCAGAAGAGCCCGTTTGCGCGCCGCGCTGATGCCGGGAATGTCATCCAAGGCACTCTCGCGGACCCGCTTGGAGAGTAGCAAACTATGGTATCCGTTCGCGGTTCGGTGCGCTTCGTCCCGGATCCTCTGCAAAAGCCGGAGGGCGCCACTGTCCTCGGGCAACCGCAGCGGCAAAGGGCGGGCCGGGCGGTAGATTTCCTCGAATTCCTTGGCGAGACCGATGATCGCCACCTCGTGAAGCCCGAGCCGTTGAAGTTCCTTGCAAGCGCTCGAAAGCTGTCCACGCCCACCGTCCACAATAATCAAATCCGGCAACGCGACCCCCGGAGCCTCCTCCGCCACGCGGGCAAAGGCCTCGCCCACAGGCTCCTGGTTCAACTCATCCGCCCCGGCTGCCGCCGCCTCCCGGAGCACACGGCCATAACGCCGCCTCACTACTTCGGCCATGCTCGCGAAGTCATTCTGATGCGGCGTTCCGATGATGCGATACTTCCGATAATTTGCGCGGTCGGGAACCCCGTCCCGAAAGCGCACCATCGACGCGACGATGTGCGTCGACGAGATGTTCGAGATATCAAAACACTCCATCACCCGCGGCACGCGGTCCAGCTGCAACGCATCGCGCAGCGCGAGAAGGTCGGACTCCGGCGTGACCGTTGTCGGCAAAGACTTTCGGGTGAAGCGAACGACCGGCTTTGTTGTGGTTTTCAGGTCGCCCAGCAAATTCCTGAGCTGAGCGGCTTTTTCGAAATCCATGCGCTCTGCCGCCGCCTTCATTTCCGCCTCGACTTGGTGGATCATCTCACGGCTCTGACCGTCAAGAAACTCGCACGCCGCCTCGACGCGCGCCCGATAGTCCTCCGCCGAAATTTTTGCCACACACGGCGCGCTGCAATTCTTGATAATGTGATCGAGGCAATGCTTGTAATCGCGTTCTCCGGGCGCGGCCGGTCGGCACGAACGGAGACCGAATTTTTTCCGCATCGCATTCAGGGTGGCCCGAAGCGCTCCGGAATGGGCAAACGGCCCGAAATACCTCGCCCCGTCCTCCTTGCGCAAACGCGTGAGCGTGAATCTCGGAAACGGATCGTCCGGATGTACCCGCACGAGGAGAAAGCGCTTGTCGTCGCGAAAGCTGACATTGTACTTCGGGCGGAATTCCTTGATCAGCCGGCCTTCAAAAAGCACCGCCTCGGCCTCGCTTTTTACCACGTGGTATTCGAGACTCCAGACGCTGTCGATCAGCGCCCGCGTCTTCAGATCGGCCGTCATTTTCCGCGACGGCATGAAATAGCTCCCCACCCGCTTTCGCAGATCCCGCGCCTTTCCGACGTAGATCACATGATTGAGCCGGTCCCGCATCACGTAAACCCCGGGCTTGTGCGGCATATCACGCAGGATCGCTTGAAAGTCAGCACGGGGTTGGCTCATGGATCGCAAACTATCGCCGAGAAATCACCACCTCTCAAGGCCAGGCTGCCCAAGAAAAAAGGCGCCGCCCGACACCCGCCGGACGACGCCTTTTCAGGAGAGATGGTTTTTTTAAAAAGCGAAGCGGATGCCGACACGGGAAACCCCCAGCGTGTCCGGCGCACCAAGAAACGCGCGGCTGTCGGCGAAGAGACCGAAATTCCGGTGCACACGCCATTCCATGCCGCCGCCGATCGTGAAATAGCCGACATTGACGTGATCCCAGCCCGACCCGCCGCCGATCATCATGTAAGGCGCAAGATTCCATTTGCAAATCGGATAGCGGAAAAACGCATGTCCATTGATCATGTGCTCGGCGGATCCGCCGTTGCCGTACCAAAGCGCCTCGACCCCCACGCCGAAGTAACGGGCAAAGAAGAAGTTCAGCCCCGCCCCGCAACCGACGCCGGTATTCAGGGTCCGACCGTGGGTCTCAAACCCCGGATTCGCCGCAAAGGCTCCGAAGCCGTCGATCTGAAACTCCATGTCCCGGAAGTTGCACTCTTCCTCAATGGTTGTCGTTTGTTTAAAGCTCTTCGAGGTCGTTCCCGCGTGAGCGGATCCAACAACGACAAAGCACAGGGCGGCAGCAAGGATGTTTTTCATACTCGGGGAAACCATCGCAGCCACGGCCCGAGATGGATGCCCCCTGAGTCGCCCGACAGGGCCTGCCCCGAGGATATCCGCGCTACTTCCAGCCTTTGAGCCAAAGCCGGAACTCGCCAGGCCGGAGCCGGTAGCGCGCGATATTCCCCTCGTGGAGACTGGACAACTCCAGCTCCACCACCTCCACAAAGCGCGCCCGGACGTGCTCGGGAACCTTCTCGCCCGCCTCACGCGCGATCCAGCGCGACGCCGTGCTTTTGTCCCACCCGGCCGCGACGACCGACCGAACAAACGCCGCGACCTGATCGCGATAACGCAGCCGAAAGGGATCGGGATCCCCAAGCGACTGCAATACGGCCGAATACCGCGCCGCGGAGCGCCGACACGCCCAGTCGAACACCTCCCGCAGATAGTCCACGCGGTTCAGCTCGTAAATGCCGATCAGCGCGTTGATGTAGTCGTCTTTCGGGACATCCACAAACGACAAAGGGCACAGATTGAACTTCACCAGCGGAATATTGGCCGCCAAGCGCGACACCCGCTTGTTGACGTCTTCGAACGGCTGCAAATACGGCAGATGCACCATCGCAAAGAAAGCCTGTTCGTACGGGTCCCGGATCGCCTCTGCTTTGTCGAGGATCATCTGGAAATACAGCTCGACCTGCTGCGGCACCTCGAGCGGATGGTAGACCGTTCCGCTGATCCCCACCGCCCGGTCGCGCAATCGGCCGCAAGCGGCAGAATCCGAAAGCAGGTTGTCAGAAAGCAAGGCATGAAGATTGCAGATCGTGTAGCGGTTGAACCCGATCTCCCCGGCCTGTTCGGCAAGCATCTCAATGGCTCCTTTGTGATTAAGAATCATCTGCGTCTCGCGGGTGCCGCGGCCTTCAGCGCTCTCGCCCACGGCCAAAAGCCGCTCGGTCTCCAGCCGCGAGTAGGTATTGCCCTCCAAGCGGCTGGAATTCCACGAAAGATCAATAAGCAGTCGGTCGAGAACCTTCCGCAGATACGTGCCGGCCGGGAGATCGGACAAGCCAACCTGCCCAATGCGCGCCAGTTCGACCCGCATCGCCGCAGGCAGATAGGCGGTCTCGTTGGGAATATAAGACTCCAAAAAGGCCGAATTGTATCCCACCGGCTTTCGGTCCACTCGCGGCACCCGGATCAGGCAGCGAATCTCCAAGGCGGCCGCCGAGAGCGAAATCTCCTCCTCCGCGACGTCCGGGCTCCGGTAAGCAGTCGGATTCTCCCGCACCGCGCCCGTCTCGTCGTCTCGATAAAAGTAGCGTTTCCCACGTTTCGCTCCCCGGCTCGAGATCCGACCTTGATCTTCCAATTCCTTCAACCGCCGTTGCAGCGTCCTCGGAGGAAGTTGGACCGTCAGCCCGGCCTGAATCCCTTCGGCGCCGACACCGCCCCCGTTGGAGCGGATCACGGCCACGATGGCGTCAAATTCGGTTTCCGAGATCCTTTTGCTCATGACATGACAATTTGTCGTTTAATTGCATAAAACGACACATTGTCAATATTAACGACAGACTCGGCCTACTTCGTCGTTTATCTCCGCTTACCGACAGACAGACGCTCAGCGTTTCAAAACAAACCGAAGCGCCAACAAGGTGGCCACCAACATGCTGGAAATCAGAACAGCCGGGAAAAGCTTTTCACCCTGTCCGTTGGCCACGGCGATCCACCCGACCGTCGCCCGCCAGACAAACGCGATGGTGAGGAGCGCCATTACTCCCAACCCGGCCCATCTCGCCACAGTGATCCCACGGGCCAAAAGCGTCCCGCAGATGATACAGAGCGTTCCAAATGTCCCGCCGGAGACGAGCGCGGTCTTGGCTCCGGCGGGGTTCGAGGCAAAGCCCGCGATCCCGGCGAGGAGAAGATAGCAGCCGAGGAAGATGAGTGCTTTCGCCCCTGTGCTCATATCTGGTCCCCCATCCGGCCTTGAATCGAAGTCGTCACATGTGGGCGATGATATTGTCGCCGAACTCGCTGCACTTGATTTTTGTGGCACCGTCCATGAGCCGTGCAAAATCATACGTGACCCGCTTGCTGGCAATCGCGCCGTTCAGCCCCTTGATGATTAGATCGGCGGCCTCGTTCCATCCCATGTAGCGGAACATCATTTCTCCGGAAAGGACGACCGAGCCCGGATTGACCATGTCTTGGTCGGCGTACTTGGGTGCCGTGCCATGGGTCGCCTCAAAGATGGCATGCCCGGTGACGTAATTGATGTTTCCACCCGGCGCAATGCCGATGCCACCGACCTGTGCGGCCAGGGCATCACTGAGATAGTCCCCGTTGAGGTTCAGCGTGGCAATGACCGAAAAGTCGTCCGGGCGGGTGAGGACCTGCTGGAGCGTGATGTCGGCGATGGCGTCTTTGATGATCAGTCCGCCGGGGAGTTTGCACCAAGGACCGCCATCAATTTCCACAGCTCCGAACTCACTCTTCGCGAGGTCATAGCCCCAGTCGCGAAACGCGCCCTCGGTGTATTTCATAATGTTGCCCTTGTGAACAAGCGTCACCGAGGTCTTGCCCTGATCGAGCGCGTATTGGATGGCCGCCCGGACGAGCCGTTGGGTTCCTTCCTTGGAAACCGGCTTGATGCCCACGCCGACGGTCTCAATGGCTTCCGCCCCAAAGCGGATTTTTTTGAACTCCTTCGGAAAATTCTCCTTCAGAAACTCCAGTGTTTTGAGAGCGGCTTCCGATCCCGCTTCAAAATCAATGCCCGCATAGATGTCTTCCGTATTCTCGCGGAAGATCACCATGTCGACCTTCTCCGGATGCTTTACCGGGCTCGGCACGCCCTGAAAGTACTGCACAGGGCGAAGACAAACGTAGAGGTCGAGGAGCTGGCGGAGAGCGACGTTCAACGAGCGGATGCCACCGCCAACCGGTGTGGTGAGCGGACCTTTGATTCCGACGAGAAACTCGTCAAAGGCCTTGATCGTGTCATCCGGCAGCCAGGTATCGAACTTTGTTTTCGAGGCCTCACCGGCGAACACTTCGAACCACGATATCTTCCGGCTGCCGCCATAGGCTTTCTCGACTGCTGCATCGAAAACCCGCTCACTCGCCGCCCAGATATCACGACCTGTGCCGTCGCCCCGAATGAACGGGATCACCGGATTCTCCGGCACCGTGAGTTTTCCGTTGCTGATCGTGATTTTCCCACCGACGGGTGGCGTGAGGTTTTCGTAAGACATGCGGGATTGATTAGTGGCCGGTGCCGCGAAGGAAAAGAAAATATCTCTCCTCGCGTTTGCCGGGCACGGAAAGGACGGGGGGCGGAAGATTCGGGATCTCGTGGAGTTTTCCCTCGGGAACGAGCAGCGCGCCGAGGGAG